>DATBLN010000047.1:0-41524 GCA_036555345.1 Steroidobacteraceae bacterium
TTCATTTGATGAACATGTACGAAATGTACGACCCGGCACCTATTGACCTGTACAGAACGTTCTGTATAGTTATTGGCCATGTCCAGGCCTCCGGTTGCCAAGCAGAAGATCCTGGCCGCGGCCCGCCAGATCGTGGAGAACGAGGGCGCCGGCGCGCTCACCTTCGACGAGCTGGTCAAGGTCAGCGGCATCACGCGCGGCGGCATCACCTACCACTTCCCGACCAAGGAAGACCTGCTCCGGGGCCTGCTGGAGGCCGACTTCGAGCAATGGGACAGGGCGGAGGCGGCCCATACCCCGTGCGACTGCAACCCCGATACCGCGCGCCTGCTCGGTTTCATCCGTACCTTGAACGCCCAGGACGAGTCTCACCGCCGCTTCCTCTGCGGCATGCTCTCGGCCGCGACGCTCGACCCTTCGCTGATGGATCCCTGCCGGCAGGACCTGCGCGAGCGGCTCGGCCGCAAGAAATGGACGGACCGTGACCTGCGCCTGCAACTGGTGCACCTCGCCGCCGAGGGGCTCATGTGGCAGGAGCTGTTCCAGATGTACCAGATGCCCGCGCCCGCGCGGGCACGGCTCGTCGCCCTCATGGAGCAACTCGCGCGCAAGTGGGGTGACGAACAGTTACCGGACGCCCGAACAACCAAGAAGATCGCCAAGGAAGCCTGAGCCATGGTCCCCTCCCCCCGCGCGGCAACACGCCGCTATCGCACCGCCGTCGCCGCGATCGCCACGCTCGTCCTCGCCGCCTGCGGCGGCGGCGACCAGCAGCAGTTCCCGCCGCCCGACGTCAGCGTCGCGACGGTGGTGCAGAAATCGGTCACCGAATGGGACGACTACAGCGGCCACATCGAGGCGATCGAATCGGCCGAGATCCGCCCGCGCGTCTCCGGCCACCTGCGCCGCGTGCATTACCGGGAGGGCGGGCTGGTCGAGAAAGGCGCCCTGCTCTTCACGATCGACGACCGCGAGTACGCGGCCGCGGCCGAGGCCGCGCGCGCGGACGCCGCCCGCGCCGAGGCGCGCGTCGCGCTCGCGAAGCAGGAACTCGCGCGCGCCGAGCAGCTGATCGCCGCGCGCGCCGTATCGCAGGGCGAGCTGGACGCGCGGCGCATGGAGGCGCAACAGGCGGATGCGGATCTGCTAGCCGCGAAGGCGCGCCAGGCCCAGGCCGCACTCGACCTCGGCTTCACGCGCGTGACCGCGCCTTTTGCCGGCCGCGCCGGCGGCGCGCTCGTCAAGCCCGGCAACGTCGTGAACGCGAACCAGACGCTCCTGACCACGCTCGTCTCGGTGGATCCGGTCTACGTCACCTTCACCGGCGACGAGCGCGCGTACCTGCGCTACCAGGAGCTGGCGCGGAACGGCACGCGCGAAAGCTCGCGCGACGCCGCGAATCCCGTGCTGGTCGGCCTCGCGAATGAGGACGGCTTTCCGCACGAGGGCAAGATGGATTTCGTCGACAACGCGCTCGACCCGCAGAGCGGCACCATCCGCGCGCGCGCGGTGCTGCCGAACCCGGACGGCGTATTCACCCCGGGCCTGTTCGCGCGCGTGCGCCTGCTCGGTGCCTCGCAGGCGGACGCACTGCTGATCCACGAGCAGGCGGTGCTCACGGACCAGGACCGCCGCTATGTCTACATTCTCGGCGAAGGCAACATCGCGGCACGCCGCGACGTCACGCTCGGGCCGCACGTCGAGGGGCTGCGCGTCGTGCAGTCCGGCCTCCGGCCCGGCGACAAGGTCATCGTCAACGGCATGCGCAAGATCTTCTTCCCGGGCCAGCCCGTGAACCCGCGCGACGTGCCGATGGACCAGCCGAACCTGCCGCCGCCCGCCCCCGCGCAGGCCCCGGCCGCAGGCTGACGCGCCATGGCCGCGCACACCGATTTTTCGCGGATCTTCATCGACCGGCCGATCCTGGCGACGGTGCTGTCGGCGCTGATTCTGGTCGCGGGCCTGATCGCGATCCCGAGCCTGCCGATCTCCGAGTACCCGGACGTCGTCCCGCCCTCGGTGTCGGTGACCGCCAACTACCCGGGCGCGAACCCGCGCACCATCGCCGAGACGGTTGCCGGGCCGCTCGAGGAGGCGATCAACGGCGTCGAGAACATGATCTACATGAAATCGACGTCGAGCTCCGACGGCCAGATGCAGCTCGCCATCACCTTCAAGGGCGGCACCGACATCGACCTCGCGACGATGCAGGTGCAGAACCGCGTGTCGCAGGCGCTGCCGCGCCTGCCTGAAGCGGTGCGCCAGCTCGGCGTGACGACCGTCAAGGCCTCGTCGACGCTGACGATGGTCGTGCACCTCGACTCGCCCGACAAGACCTACGACGCGCTGTATCTCTCGAACTTCGCCAACCTGCGCGTGCGCGACGAGCTCGCGCGCCTGCCGGGCGTCGGCCAGGCGTTTGCCTTCGGCATCGGCAACTACGCCATGCGCGTCTGGATCGACCCGGCCAAGGCGGCGGCGCGCGGCCTGTCCGCCGGGGACATCGTCGCGGCGATCCGCGAGCAGAACGTCGAGGTCTCGGCCGGCAGCATCGGCAGCCCGCCGACGCCGGAAGGCTCGGTGCTGCAGATCTCGGTCAACGCCCAGGGCCGCCTCGCCTCGCCCGAGGCCTTTGGCGACATCGTGCTCAAGGCGGACGGCATCGAGCTGACGCGCCTGAAGGACGTCGCCCGCGTCGAGCTCGGCGCCAGCAGTTACGCCATCCGGTCGCTCCTCAACAACGAGGACGCGGCCGCGATCGCGATCTTCGAGGCGCCCGGCGCGAACACCATCGCGCTGTCGGACGCGATCCGAACGCGCATGGCCGAGCTCGAGAACAGCTTCCCGGAGGGCGTGCGCTGGTCGGTGGTGTACGACCCGACCGTGTTCGTGCGCGACTCGATCGAGTCGGTCATCACGACGCTGCTGGAGGCAATCGCGCTGGTCGTCATCGTCGTCGTGCTGTTCCTGCAGACCTGGCGCGCCTCGCTGATCCCGCTGATCGCGGTGCCGGTCTCGATCGTCGGCACCTTCGCCGTGCTGTGGCTGCTCGGTTTTTCCATCAACGTGCTGACGCTGTTCGGCCTCGTGCTCGCGATCGGCATCGTGGTGGACGATGCGATCGTGGTCGTGGAGAACGTGGAGCGTCACATCGAGGGCGGCATGAAGCCGCGCGCCGCCGCGCACCAGGCCATGAGCGAGGTCTCGGGCCCGATCGTCGCGATCACGCTGGTGCTGTCGTCCGTGTTCGTGCCGCTCGCGTTCCTTGGCGGCGTCACCGGCGAGTTCTACCGGCAGTTCGCGGTCACGATCGCGGCCGCCGTGATCATCTCGGGCTTCAACTCGCTGACGCTCTCCCCGGCGCTCGCGGCGATGCTGCTGCAGCCGCACGGCGCGCCGAAAGACGCGCTCGGGCGCGCGATCCAGCGCGTGGTCGGGCGGCCGTTCGCGGCGTTCAACCGCGTGTTCCGCAGGTTCGGCGACCGTTACTCCGCCGGCATCGGCGGCACCATCGGCCGCGCGCCGCGCCTGCTCGCGATCTACGCGGTGCTCGTGGTCGTCACGATCCTAGGGTTCCGCGCGGTGCCGGGTGGCTACATTCCGTTCCAGGACAAGCAGTACCTGTTCGCCATCCTGCAGCTTCCCGAGGCCGCGACCATCGACCGCACCGAGGCCGTGATGCGCCGGATGGGCGAGATCGCGATGGAAGTGCCGGGCGTCAGCAACGCCGTGCAGTTCCCCGGGCTCAACGCGGTGCACTTCGTCGCCACCCCGAATGTCGGCGTCATGTTCATCGGTCTCGAGCCGAAGGAACGGCGCGAGCTCGAGGCCGGCGAGATCTCGGCGCGCATCAACATGGGCTACGGCAGCATCCAGGAGGGCCTCGCGTTCGCACTGCTGCCGCCGCCGGTGCTCGGCCTCGGCAATGCGAACGGCCTCGAGTTGTACGTGCAGGACCGCGCCGGCCTCGGCTATGGCGAGCTGTACAACCAGACGATGGGACTCATCGGCGCCCTCGGCCAGACGCCGGGCTTCGACCCGCTCGGCACGTTCACGTCCTACCAGTCGAACGTGCCCCAGCTCGACGCGACGGTGGACCGCACCAAGGTCAAGGAGCTTGGCCTGTCCCTGACCGACGTGTTCAACACGCTGCAGGTGTACCTGGGCTCCGCCTACGTCAACGACTTCAACCTGTTCGGCCGCACCTATTCCGTGTACGCGCAGGCGGATGCCCCGTTTCGCGCGACCGTGAAGGATATCGAGGCGCTCAAGGTCAGGAACGACCGCGGCGAGATGGTGCCGCTCGGCACGGTCGTGGACGTCGCGCCGAGCTACGGGCCGGACCCGGTGATCCGCTACAACGCCTACCCCGCGGCCGACATGTCGGTGGGGCTCAACCCGGCGGTCCTGTCCTCGACCGAGGGGCTCGAGCAGGTGCGCGCGGTCGCGGACCAGGCCCTGCCGCGCGGCATGGACCTCGAGTGGACCGGCCTCACCTACCAGCAGATCACGCAGGGCAACACTGCGCTGTTCGTGTTCCCGCTGTGCGTGCTGCTCGTGTACCTGGTGCTGTCCGCGCTGTACGAGAGCTGGTCGGTGCCGCTCACGATCATCCTGATCGTGCCGCTATGCCTCTTGTCCGCCATCGGCGGCACCTGGCTCGTCAACACGCTGCACGGCCTGTGGCTGGCGGTGTCGCCGCCCGACTTCGCGCCCACCTTCCTCGACAACAACATCTTCACCAAGATCGGGCTCGCGGTGCTGATCGGCCTCGCCTGCAAGAACGCGATCCTCATCGTCGAGTTCGCGCGCGACCGCGAGGAGGACGGCAAGGGCATCGTCGAGGCGGCGATCGAAGCCTGCCGCCTGCGCCTTCGCCCGATCCTGATGACCAGCTTCGCCTTCATCGCGGGCGTGCTGCCGCTCGTGTTCGCCTCCGGCGCCGGCGCCGAAGTGCGCTACGTCATGGGCATCACGGTGGTCGCGGGCATGCTGGGCGTGACCTTCTTCGGCCTGTTCTTCACGCCCGTGTTCTACGTCGTGATCCGCAAGCTCGTGCAGCGGCGGGAACTCGGGCGCGCCGAGCGCCACGCGGCGGAGGGCGGCAGCCATGCGTAAGCTTGCAGCGCTGGCGCTCGCGGCGCTGGCGTCCGCCTGCACCGTCGGGCCGCGCCACGTCGTCCCGGAATCGCCGTTGCCCGCGAGGTTCGACCAGTCGACGGCGGATGCGGCCGCACAGCCGGCCGCGTCCAGGATCTGGGCGAGTTTCGGGAGCGCCGAGCTCGATGGGCTGATCGCGCGCGCGCTCGAGGCGAACACCACGATCGCGCAGGCCGCGGCCCGGCTGGCGGAGACCCGGGCACTGTCGGGGCTCTCGGTGTACAGCCTGATCCCGACCGTCACGGCCGAGGCCGGCAGCGAGCGCGCGCAGTTCTCGTCGCAGGATCCTTTCTCGCCGCCCTCCAGCTTCCGCACGGAGACCTATCGCGCCGGCTTCGACGCGACCTGGGAGATCGACCTCTTCGGCGGGCTGCGGAACGAAAACCGCGCGATCAGGCGGCGCGTCGAGCGCGACGTCGCCGCGCTCGCCGACGTGCGCCTCTCGATCATCGCGGAGACGGCGCAGGCCTGGTTCTCGCTGATCGGCGCGCGCGAACGCCATGCCCTGAAGGAGCGCCAGCTCGCGAACCTCGAGGAGAACATTGCCATCCTCGAGGCGCGCGTCGATGCCGGCAGTTCGAGCCAGCTCGACCTCGCGCGCGCGGAGGCGCAGTTGCGAAGCCTGGCCGCCACCGTCCCGCTCGCCGAGGCCGACCTCGTGCGGCAGGAGCAGCGTCTCGCGGTGCTGACCGCCTGGCCGGTCGAGACCTTGCGCTCGAAGCTCTCGGCCACGACGGCCATTCCGGAGTTGCCCGCGCTGGTCGTGACCGGAACGCCGGCCGACTGGCTGCGCCGGCGGCCGGATATCCGCACGGCGGAGCGGGATCTGGCTGCGCTCACCTCGGACGTCGGCGACCAGATCGCGGAGTTCTTCCCGAAAGTGGAGTTGCTCGGCACCTTCGGGTGGACCGGCCAGGACCGCAGCTCGATCGGCGACGCCGCGGCCGAACGCTGGAGCTACGGGCCCTCGATCAGCTGGAGCTTCCTCGACTTCGGCCGCGTGTGGCAGTACTACAAGGCTTCGCAGGCGCGGCGCGGCGGCGCGATCGCGCGCTACCAGGAGACGGTGCTGCGCGCGCTCGAGGAGACCGAGAACGCGCTCGCCGGCTTCCGCGCGGCGAACCGCGCCGAGGACCAGCTGCGGGCGGGCGCCGCGGCCGCGGCCGAGGCCGCGCGCCTCGCGCGGCTGCGCTACGACGTGGGCGCCGGCGACTACCTCGCGCTGCTCGACGCCGAGCGCAGCATGCTCGACCTCGAGGACCAGCACGTCCAGGCCGCCACCAATCGCGCCACCGCCCTCGCCGCCCTCTACAAGGCCCTCGCCGGCGACATCTAATTGGTGCCGGGTCGTACATTTCGTACATGTTCATCAACTGAACATGTACGAAATGTACGACCCGGCACCAGGAAGGCGCGGACGAGCCACCAGGCCGCGAGCGCGGCCAGCAGGTGCTTGATGCTGTGACCGCTGACCAGGCCGCCGGCCGAGAAGACGGGCCCGTCCAGGTGCTCCGCAATTTTCGCCGCGACATAGGCGGCCAGCGCCGGCCAGATCCAGCGCGACTGCAACAGCTCGCCGCGGAACAGGATCAACATCATCGGAATCAGCAGCATCGGCAGAAACTGCACGAGCGCGTAAGGCCGCAGGTCACCACTTCCGGCGCTCTCGGTGAAGTGCCACCAGCCGATGCTCGCGATGCCCGTGGCGACGCAGGGCCAGAGCAGCGCATTCCCGAGAGGCGGCGACACCCGATCCGCGACCACCGCCGCGAACAGCGCCATGAAGGCGATCGTCATCGGCAGGCGGTCGAAGACCAGCGCCGGATTCGAGGGCGCCAGGTGATACCACGCGGAACCGGCCGCGACGAGCGCAACTCCCACGCAGAAAACCACGAAATGCGTGCGCAGCGCCGCCTCGCGCACATGCAGCAGCCCCGCCACGCCGACCGCCAGGAACGGCAGGTTGGTCGCGACGTTCCAGAAGTTGGGCACGCTCGCGATTTCGCGACCGTCCGCGAACGCGTGATATGCCGGGTCCTGCGGGATGCGGTCCGCGAAGAACGCTGCGACCACCGCCCCCAGGCCGACCGCCAGCGGCAGCCCCTGCCTCCACTTCATGCGCGCAGTGTAGAGTACGCGGACCGCCGCCCGGAATGGCCTGCATGAGACGACTCGTCACCGCGCTCGCCCTGCTCTCGCTCGCGCCCGTCGCCGGCGCGCAGGAGGCCCACCCGCTCAGGGAGGCGACGATCCGCCTGTTCGAGCAGGCGGACGTCGGCGTCCAGTCCATCGCCCGGCGCGCCTATGCGACGCATTTCGACGCAACGCGCATGCGCTGGCTCGGCGTCGAGATCACGGGCACCTACGATGCGCCCGCCGAGAACAAGCTGCTCCCGGTCGAATGCCTCATGCATCGCCCGGACGGCTCGCGGGTGCCGACCTCCCGCGACATGTCGTTCCAGCTCTTCGCCGGCGAGACCGAGTCGAGCAGCGCCAACGTCCTGTGGGGCGTCGAGGACGAGGACGACTGGCCCGCCGGTCATTACGAGGTGGAATGCGCGATCGAGGGCCGCCGGTTCGGGCCGGCGCCATTCGACGTGATGCAGAACGCCACCGACGTCGCCGGCACCGAGATCCGCGTCGCCGAGATGCGCTTCTTCCCGGTCATCAAGGACCTGCCAGCCAAGCAGGAGCGCGAGTATGCGACGGTGCTCAGGGCCGCCGACACGCGCCGCATCGGCGTCGAGGTCGAGTTCACGCACGCCCCGCTCGGCGGCACGGTGAAAGTACCGATTGCCTGCTACTTCTACTGGCCCGACGGCCAGACCTCTCCGCCACTCAACCTGACCTACGAACCGGAAACGACCTGGCCCGGCGGCTATGCCGCCGGCGGCATGGGCTGGGACGAGCCCGGTCAATGGCCGTCGGGCGTGTACACGGTCGTGTGCATGATCTACGGCCGGCCGGTCGCCGTGGACCGGCTCGAGATCCAGTAGCCGCGGCGCTCAGGACTTCCCCACGACCTCGTAGTGCACGACGCGCGGCTCGTACTCGAGCAGGAATTCCGCGTCCTCCGCGTAGTACTTCGCCTTCTCGACATCGTCGCCCGCGAAGCCGCGGATCGCCTCCAGGCTCTCCCAGAACGTCAACGTGACGAAATGCGTGACGTCGCCCTCGCGCCGCTCGAGGATGTGCACGCTGAGATTGCCGGGCACCGAGCGGTAGTCCGGGATCGCGCGCGCGTTCACGAACGCGCGGTAGGCATCGGCCTTCGGCGTCGGGACGCGGCCGTGCCAGATGCGGGCGATCACTTCCCGCGCTCCATGCTCCTGATCCTGCCGTCCACGATGGTCACGACCATGTCGAAGGACTGGCTGCCGCGGTCATAGGTCCAGGTCTCCACGATGGTCGTGCCGGTCCTGACTCGGCCACCCGCCGCCGTACGGGCATACACGTCCACCGTCTCCGACGTCTTCATCGTCGGCTCGCCGCACTTCTCGAGCAGCTCCTCGACGGACATGTCGGGCGAGGCGATCCACTGGCCGCAGCGGAAGGTCTCGCCATGCGCGGGCGACACCGGCGCCACGAGCCCCGTGAACGTCGCAGCGACCGCAATCAGGTGAAGGCGGAGCATCGTCGTCAACTCGAATGATCGTGGATGGTACGCCAGCCCTCCGGCGTGCGCCGCCAGATCGTCGTGTACCAGCCGGACTGCTCTGCCTCGCCACCGCCTTCCAGGACGTAGCGGCCGGTGGCGAGCGCGAAGTCCGCGCCAAGCGCGCGCACCGCGACCTGCTCGAAGCGCAGCTGCTGCCTCGGCGCGCCGTCGGCGAAGTACTTGTCGCTGAATGCCTGTTCGATCGCGTCCACGCCGGGACGCGGGCCATTGCCGGTCATGAAGGTCACGTCCGGCTCGTAGTACGCAAGATGGCCCTTCAGGTCGCCGCGGTTCCAGGCATCGGCGGAGGATTGCAGCGCGGCGCGGATCGCGGACTCGTCCGCGGGCCAGGTCGCATCCACCGCCCTGTTCGCGACGATCTCCCTGGCGCAACCGGCCAGCGCGAGGGCCGTCACGAGCACGGACGCCCGGCGCCCGAATGCCATGACGTCACTTCGCATCGGGAGTCCGTATGCGAATGGTCTGCGTCGCCATATGCACTTCCCGCAGGAAATAGGCGAGCCCGACCACGAGTGTCAGGGTCGCGGTGGTGAACAGGACGCCGACCACCCACTTGAGCGGCGCGTCGAGCATCACCTCCAGGAACATCGCGGCAATGACCATGCAGACGAGGAGCGCCGCGATGGTGCAGGCGGTGATGGCGACGCTGTTGAAGTGCCGGCGCTGCTCCAGGTTGCGGAGCTTCTGGTCGATGGACGCCTGTTCGGCGGGCCCGACGCTGTCTCGCTGCTCCTCCAGCGCCCTGCCCCGGTCGACGATGCGCGAGAGGCGGCCGGCCATGACGTTCAGCATTCCCGCGATCGCCGTCAGCAGGAAGACCGGCGCGAGCGCCAGCTGGATCGCCGTTCCGACGTCGTTGATGTTGGCTCCGAATGACATCATGGGCGGTTCACCTCAACGCCATGTTCACTCTGGTTCCTTCGGTTCCCAGAGCTCGATGGGATTGCCTTCCGGGTCGTGCAGCCGCGCGAACAGGCCGTTGGGATAGCTCTGGGGATCCTCGACGGTGATGCCGGCCGCGCGCAGCTGCGCGATCATCGCCTTGAGGTCCGCGACCCGGAAGTTGACCATCCACCCCTGTTCCCGCCTGCCGAAATAGTCCGTGTCCTTCGCGAACGGCGCAAACACCGTCGGCCCCGCCTCCTGGTGCCACGGCGTCTGGTCGTAGTCCGTGGGCACGCGCGTGACGCCGAGATGCGTCTCGTACCATTTCGCGAGACGCGCGGGATCCTCGGACCTGAAAAAGAGACCGCCGATGCCGACGACTTTCTGCATGTTGTTCTCCGGGGGTGGCTCGGCCGCGCATGCAGGCCCGAGGGCGATAACTGAGAGCATGGCGAGGAACAGCAGCGCCGATGACACACGCCAGGCCCCGGCCGGAGCCATGCAAGAGTCGACGATTGGCATTCAGGGGCTCCCGTTGCGCGTCTCAAGGGTTGAAGCGACGAGTGGCGAACGCAGCAGGCGATCGAACTCCTGCCAGCGCCGGTCGGGGCGGTCGCGGGTCCCGCCCCGGGCTTCCACATGTTCCCGGACCAGCCGGTGGCCGACGCTGTAGTTGATGACGAATGCGCGCACCACTTCGAGAAACTCGAGCGCCGACTCCGCGCCGTTCGCCGACCAGAGACCGTAGTCCACGAGCCACTGGATGGCGCCCTGTCGGTCCAGCTCGCCGTCAAAGTACCGTCGCGCCGCCTCCGTCGCTGCGGCGTATCCCAGCCTGGACTTCTGTTCCCGCACGGCCATCAGCAGCGGGGCGTCCGCCGGGTCGAAGCCCGCGAGCGGGAAGAGGACTTCCGCAAGAAACCTGGCCTCATCCGCCCGGTCCGGGAAGGCGACCTCATGGGCGAAGTTGCCGGCCCCTTCGACGATCAGCGCGAATGGAGAGAAGACCACCAGAGTCGAATGTTCGACCCACTGGTTGCGTTCGAGGAATTCTGTATCGATGAGGACGGCCTGAACGTGATGCCCGGGATAGCCCTCATGCGCCGCATCGAAGGCAACCTGGTCGATGGTCGGCTGCTGCAGCACGTTCAGTTCGAGGACGCTGCGGTGATGCCCCTTGTAGGAATGGTAGATTCCCGGGTCCTCGTTCTCGACGAGCTCGAGGTCGACCCGTTCGTCCTCCGGCAGGTCGATGTGCTGCAACGTGCGGCGCCTTGCCTCGTCGAGCGCGGCTCGATAGACCGCCTCGACACGATCGGCGGGAACGACGAATCGCTGCATGTAGGCGCGGTTCCGCTCGTGGACCCCGCCCTCTCCCGGCAGGAGGCGATCCAGTTCCGCCAGCGCCTCCTGGAAGTCCCCTTCGCGCAGGCGCGGCGCCACCGCGTCGAACAGTGCCTTCGATTCCTCGTCGAAGGTCCGCCGCGCGCCGCGGTGGAATTCAATGGCCGCCGCCAGCGCCTCGGCGTGACGGACGAGATAGTGACGACGCAGCCCATTCGTTTCGTCACCGGGCGGGACTTCCACGGCGCGAAGCTGCGTCGCGAGGCCATTGGCGTCGCGATGAATCTCGTCCAACGGCCGCGCCGCCGCCCTGGCCTCCGCCTTCCAGGCCTCCGGCCCATGGTAGGAGTCGAGGTAGTCCGGCCAGTGCTCGGCAAGGGCCAGGACCAGCCTCACGTAGGATTCGGCTGCGACGTCGAGCCGGGAAATCCGGCTCGGCGATGGCGCTTCCGCCGGGCTCTCCGCGCGGGATGTGCACAGGGCGGCCGCGACGAACAGTCCGCCCGCGAGCAGGGAGGCGGCCCACGGCATCGGGCGCATGGCCCCCGGCATCCGCGGCGGCGTCCCGATGCGCGACGGCCGCCGCAACGCGCGGTTGGAGCGCATGCCGGGCATCATGGGCTTGCATCCGGCGGCGGAAGGCCTTGCAGGCGCAGGAAAGTGAGCTTGTCCCAGTATCCGCGTTGAAACTGAATGCGGTCATTCGCAACCTGAAAAAAGCCGCACCCGCGCAACCCGAGCGGATCCTTCCACTCCAGGATCGCCCAATCGCCGTCCTGGAACAGGTTCTCGACAAGACATGTCATTTTCGCCGAGGCGAAGCCGGCGGCAAACATCCGGCGAATGGCGACGCGACCCCGCACGGGCGCATCGGCGACCTGGTGATTGATCGCGTCCTCGGCGTACAGGTCCGCCAGCGCGTCAGCGTCGGCGCGATTGAACGCGTCCACCCACGTCAAGACGAGCTCCCGCGGTTGCATGCGCCCTCACTGGAACCGGTTTGACCTCTCGGCCAGACTGTTGTCGGCCTCGTCCGTCTCGGGCACTTCCCCGTCCGGATCCAGCGTGTAGGAGACCGCAAAGCGTCGCGGCAGCGGCGGCGTGACCATGAACGAGATCTGCGCGACGGAGATGCCCGACTGCCCGGCCGCGAGGTTCGCGTACGCATCGACTTCCACCTGCTCGTGGCCACCCGGCTTGAAGATGCCGACGATCGTCTTGGGATCGAAGCCCCCTGCGGCGTCGCGCGGAACATCCCGGCGTGGAACGCGCTTGCCGTTCTTGAGCACGATGAGCGTGTCGTCGTTGAAGTCGCCTGAGTCGATATCCGTACGGACCTGCGCGGGATTGCTCGGGTTCAACAGGATCTCCCAGATGCGGATCTCGGTCGCAAATTCACCGGAGTCATTCGCGCCCGTATTGGACGCGATGGCGTCCTGCTGGAGCAGGTTGGGATTGCCGAATGCCGAGTTCGCGGCCTCCATGGCGTGCAGATTCACCGCGCCGAACAATCTCATGGCGCGCGCTGCCGCGAAGCGGCAGCGGGCATTCAGCTCGCCATTGCAGGCACCCGCGGTCCAGCGTAGCGGCTGTCCGGACGTCGATGCCGGAACCGGCGCAGGCGGCGCAAACGTATAGCGATAAGGCCGGTCGAGTGTCGGATACCGCGGCTGGTAAAGCTCTGTTGCCCCTTCCGGCAATTCGATGGACGTGCGCTGCAACGACTCCGCGGTCGCCGTCCAGACGAGCAGCGGCAGTCGCGAGTCGCCTGCCGCAAACGTTCCAGGCCAGGCGCACTCCTGTCCGGCCTGGAGCACGCACACGACGAAGTGGCTTGCCCTGCGCGGATAACGGCTCTCGAGCGTGCCGAATCCATGACTCCAGGCGAACGTCACGGTTATCCCGCTGGCGGTGCCCGGGACGCGCGCGGCATCCGCCGGCAGTTCCAGTATCGGCGCATTGGTGTTGCTGCGCGACAGGAAGAACAGCGCGCTGGCCGCGCCGAGCAAGACGATCGCCGTCAGTACCGCCGCGATGCGGCTGGCCCCCAGTTCGCGATGACGGGATGCGTGCATCACGTGGATACCCTCACTCCGTGCGCCTGGACGCGCGGATCGCCGGTCGGAGACTTCGTGGTCGAATCTCACTCCAATCACCCGGAAAAGAAAAGGCCCTCCCATGGAGAGCCCTTTCGGTCGAGTTGGCGCGCCCGGCGGGAGTCGAACCCACGACCTACGGCTTCGGAGACCGTCACTCTATCCAGCTGAGCTACGGGCGCATTTCGGGCCGGCTGCGGCAGCATCCCTGGCCACCGGACATCGATCCGGGCCGCGATTCTACCGGCCGCGGCGCCCGAGCGTCCAATGCGAGCCTACCGCCACCGCGGCGGCGCCCGGTATAATTCGCGTTCCCGGAATCCCCACGCGAGAGCGGCAGAATGGCCAAGCCCGACCGGCATTTCATGAACGTTTTCAGCGCGGTGCTCGGCATCCTGATCGCCATCGCGCTGGTGTTGATCGGCATTTCGCGCTTCGCGGACCGCGGCCCCAAGGGCGCATACGACACCGAGGACCCGCTCATGCAGGCGCAGGCCCACGAGCGCATCAAGCCCTTCGGCCAGGTGGCGGTGGCGGGACAGGACAATGCCGGTCTTGCGATCGAGGCGCCGCCTGCGGCCGCGCCCGCCGCGCCCGCCGGCACGGCGCCGGCCGCGCCCGCCAAGGCGATGGACCCGAAGTTGGTCTACGAAACCGCCTGCATGGCCTGCCATGGCATGGGCCTCGCGGGCGCGCCGAAGTTCGGCGACAAGGGCGCCTGGGGCCCGCGCATCGCGGCGGGCAAGCCGACGCTCTACAAGCACGCCATCGAGGGCTTCCAGGGCTCGGTCGGCTTCATGCCCGCCAAGGGCGGCCGCTCCGACCTTTCCGACGACGCCGTGAAGTCCGCCGTGGACTACATGGTGTCGCAGGTCCCGTAAGCGCCGTTCATCCCGCCGCCGCCTGCGGCTCGCGGTCGAGCCGCCGGTAGCCGATCGCCTCCGACAACTCCGCCACGCCCACGCGCTCCGCGCCCGCGAGGTCCGCGATCGTGCGCGCCGCGCGCTGGATGCGGTGGCAGGCACGCGCGGAGAGCCCGAGCCGCCGCGTCGCGGCCGCGAGCAGCGCATGCTCGCGGACGCCGAGCCCGCAGGCCTGCGCCAGCGCCTTGGGATCGAGCATCGCGTTCAATGCGCCCCGGCGCAGCTGCCGCTCGCGTGCCGACTGCACGCGCAGGGCGACCGTCGCGGAATCCTCCCCGGGCGGCGCGATCGCACGCAGCACCGAGTATTCCTGCCGCGGCACCTCGACGTGCAAGTCGATGCGATCGAGCAATGGCCCCGACAACCTTGCGACATAGCGCCGGATGATCCCCGGCGTGCAATGGCAGCGCCCGTCCGCGTCGCCCGCATACCCGCAGGGACAGGGATTCATCGCCGCGACCAGCTGGAACCGGGCCGGGAACTGCCCGCGCCAGGCGGCGCGCGCGACGCTCACGTATCCGGTCTCGAGCGGCTCGCGCAGCGCCTCGAGCACGTCGCGGCGGAACTCCGGCAGTTCATCGAGGAACAGCACGCCGCGGTGCGCGAGCGCGATCTCCCCGGGCCGCAGCCGGCCGCCGCCGCCGATGACGGCCGCGGCCGACGCCCCATGATGCGGCGCGCGAAACGGCGGGAGCCGCCACTCGGCGACCGGGGGCAGCGCCCGCACCAGCGAATGCAGCATTGCGCTCTCGATCGCCTCGTCGTCCGCAAGTGGCGGCAGGATTCCCGGCAGGCGCTGCGCCAGCATGCTCTTGCCGGCGCCCGGCGGGCCGATGAGCAGGATGCTGTGGCCCCCCGCGGCCGCGATCTCGAGCGCCCGCTTCGCGGCGAGCTGTCCGCGCACGTCCGCCAGTTCGGGCGCGCGCGGCGCGCAATCCGGAAACGGCGGGCCCGCGGCGAATTCCAGGATGGCGTCCTGCAGGGCGTTGCGCACCGCTTCGAGCGAGCCTGCGCCCGCCACCAGCGCGCCTTGCGCGGCACGCGCCTCCTCGACATTCCCCACCGGCACCAGGAGCCGATGGCCGTCCCGCGTGGCATGCACGCTGGCAGCCAGCGCCCCGCGGATCGGTCGCAGCTCGCCGGTGAGCGACAGCTCGCCAAAGAACTCGGTGCCGGCCATGCGTTCGTATGGCAGCCGGCCCGCGGCCGCCAGTATGCCGAGCGCGATCGGAAGGTCGAAGCGGCCACCGGTTTTCGGCAGGTCGGCCGGCGCGAGGTTGACGGTGATGCGCCCGGGCGGGAACTCGGCGCCATCCTTCACGATCGCCGCACGCACGCGCTCGCGGCTCTCGCGTACGGCAACCTCCGGCAATCCGACGATGGTGAACTGCGGCAGGCCGCCGCCGCAGTGGACCTCCACGCGCACCAGTGGCGCGTCGAGGCCGAACTGGGCGCGCGTGAGGACAGTTGCGGGGTTCACGGCGCGCCCGGGCGCGGAGCGCGTTTTCCGGCGCGCCGTCGCGCTTCCGCGCTCAGGTCTTCGACTTGCCCTGCTCGAGCGCGGCGAGGCGCTTCTCGAGTTCCTCGAGCCGCTCGCGGCTGCGGCGCAGCACGCCCGCCTGGATGTCGAATTCCTGGCGCGTGACGAGGTCGAGCTTCGCGAGCCCGCTCTGCAGGACCGCCTTGAAGTTCTGCTCCAGGTCCCGCTTGAGCGCGGTGAGCCCGGGTGGCACCGAGTCCGCCAGCTTGCGGGCGAGGTCGTCGAGCGACTTCGGATCGAATGCCATGCGGGACCTCCGGTGAACCACAATCTTGCAGCACCCGGTCACGCTTGCGCCACGGCGGTGCACGAGCCCGCGGGCCTCGCGCCCGCGCATCGCATAACCCTTTGAATTGCAAGGCGGACTCCGCTGGCATGGATGGTGCAATGCCCTTGCAAACGCTACCCGTTTCCAGCCACGGGCGGCCGACGTGAATCTCGCCCGTGGCGGCAGATTTCGACGCAAGGGGGAATGCCGTGGAAGAAGCCCTGCCAGCCATCGACAGCGGCGACACCGCCTGGATGATCGTCGCGACCGCGCTCGTGCTGCTGATGACGATCCCGGGGCTCGCGCTCCTCTACGCGGGCATGGTGCGCGTCAAGAACGCGCTCTCGGTGCTGATGCAGTGCTTCGCGATCACGGCGCTCGTCTCGGTGCTGTGGGTGATCTACGGCTACAGCCTCGCGTTCGACACGACCGGCATGACCGGGGGCGAGATCGGGCTGCGCTCCTTCATCGGCGGCCTCGGCAAGGCGCTCATGACGGGCGTCACCGTGGACTCCGTCGTCGCGACGATCCCCGAGTCGGTGTTCGCGAGCTTCCAGCTCACCTTCGCGATCATCACGCCGGCGCTCATCGTCGGCGCTTTAGCGGAACGCATGAAGTTCGGGGCGCTGCTCGTCTTCGCCGCGCTCTGGTTCACGGTCGTCTACGCGCCGATGACGCACATGGTGTGGAGCGGTCCGGGTGCGCTCATGTGGGACTGGGGCGTGCTCGACTTCGCGGGCGGCACGGTCGTGCACATCAACGCAGGGATTGCGGGCCTCGTCGCCGCGCTCGTGATCGGCCGGCGCCAGGGCTATCCCGGCACGGCCATGCCGCCGCACAACCTGCCGTTCACGGTGATCGGCGCCGCGCTCCTCTGGGTCGGCTGGTTCGGCTTCAACGCGGGCAGCGCGGTCGCCGCGAATGGCACCGCCGGCATGGCGATGCTCGTGACGCAGGTGGCGACGGCCACCGCCGCGCTGTCGTGGATGGCCTTCGAATGGGCCGCGCACGGCAAGCCGAGCGCGCTCGGCATCGCGTCCGGCGCGATCGCGGGCCTCGTCGCGATCACGCCGGCCTCGGGCACGGCGGGTCCGGCCGGTGCGCTCCTGATCGGCATCGCCGCGGGCGTGCTCTGCTTCCTCGCCGCCACGCGCCTGAAGCGTCTGCTGGGTTACGACGATTCGCTGGACGTGTTTGGCGTGCACGCCGTGGGCGGCATCGTGGGCGCGATCCTGACCGGCGTCTGCGCGGGCGCGCTCGGCGGCGCGGGCCTCGCGGAGGGCGTCACGATCGGCGCCCAGGTGTGGGTGCAGCTCAAGAGCGTGCTGTTTACGATCGCCTGGAGCGGCGTCGGCACTTTCATCATCCTGAAACTTCTCGATGCGACCATGGGCCTGCGCGTATCGAAGGAGCAGGAAGTCGAGGGTCTCGACCTCGCGCTGCACGACGAGCGCGCCTACAACACGTAGTCAATGTCGGGTTTGTCCGGCGGCCGGTTCCCGGCGCGGGTCGTCCCTGTTCCCCCTCAGACCCGCCCGGGTGCCGGCACGCCACCTTGTACGAGGGCATCCCCGGCGAACCCCGGGGTGCGCCGGTGGTCCCATTCCCTGCGGCCGCGGCCCCTGTCCGCTACACTCCGGCCCGGATCGGCCCTCCAGTGTGACGGCCGTCAAGGGTTTCGGGCCCCGGAAAGGCCACACTGTGCGCAGTCGGGGGTGGAATATGTCCCGGATTCACAAGGTTCTGATGGCGTTCCTGATGGCGGGCCTCACCGCGGTTGCCGCGGCCGAGACCGTCTACAAGTGGGTGGATGGCTCCGGCCAGATCCACTACACCGACCTGCCGCCGACCCGCTCCGACGCCAGGATCCTGGGCGTCGTGCACAACGCCGGCGTGGTCGAGGACGAGGAGTCCGGCGACGACTACGACGACGAGGGCGGCGACGAGGGTGATGGCGGCACCGCGACTCCGGCGGGGACGCCGACGACGCCCGAGCCGCCCGTGTCGCGCGATGCCATGCAGGCTGCCGCGAACGACGCCGCGAAGGCCAAGGTCGAGCAGTGCAAGGCCGCACAGGACCGCTACCAGCGCTACATCGAGTCGCGCCGCCTGTTCCGCGAAGAGAACGGCAAGCGCGTCTATCTCTCCGACCAGGAGCTCACCGAGGCCCGCGCCCGCGCCAAGCAGGCCGTGGACGATTACTGCAACTAGCCTCGCCTTTGCGGGCACAATGGGCCCGCCATGAAGGTCGGATTCATCGGTCTCGGTGCGATGGGCCTGAACATGGCCCGCAATCTGCATCGCGCGGGGCTGCTCGCCGGCGCCTGGAACCGCACCGCCGCGAAGGCCGGGGCGCTCGCCGCTGAAACGGGCTGCCGCGCCTTCAACAAACCCGCCGAGCTTGCTTCTGCCTGCGACGCGATCGTCACCTGCGTCTCCGCGGATGACGACCTGCTCGCGGTGGTCGGCGCGATCCTGCCGGGGCTGCGCCGCGACGCGATCGTCCTGGACTGCTCCACGGTCGGCGCGAACACCGCGCGCCAGGCGGCGGCACTGATCGCCGGTGCGGGCGGCTCGTTCCTCGACTGCCCCGTGAGCGGCGGCGTCGAGGGCGCGAAGAACGCGACGCTCGCGATCATGTGCGGCGGCGAAGTGCAGGCCTTCGAGCGCGCGCAGCCCGTGCTCGCCGCGCTCGGCAAGGTCTCCGTGCTGATGGGGCCCTCGGGCGCCGGCCAGGCGACCAAGGCGACGAACCAGATCCTCTGCGCCGGCGCGATCCAGGCCGCGGCCGAGGCGATGGCCTTCGCGCAGGCGGAGGGCCTGCCGCTCGAAGCGGTCATCGAGATCCTCGGCAAGGGCGCGGGCTCCTCCTGGTACTTCGTGAATCGCGCGCCATTCATGGTGCGCGGCGAGTATCCCGCGGGCTTCCGCGTGCGGCATCACGACAAGGACCTGCGCATCTGCCGCGAGATGGCCGCGAAGCACGGCGCGCGGCTCCCGGTCGTCGAATCGACCCTGAAGGATTACGAGAGACTCCAGGCCTCCGGCCACGGCGAGGAGGACATCTCGACGATCTTCCGCCTGAAGGCGCCCCTCTTCTCGCGCAGGGGCTGAGGCCGTGGATTCCACCGGCACCTTCCTGATCCGCCGCGAGCGCCCGGGCTTCTACCTGCCGGACTTCTGCCGCGCGCAGAGCGTGCTGGCGGTCGTGCTGATCGCCGAGCTCGTCGCCTTGCTGCTCACGCTCGCCCGTCACGGCATCACCGGCCAGTTCTGGCCCTACCTCGCGAAGACTTCCCTGTTCCTGCTGTGGACGGGCCTCGGCATCGCGGCGGTCCTATGCGCCGCGCGCGGGCTGCTCGCGAAGCAGGACGTTGCGAAGGGTTCGGCCATCGCGCTCCTGCTCATGCTGCTCGTCACGGGCGCGGTCACCGAGGGCGCCTGGTGGTTCGCCGAGCGCACGAACCGGCTGCTCGGCATCGCCTCGGCGCCCATGACCGATCACCTGAAGTTCCTGCTGCGCAACCTCGCGGTCTGCGCGATCGCCGGGGGCCTGGCGCTCCGCTACTTCTACGTAGCGCACCAGTGGCGCACCAACGTCGAGGCCGAGGCGCAGAGCCGCGTGCGCGCGCTGCAGGCGCGCATCCGCCCGCATTTCCTGTTCAACAGCATGAACACGATCGCCTCGCTCACGCGCTCGAACCCGCGCGTGGCGGAGCAGGCGATCGCGGACCTCTCGGACCTGTTCCGCGCGTCGCTGCGCGAGCACCGCGAGCGCATCCCGCTTGCGCACGAGATCGAGATCGCCCGCGCCTACGAGCGCGTCGAGCGCCTGCGCCTCGGCGACCGGCTGAAGGTGGACTGGCAGATCGAGGGGCTGCCGCTCGACACGCCGGTTCCGGCGTTGATCCTGCAGCCGCTGCTCGAGAACGCCGTCTACCACGGCATCGAGCCGCTCGACAAGGGCGGCACGATTCGCGTCACCGGGCGGCTGGAAGGCGCGACGGCGGTGATCTCGATCGGCAATCCCGTGCAGCCGAAGCTCGTCGCGCGCCGGCCCGGCCACCAGATCGGCCTCGACAACGTGCGCCAGCGGCTCGAGCTCATGTTCCACGGCGAGGCCGGGCTCGAGGTGATCGAGACGCCGGAGCATTTCCTGGTGACGCTGCGCTTCCCGGCGGGCGCGAGGCCGGCATGAACCTGCGCGTGCTCGTGGTGGACGACGAGCCGCTCGCGCGCGAGCGTCTCTCGCATCTCGTGGAGGAGCTCCCGGACACCGAGCTCGCGGGCGTCGCGGGCAACGGCGAGGAGGCCTTGCTGCTCGCGGGACGGCTGAAGCCCGAGGTCGTGCTGCTCGACGTGCGCATGCCGGGCATGGACGGCCTCGAGGCCGCGCGTCACCTGTCGCGCATGCCGGAGCCGCCGGCGGTGATCTTCACGACGGCGTTCGAGGAGCATGCGCTGGCCGCCTTCGACGCCCAGGCCGCGGGCTACCTGCTGAAGCCGGTGCGGCTCGAGAAGCTCCAGGAAGCGCTCGCCCGCGCGCGCACGCCCACCCGTGCCCAGCTCACGCGCATCGCGGAGGGAACGGCGGGACCGCGCACGCGCATTGCCGTCCGCACGCGCGACGAGCTGAAGCTGATTCCCATCGAGAGCGTGCTGTGCTTCATCGCCGAGCAGAAATACACGACGCTTCGCCACACCGGCGGCGAGGAGCTCATCGAGGAGCCGTTGAAAGCGCTCGAGGACGAGTTCGCGGCGCGCTTCGTACGCATCCATCGCAACGCCCTCGCCGCCGTCGGGCACATCGAGGGCATGGAACGGGACGCCGAGGGGCACCAGCACGTGCGCCTGCGGGGCGGCGCCATGCTGCCCGTCAGCCGGCGGCTGGCGGCGGATGTGGCGAAGCGCCTGCGGGGCTGAAGGGCCCCGCCGCCTTCATCGGGCCGCGGCCGCGGGGGTCGTGTCCTGCCGGAACCCCTGCCAGCTCCGCATCGTGAACGCGCCGATGCCGGCCAGGAACAGCAGGAACACGGCAAGCCCGCCGATGAGCGGCAGCTGCTTCACGATCGCGAGCGCGATCAGCGCCAGGAACATGAAGAGCGCGCGCCACCAGACAGAGTCGAGCTTCGCCGTGCCCACCTTGCCGAGCACGAAATCGCCGACGAAGATCGCGGCGATCAGATAGCCGAGCAGCAGCAGCATGGCATAGGCGAAGCCGAGCAGGATCGCGAGCGGGATGCCGATGATCGTGATCAGGAGCACGATGATCGCGAACGGCACGCCGATCAGCATGACGCAGCCCATGCCGAGGCTCTGCAGCGGCCTCGACTGCACGTTGCCGGCCGCCTCGCGGCTGAAGCGCGGCATGGCGAGGATCAGGAGCGCGCCGATCAGCACCATGCCGAGCGACACCGTGATGCCGCCGGCAATCGCCGCGCCATGGCCGACCTTGCGGAGCCACTTCTTCTCCCGGTCCACTTCCATGACCCCGCCGCTCACCTGAGCCGCCGGGTCCACCTCGATGTCGCCGCCGGTGCGGTACTCGACGCGTCCCGCGATGCGGGCGTCCGGCCCGATGCGGATGCTCTCGCCCGCGAGCTCGACGTCGCCGCCGATCGTGCCGTTGATGATGATGGTCTCGCCGAACGCGCGCAGCCGTTCGCGGATCTCGCCGTCCACCTCGATGCTGCCGCCGGCGAAGGTGGCGCTGTCGTTGAGCCGTGCGCCCTTCGCGACGCGGATCTTGCCGCCGGCCGCGCGCACCCGGCCGTCCACTTCGCTCTCGATGCGGACGTCGCCGCCCGCGGCGAACAGGTTGCGCCCGATCGGGCCCATGACCGCGACGTCGCCGCCGGTGATGAAGGCGCTGCGCCGCACCCGCCCGCGGACTTCGACGCGGCCCGCCGCGGCGAAGGCGTTGCCGTCGATGGGTTCGTCGAGGATGACCTCGTCGCCCGCGGACAGGCGCGTATCCCCGATCGAGGCCCGCGCGGTGTCTTCCGCGGCGACCCCGGAGAATGCCGTAAACGCCAGCACGATGGCCGCGACGATCCTGCCCATGGTCCGCTCCCCTGACGGTTTCCGCAGATCCTACGCCACGGGCGGCGCATGGCAAAATGTCCCGATGTCCGGGGTCGTCCGCATTGCCACTCGCCGCAGCCCTTTGGCCCTCTGGCAGGCCGAGCACGTCGCCGGGCGCCTTGCGGCGGCGCATCCGGGCCTCGCGACGCGCCTCGTGCCCATCGTGACCGAGGGCGACCGCATCCAGGACCGGTCCCTGGCGACGGTCGGCGGCAAGGGCCTGTTCATCAAGGAGCTCGAGAGCGCGCTGCTCGCGGGCGATGCCGACATCGCCGTGCATTCCATGAAGGACGTGCCCGCGGACATGCCGCAAGGGCTCGGCATCGCGGTGGTGCTCGAGCGCGCGGATCCTTGCGACGCCCTCGTCGCGAACGGCGTGGCGTCGTTCCGCGAACTGCCGCCAGGGGCGCGGGTCGGCACGTCCAGCCTGCGCCGCCAGTGCCAGATCCGCCGCGCGCGGCCGGACGTCTCGGTGATCGTGCTGCGCGGCAACGTCGACACGCGGCTGCGCAAGCTGGACGCCGGCGAGTTCGACGCCACCATCCTCGCGATGGCGGGGCTCGAGCGCCTCGGGCTCACACGGCGCGTGCGTGAACGGCTGTCGCCGCGGCAGATGCTGCCCGCGGTCGGCCAGGGCGTGATCGGCATCGAATGCCGGGTCGCGGATTCGCGGATTCGCGACCTGCTGATCCCGCTGGAGCACTACCCGACGCGCCTGGTGCTGGACGCGGAACGCGCCTTCGCCGCGCGGCTCGGCGGCGGCTGCCAGTCGCCGATCGCGGCCCATGCCGAGCTCGCCGGCGAGTCCGTCTCGTTGCGCGGGCTGGTCGGCGCGCCGGACGGATCGATGGTCTACGAGGACCGGATCACCGGCCCGGCGCGCGAGTCCGCCGCGCTCGGCACCCGCCTCGCCGTCAGGCTCATGGAAGCGGGCGCCGCGGCGCTCCTCGCCGAGCTTGCCGCCGGAGCGCATTGACGTGGCGCGCCTCACCGGCATCGGCGTGCTGGTCACGCGCCCGGAGCACCAGGCCGAGCACCTGTGCAAGCTGATCGAGGCCGAAGGGGGCGCGGCGGTGCGCTATCCCGCGCTCGCGATCAAGGCGCGGCCGGACCGCGCCGCGGTGCGTGCGGCCATCGGGCCCGCGGACCGCTACGACGTCATCATCTTCGTGAGCGCGAATGCCGTGCGCTTCGGCGCGGACCTGCTCGGCCCGCCGCGCGACCTGCCGATCGCGGCGATCGGGCCCGCGACCGCGGCCGCGCTCAATGCCGCCGGCTATCGCGTCGCGCTGATGCCGGCGGAAGGCATGGACAGCGAGTCGCTGCTCGCGCTGCCGCGGCTTCAGCACATGGGCGGCCAGCGCGCGCTGATCGTGCGCGGCAGCGGCGGGCGCGAGCTGATCGCGGACACGCTGAAGGCGCGCGGCGCCACCGTGCAGTACGCCGAGGTCTATGCGCGCGAGCCCGCGAAGCCTTCCGCGGAACTGCAGGCGGAGATCGAGACGCTGTGGCGCCAGGGCGGGCTCAAGGCCTACGTCGCGACCAGCGTCGAGGCGCTCGAGGCGCTCATCGGCATCGTCACGCCGCGCTGCCGCGAGCTGATGGATTCCACCGCGCTCGTCACCGGCTCCCCGCGCGTCGGCGAAGCCGCGGCGCGACTCGGCCTCGGCTCGCCTGTCGTCCTCGCCGACTCGCCGGACGACATCTCCCTCACCGGCGCCCTCATCCGCTGGCGCAACGTTTAAATGGGGACGCATCCCATTTGATTCGACTGCGCTGGCTGCCGCTCGACCGTCCTGGGATCTGAATGGGATGCGTCCCCATTCAAGCAGGGGCGTATTCGAAGGAATCGAAGTGGATGCGTTCGGGGTCGGCGCCCTGGAGCGGCAAGGTTGCGCGCACGGCGTCGATCATTGCGGGCGGGCCCGCGGCATAGATGTCGAACCCCGCGAGCCCCGGGACCTTGCGCAACACCGCTTCGTGCACGAGGCCGTGCTCGCAGGCAATGCCTTCAACGTGTTGCGACAGCACGGGTACATACCGGAACCGCGCGTGCGTCGAATCCAGTTCGCGCAGCCAGCCGTCCTCGTACAGGTCCGCTGACGTCCGTGCTCCCCAGAAGAGCGTCACCTCGCGCCGCCCCTCGGTCTCGAGCACCTGCCTGAGCATGGCCTTGAGCGGCGCATAACCCGTGCCGCCGCCGATCAGCAGGAGCGGCCGCTCGCCCGGCCGGTACACGAACTGGCCGAGCGGCCCCTCCATGTGCAGCAGCGCGCCCGGCTTCAGCACCGTGAACAGCTTCTCGCTGAACGCGCCACCCGGCACCCGGCGGACATGCAGCTCGAGGAATGCGGCGTCGTGCGGCGGATTCGCGAGCGAATAGCTGCGCCGCCGCTCGCCCGGCAACATGACGTCCACGTACTGCCCGCTTTGCCAGGCGAAGGCCTCGATCGCGGGCCAGCGCAGCCACACGCCCATCACGTCCGGGGCGAGCCGGTGCATGCGCTCGATGCGGCACGGCAGGCTCTTGATCTCGACGTCCGTGACGTGGCGGATCTCGCGTGTCTCGATCACGAGATCCTCGAGCGCGCGTGCCTGGCAGATCAACGCATGGCCGGCCGCCTCCTCCGCCGCGGTAATGCCGATGGGCCGGCCATGCGGGTAGGCGAAGCGGCCGCGGAGCACCCGAACGCGGCAGGTGCCGCAGGAGCCGCCCTTGCAGGAATGGGGAAGATTGAGGTGCTGGCGCAGCGCAGCCGTCAGCACGGGCTCGTCGGCGCGCGCCTCGAAGTCGCGCTGGGACGGGACGACGTGGACCTTCACTCAGCCATTATCCCTGTACGGGCGGGACCTGTCCGCTGGCTCTTCTAGGGAATCAGCAGCGTGCTGCCCGTCGTCCTCCGCGCCTCCAGGTCGCGGTGCGCCTGCGCGGCGTCCGCGAGCGCGTAGGTCTGGCCGATGTGCACCTTGACCCTGCCGCTGCCGACGACGTCGAACAGTTCGCGCGCGCCGCGCGCGAGCTCCGATGCCTTGGCGACGTAGTGGAAGAGCGTCGGCCGCGTGAGGTAGAGCGAGCCGCGCTTCGTCAGTTCCAGCGGCGCGATCGGCGGCACCGGGCCCGAGGCGTTGCCATAGGTCACCATCAACCCGCGCGGCATCAGGCTGTCGAGCGAGGCGAAGAAGGTGTCCTTGCCGACGCCGTCATAGACCACCGACACGCCGCGCCGCCTGGTGATCGCGCGCACGCGCCCGGCGATGTCCTCGCGACTGCTCACGATCACCTGTGCCGCCCCATGCCGCCGCGCGACCTCCGCCTTGGCGTCGCTGCCGACGACCGCGATCACGTAGGCGCCGAGCGCCACCGCCCACTGCAGCGCGATCAGGCCGACGCCGCCCGAGGCCGAGTGCAGCAGGACCGGCTCGTTGCGCCGCACGCGATGGCAGCGCCTCAGCAGGAACCAGGCCGTCAGCCCCTTCAGCATCATCGCCGCGGCCTGCTGGTCGCTGATCGTCGCCGGCAGCGGCACGACGCGGCTCGCGTCGATGACGCGTTCCTCCGCGTAGGAGCCCGCGGCGCTGTGCTCGTAGGCCACGCGGTCGCCGGGTCGCAGCTGCGACACCTGGCTCCCCACCTGCGTCACGACCCCGGCGCCCTCGCGCCCGAGCACCAGCGGCAATTTCGCCGGATAAAGTCCCGTGCGCTCGTAGGTGTCGATGAAGTTGACGCCGATCGCCGTGTGGCGGACGCGCACCTGGCGCGGGCCCGGCTCCTCGGGCGCGACGTCCTCGTAGCGCAGGACCTCCGGCCCGCCGTACTCGTGGACCCGCACCGCCTTCATCGCAGCGGCTGCTCCGCGAACCGGAGCTCGGCGACTGGCCGGCCGCCGATCAGGTGCTCCTGGATGATGCGCTCGATGTTGTCGGGCGTCGCCTGCCGGTACCAGGTGCCGTCCGGGTAGACGACCATGATCGGACCCTCGCGGCAGATGCGGAAGCAGTCCGCGCGGGTGCGCAGCACGCCCCGCTCGGCGTCTGCGAGCCCGACTTCCTTCAGCCGGCGCTTGAGGTACTTCCAGGAGGCCTCGCCCTGCTCCGCCGGCGCGCAGTCGCCGTGCGTGCAGAGGAACACGTGCCGCCGCGCGCCCGCGAGCGCGATCTTCGCCACCGCCGCGTCGAGCGAGACCGATTTGGTCGTCTCGCCCGGGTCGCTCAAAGCGCGGCCTCGTCCGTCTCGCTGGTGCGGATGCGGATCACCCGCTCGATCGCCGTGACGAAGATCTTGCCGTCTCCCACCTTGCCGGTGCGCGCAGCGCCGATGATGGCCTCCGTCACCTGGTCCACGAGGTCGTCGCGCACGGCCACCTCGATGCGCGTCTTCGGCACGAAGTCCACCACGTATTCGGCGCCGCGGTAGAGCTCGGTGTGGCCGCGCTGGCGGCCGAAGCCCTTCACCTCGGTGACGGTCATGCCGGAGATGCCGATCTCGGACAGCGCGGCGCGCACGTCGTCGAGCTTGAACGGCTTGATGATGGCGGTGACGAGCTTCATGAACGGCTCCAGCGTCCGGGCGGGCTACCCGCGGTACAGGATGCAGATTCTATGCCGAGACGCCGCCGGACCGTAAATCAGGCAGTTGCGTGACGCCGTCCGCAACCGCGCACCGTCCCGGCGCGCATCCGCGCGCAGCCGCTCCACCTTGGTGCCATCACGCGGAATGTCGGCATTCGACGGAGATTTGAATCGAGCCGCACGGCAGCGCGGCCGCTAGCTTGTCACTACCCGGCAGGAAGCCGGGCATTCCCGGAGGCACGGCAATGGAACTGCTGCTCACGCGGCGCCGCGCAGGCGCCATCGTCCTCTCGCTCTCGATGCTCGCGGCCCACGGCGCGCAGGCCGCCGTCGGCCGGACGCCCGGAACCGGCTCCGTCACCGCGAATGGCGAGGCTGCCTATTCCATGCCGCTCGCGCTGCCGCCCGGCACCAACGGCATGACGCCATCGCTGTCGCTCGAGTATCGCCATCGCGTGCAGGGCGGATTGCTCGGCGTCGGCTGGAGCATCGACGGCCTGTCGCAGATCGTGCGCTGCCGGCGCACGCCCGCGCAGGACGGCCCCGTCGATCCGGCGCTCAGGTTCATGCGTGACCGCTTCTGCCTCGACGGCCAGCGCCTGGTCGTCGTGAACGGCTTGGACCATGGCGCGGCAGGCGCGGAGTACCGCACCGAGATCGAGTCGTTTGCCCGCATCCGCCAGGTCTCCGGCAGCAGCCCTGCTCCGCAGTCGTTCCTGGTCGAGACCCGCGACGGGCGAGTCCTCGAGTACGGCGCGACCGCGAGTTCGCGCATCGACTGGAGCGCGTCCGCGGCGTCCCCCTACCCGGCCGTCGCATGGGCCCTCAATCGCATCCGGGACCGGTCGGGCAACGTCATCGACTTCGAGTACACGGAAGACACGGCGACACCCGCCTACCGCATCGCGAACATCCGCTACAACTCGAATCCCGGCGCCGGCGTCGCGGCGTCGCACCGCGTGGCATTCGTCTACGAGACCAGGCCCAACAGCGAGGTCGACCTGTCGTACGTCGCGGGCACGCCGACCCGGCTGGTCGTGCGCCTCGACCGCATCGACGTGTTCCACAATTCGACGCTCCTGCGGCGCTACGAGCTGAGCTACGAGCCGGCGCTCGCCTCCGGGCGCAGCCGGCTCGCCTCCGTGCGGGAGTGCGGCCGCGGCGGAACCGACTGCCTGGCGCCAACCGTCTTCACGTGGCAGAACGGCACGCCGGGACTCGGCGCCGCCGCGAGCGCCGGCGCCGCCATCCCCGCGGCAGCGATGTTGCCTGGGCACCAGCTTCTCAACTCGGCGGACATCAATGGTGACGGCCGCGACGACCTCGTCTACGCCGCGGGCGCTTCGATGTCCGCGGCGACGATCCGCTATCGCCTCGGCACCGCCGGCGGCCCGGGCGCCGAGGTGGACACCGGCATCGCCTGCCCGTCCGGGATCGGCACCCCCTTTGACTACAACGGCGACGGCCGGAGCGACCTGGTGATGGCAGGCGGCGGCCAGTGGCGCATCGTGCCAGGCACGGCATCCGGATTTGGCCCGGTTGTCGCGACCGGCCTCGCGCTCCCGCAGGCGATGGTGGACTACCGCGGCGCCGACGTTGACGGCGACGGCCTCGGCGACATCGTCTGGTCCGAAGCTCCCTTCGGCGGAGACGCCTACCTCAACGTGCGAGTCCGCCTCGCGCGCGCCGGCGGCGGCTTCGAGGCCGAGCCGCGCAACCTGTACTCGCAGACGACGGAACAGGGCTTCGAGTACGCCAGGGGCGGCACGTTTTTCGGCATCCCCGGCGCGCGCGTGGATCTCGACCTCGACGGCGGCGACGACCTGCTGCTCAACGAGTACGAGACGATGACGCGCATCACCATCGGCGGGCACTCGACGGAGGGCGTGGACGGCTCGCTGATGGGCGGCACGGCGCTCGACATGAATGGCGACGGCTGCACGGACTTCGCGTACGCGCACTACTCCGGCTGGCTGCGCATCCGGGTCGGCGAATGCGGCGTTGCCTGGACCCGCCCGGAGCTTCAGGGTCCGGCCTGGAAGGGCTCGCGCGAGCTGCGCGCGCATGACTGGAACGGCGACGGCCGGGACGACATTCTTCTCATGGGCCAGTCCAACTGGATGGTGGCGGTGTCGAACGGCGATTCCTTCGCCGCGGTTGCCGACACCGGGATCGCCCATGAGGGCGCGATCGCGTCACTGGCGCTCGATTTCAACGGCGACGGACTTGCGGATCTCGCCGCCAGGATCGGCGGCCAGATCCGCCTGCGGCCCCGCAACGGGCCCAAGCCCGACCTGCTGCTGTCCGCGGCGGACGGATTCGGCGTGGCAGCCGGCTTCACCTACCGCCCGCTGACCGACGCCGCGGTGTACACACGCGGACCGGACGCCAGCTATCCCGACCAGACGATGCAGACTCCGGCATACGTCGTCGCGGAGCTGATGCAGACCGACGGCAGCGGCAGCGGCGCGCTCGCACGCAGGTCATTCACCTATGAAGGCCTGCGCCGGAACCTGCAGGGCCGCGGGAATCTCGGCTTCTCCACGCGCACGGCGACCGACGACGACAGCGGCGGCCTCATGAGCGTCACGGAGACGCTGCACCAGGCGTTTCCGTACACGGGACTGCCGGTAGCCGTGATCACGCGGCAACCCGGCGGCAAGGCGGTCGGTGAAACGGCCTATTCCTGGGCGACGCTGCCACTCGGCAGCGGGCCCGCGGCCAGGCAATTCCCCTATGCGGCGACGACGACGGTGAGGCGTCGGGAAGCGGGCGGCGTCCACGATGGCGTCGAGATCGCGAGCCTGGTCCGCGCCGTATCCGCCATCGACCCGGTTTCCGGCGCGGTCACGGACGAGACCGCGACCGTCACGGAGGTCGCGAGCGGCGCCCAGGCGGGCGCGAGCGCGACGCTGCGCACGGTTCACACGGGGCTTCTCAACGACACGGCCAACTGGTGCATCGGCCGGCCGACCGCGACGCAGCTCACCGCGAGCCACACGCGACCCGGCGGCGAGGCGATCACGCGCAGCGCGAGCCAGGAATGGGATGGACAGAAGTGCCGGCTCACGCAGCTCCGTCGCGAACCCGGCAGCGGCCAGTCGCAGGTGACCATCGGCCTGGCATACGACGCCTTCGGGAACGTGGCGAGCCGCAGCATTGCCGGCGCGGGCATGAGCGCGCGCACGACGGCGATCCACTGGGGCCCGCGCGGACAGCTGCCCGCGAGTGTCACGAATCCTCTCCAGCAGGGATTCACGCTGGCCTGGGATCCCGCCAGCGGCCTGCCGCTCTCGGTCACGGATCCCAACTCGCTGCGGGTGACGTGGAGCTACGATGCGCACGGCAGGCTGGTGCAGCAGTCGGAGCCGCAGGGAACGAGCACGCTGTGGTCGCGCGCGCCCTGCGCCGGCGGCTGTGACGCGCGCACGCGTTTCCAGCTCACGCAGCGCGAGCGCGACAGCACGGGCGCCGTCCGTGTCACGACCGTTCTCGACATGGACCAGCACGACCGCGGGTTCAGGATCGCGGCCGCCACGCCCGGCGGCGGGACCGCCGTGCAGCTTTTCGAGGCGGACGCACGCGGTCGCGAGCGGCGCCGCCATGCGCCGTTCTGGGCGGGTGGATCTCCGGCCGGCTACTGGCAGCTGAGCTATGACGCGCAAGACCGCCTGACCGGCATGTCCCTGCACGCGGCGGATGGCGCGCTGCTGCGCGCGCACACGCTCCGGCACGACGGTCTCGCGGTCACGCACGTGGACGCGCTCGGCCGGCGCACGACCGGAGTGCGGACCGCCTGGGGCACGCCGGCCGAGGTCACCGATCCCACGGGCGGCGTCACGCGGTACGAATACGACGCCTTCGGCAACCTGCTGAGCGTGCGCGACCCGCTCGGCATCCTCGTCGCGAGCGCGACCTACAACGCCGCCGGCATGCTGCTCACGCAGACGGAGATGAATTCCGGCACCTGGACCTACACGCGCAACGCGCTCGGCGAGATCGTCGCGCTGCGCGATGCCAGGTCGCAGGACTTCGCTTTCGCCTACGACCTGCTCGGCCGGCTCACGAGCCGCACGGCGCCCGAAGGCGCCAGCTCGTTCAGTTGGGGCACCAGTGCGTCCGCCCGGAACATCGGCCGGCTCGCCGGACTCGCGGGTCCTGGCTACGCGGAGGGTTACGGCTATGACAGTGCCGGCAGGCTCGCATCGCGCACCATCACGAGCGACGCCCGCTACCGCTACGACTACGCCTACGACGCTTTCGGGCTCCCGGCAACCCTCACCTACCCCGCCGCCGGCGCCGGCGCCCGCTTCAGGCTCGCCTTCGACCACGACGCGGGCCAGCTCGTGCGCGTCCGCGATGGCGCGACATCCGCCGTGTACTGGGCCCTCGGCACCCGGGACGCGGCGGGCAATGTCCTGGACGAGACCCTGGGGACCGCGCTGCGCGTCGTCAGCGGCTACGACCCGGTCACCGGCTTCATCGACTACCGGCGTACGACCGCCGGTGCCGCCACGGTCCAGGACGTCGCCTACAACTGGGACGCCGGAGACAACCTGAAGTCCCGCCGCGACCTGCGGCAGGGATTGACCGAGAAGTTCCGCTACGACCTGCTCGATCGCCTGGTCGACTCGCGCCTGAACGGCGCGATCAATCTCGACCTCGACTACGACGCTGCCGGCAACATCCGCTGGAAATCCGATGTCTGTCCGACCTCCGCACCCTGCTACGCCTATGACGCGAACCGCAGGCATGCCGTCACCTCCGTTGCGGGCCAGTCTTACGCGTACGACGCGAACGGCAACATGACGAATCGGGGCGGCGCCGCCATCGCCTGGACCAGCACCAACCTGCCGGGCTCGATCGCAGGTACCGGCGGAAACAGCAGCCGGTTCTGGTATGGCCCGGCCGGCAATCGCTGGAAGCAGGCAGCGACATACGCCGGCGCGGCCGAGACCACGATCTATGTCGGCGGGCTGATGGAAAAGGTCACGCGAGCCGGCACGACGACCTGGCGGCATTACGTCCCGACTCCCAACGGCGTCGCGGCGGTGCATCTGCGCGACGCGGGCGGCGCGCCGATGGGCACGCGTTACCTCGCGCGCGACCACCTTGGCAGCGTGGACCGCATCCTCGACGAGGCGGGCGATATCGTTGTCCCGGAGAGCTTCGCGCCATTCGGTCGGCGCCGGGGCGCCAGCTGGAGTGGCGTGCCAGGCGCCGGGGAACTGGCGGCGCTCGCGGCCGTCACGCGCCGCGGTTTCGCCGGCCACGAGCATCTCGACAACCTCGGCCTGATCCACATGGGCGGGCGCGTCTACGACCCGCAGCTCAGCCGGTTCCTGGGCGCCGATCCGCACGTGACTGCGCCGTTCACTTCGCAGTCGCTCAACCGCTATTCCTACGTCTGGAACAATCCCCTGAGCCTGGTGGATCCGAGCGGATTCGATCCGGCGCCGCCGTGCATGCAGGCCCAGTCCGGCGCCTGCGCGCAGGTGACCGTGATCGGCGCCGAGTGGGCCGACTGGATGCGTGCGCTCCTGGGCGGCGGCGCGGGTGCGGCGCAGCATTCGTCCGCCGCCCAGCGTGATCCCTGCGGTCAGGATGGCAGCGCGCTGGCCTGCGCCATGCAGAATGGGGGCCTGTTGCCGCCGTCGTCGATCGTGCTGACGGCCGGAACGCAGACCGATCCGATGCTCGGGCGCAGCCCGACTCTCGACCGGCTGCAGGGGCTGACCGCCTCCCTCGGCAACATCGCAATCAGCTCCTCCCCCGTTTCCTGGCTGTTCGGCGCCGACCCGGGCTTCGAGTGGTTCGACGTGCCCGACAGCGCCGCCGGACGCGCCGGGGCGACGCTCGGGAACGTCGGCTACTTGCTGGGGGGTGCGGCGGGGATTGTGCGCATGGGTGGCGGGCACGTTGCCCGCGGGTCGACGAGCTTGCTGGCCCGTGCCGCCCAGACGAGGAGCAGAAAGTACGTCGCAGATCGCTTCCGGGATATCACGCTCCGGGAGGGTAAGATTCTCTATGCTGGATATCCTGGATCGAGCGGCTTCTTTACGACGGCCAGTGCGTTGAGCCGCGCCAACCGGAGTGCCGCAGCGCTCTTTGGCGGCCTGCAGGTTGCAACTCACCCGGAGAAAGGCATGCGCACGATGGTTGCGGCATACGAAGTGATCGATGACACCGCTGCGGCCTTTGGCATTGCCCTCGCGAATGGCGGGTTCGGCAAGGGATGGCTGCCGCAAGTATTCATACCGGGTTTTGAGGACTCGCTGCGGTTCCTCGGAGTCTTCCCGCTGAAGCCGTGAAATGAAGATATCCGGATTCGACGGGTCGCTGGAGTTTGCCGCCGGTCGCATCGAGCCGCGCCTCGGCCGCACCGCGTTCGCCGGCTCGCCGCTGGGCATGACGGCAACCGTCACACATCGGGACCACGGCTGGGCCGAGTACCGACTGCAGCCCGAGCCCGGCGTCTGGGTGACCGTGTACTTCCACGACGACCGGCTCGTCCGGTTGTTCGTTCTGCTGAAAATCCCCGCTGACGAATCGGACGCCTGGACGGAAGGACTGGAACTCGAGCGCAAGAAGGTCCATGACGATTGGCTGCGGACCGAACTGGGCAAACCGCCGTACGAGTACGCCTGGGGCAGCATCACGTCCGACTACGATCCGCGCGGCTGCGTCAGCGAAATCATCGTCATCTACGGATCGCAGGATCCGTGACATGAAGTCCTTCGCTGAGATCCGGTAGCCGGATGTGCGATTTCATGCGGGAAATCGAGCGCGCGTGGTACTCGTGGGCGGCCATCTGCGAATTCGCGTCGTTCGGGACCGCGAGGAAACCATTACCGATGCCGCAAGCCGACTGGAGCCGGAAAACTGGTCGCCTTTGCAGCGGGTGATTCACGCCGTCGGCACGGCATCGCCTCCGCCAGAGGGCCTCCTGTCGCCAGCCGAGGCCGCCGGACTGGTGGAGCGACATTTTCGGGCACTGGACAAGGGACTGGCAGCCGATGCACGGGTGGGGACCCGGCGGAGACGCGCCGAGCTCGAGCAGCAGGCCCCGGGGCGCATGAAGCCTCGCGTCGAGGACGGGCACTGATCGCGCTGAGGCGCAGCACCGCTATAATTGGGCTCATGCCGGGCTCCAAGCAGGCCGCCGTCACCCACGACGGCGACATCGTCCGCATCCAGGGCCGCCCGGTGCGCATGGATCACATGGTCCGCGAGGCCTTCTGGGCCGGCGACCGGGCCATCGTGCTGCTCGACCCGAGCGCCTACCTCGACAAGCCAGCCTATGGATCGCAGAGACGCAGGAGCCGAAATCCCATCCACAACCTGCGAGCCTACGCGCCCTCGGGCGAGATGCTCTGGCAGGCCGAGCAGCCGGAGTTCGAGGACCATTACTACATGATCGAGAGCCGCGAGCCGCTCGTCGCCCTCTCCTTCTCCGGTCATCGGTGCGACCTCGACCCGAAGAGCGGGAAGATCCTGGGGAAGACCCGGCTCAAGTAGGGAGTCATGCACGAGAAACCCGCCGCGCACGAGACCGACCTGGTCGGCCGGTGGCAGGCAGGCGCGAAGAAGATCACGGGGGATGCCACCTGCGAGCGTATCGGCTGGCTGGTCGGCCACTACCTCGTGCCGCTCGGCGCCGATCCTTCCGGCTGGGACGAACTCTATCGCGACCCGGAAACCGGGCATCTCTGGGAACGCACCTGGCCGCAGCCGCAGATGCATGGCGGCGGGCCGCCCCGCCTCACGCGCATCGAGCCTGCGGCCGCGCGCGGGAAGTACGGCCACCTCGTCGAGGACTGATCAGGAGATCAGCGGCAGCACGGTCGTCGAGACCGCGGTCACCACGGCGATCGAGGCCAGGTTCACGCGCCAGCCGGCGCGGATCATCTCCTGCATCGTGAGCCGGCCCGTCCCGAACACGATGGCGTTCGGCGGCGTGCCGACCGGCAGCATGAACCCGCAGGAGGCGGCGACGGCCGCCGGCGCCACGAGCTGGAGCACCGGGTAGTCCGAGGTGGCCGCGATCGCGGCCAGGATCGGCATGAAGGTCGCGGCGGTCGCGACGTTCGAATTGAGCTCGGTCCACAGCACCAGCAGCGTGACCATGGCCGCGATCAGGAACACGAGCGGCCAGGTCCCGATCTGCGCCAGCGCCTGGCCCAGGAACTCCGACAGCCCGCTGCCCTGGATCGCCTCGGCAAGCGCGAGGCCGCCGCCGAAGAGCAGCAGCACCTCCCACGGGATCTTCCGCAGGTCCGAGCCCGTGACCAGCGTCCCGCCGGCCGGCGACCGCGAGGGAACCATGAACAGCACGAGCCCGGCCAGGAGCGCGATGGTCGTGTCGTTGAACTCCGCGAGGCCCGGGAGCTTCCGCAGCAGCGGCCCCGCGATCCAGGCCACCGCCGTCAGCACGAACACGGTCGTGACGCGCTTCTCGGCCCTGCTCATCGGCCCGAGCGCACGCCGCGCCTCGAGGATGCGGTCGCGCGCCGTCGCCTGCGAGCCGAGCCTGAACGGAAAGGTGAGCTTCACCAGCACGAGCCAGGCGATGGGCATCAGGAGCAGGACCGTCGGGAGCCCGAACACGAGCCATTGCGCAAAGCTGATGGTCTCGCCGTAGTTCTGCTGCATGAAGCCGACCACCAGCGCATTGGTCGGCGTGCCGACCAGGGTTCCGAGGCCGCCGATCGTCGCGGCATAGGCCACGCAGATCACGATCGCCGAGGCGAAGTTGCGCGCGTCCCGGCTGCCGGACGCCGAGTCCGGCGCGACGATGCCCGCCACCGACATCGCGACCGGCAGCATCATGAGCGAGGTCGAGGTGTTGGAGGCCCACATGCTGATGAAGCCGGTCGCGCACATCATGCCGAGCACGAGTCCCTGCGGGTGCCCGCCGGCCCGGGAGACGATCGCGTAGGCGATGCGCCGGTGCAGGTTGGAGCGCTCCATCGCGAGCGCGAGCAGGAAACCGCCGAGGATGAGGTAGAGCGTGGTGTTGCCGTAACCGGCGGCGAGGTCTCCCGCGCCCGCCGCGCCGAGCGGCGGCAGCACCGCGAGCGGCACGAGCGCGGTCGCCGCGAATGGCACGGCCTCGGTCGCCCACCAGATCGCCATCAGGACCATGACGCCGGCCACCTGCCAGGCCGGCAGCGGCAGGCCCGCGGGTGGTCCGGTCAGCAGCGCGAACGCGAGCGCCGCGATGCCGGCCAGGAGCCCGCCATTCCGCGCAATCGTCCTACCGGAGGCTCCGCTCATCACCGCTTCCCGCCGCGCCGCCGCGACAGTATAGGGTGACGCGACAGCTCAGTGCGGCGTATCCGGCGTCAGATCGTCGAGCACCTCGGTCGCAGTCTCCCGCACGGCCGGGTCGGCATCGGCCTGCGCCTGGCGCAGCATGGCGATCGCGGAAGTTCCCCCGATCTCGCCGAGACCCTCCACCGCGTGCAGGCGCACGCTCGGGTCCTGGTCGACCATGGTGACGGCGAGCATGCGCACGGCCTCGTCATCGCCGCGCCAGATGAGCGTATCGATCGCGGCCTTGCGCACGTCTGCGTCCCGGTCACGCAGCAACTGGCTGATCACCGCGGCAGGCACTTCGCCATTCACGTCCGCCAGGGCCAGCACGGCCTCGCTGCGCACCGCCCCGTCGGGATCCTCGAGCGCCATGCGCTCGAGCTCCGCCGTGGCGGCCGCGCCGCCCTGTTCGGCGAGCGCCAGCACGGCTGCAGTGCGCGAATCCACGCCACCGGTGGCGACTTGCGATCCCGAAGCCGGGGCCGGTCGCCGCGCAGATGCATCGGGCGTCGGCGACGCTGCGACCGGAGGGGGCTCCTGCTGGAAGCACCCCCCGATCAACAGCATCGCGGCAAGCAGCCAGTTTCCCGCAAATGCACGCATCAGCCGATTTCGAAGCAGCTCTCCAGGGCGGTCTGGTTTCCGTTATCGAGTTTGGTGACGATCTCGAACTTGACTTCACCGTCCGAGAGCCCGGTAGCGCTCTCGGAGAACTCGAAGGCGGTCACGTCCGCCGGAAGCAGTCCCGTGAAGACCAGCGTGTCCGGCGTCATGCCCGGGCGCTCGATCTCCGCGACGATCTCGTACGACTCGACCGTGACACCCACGCCGACGTTGCCGAGTGTTCCATGCGACATGGTCACGGGATCCCAGTCAATCGTGATCGGCTCGGCGACGACCGGCAGCACCGAGTCGCAGTCCGCTGCCGCCGCGAGCCCATTGACCGTGACGTTGGCCGGCGGTCCCGCCAGCGTGTGCGACAGGTCAATCGTGCTCTGCAGGGGCGTGCCATCGATCGTAATGCCATCGATAATATACTCGCCCTCCGGGAAGCGCGCGAAGAAGCGCTCGGGTCTGAGCTCGTCGAAGGAGGGCTCGGCGCTCTCGAAGAAGATCTCGGTCAGGCCGTGCAGCCGGAAGCGCGTGCGACCCGAGAGCCTCATCAGTTGCCGGCCTTCAGGGTCGGTGATGGCCAGGAACTTCCAGGCATCGCCGTCGAACAGTCCGTGGATGCCAAGGTCGCCGTCGGTGTCATTGAGTTCCAGGTAGAGTCTCGCTTCGTCGAATTCGACGGCCTGGGCCAGGGCCGCCGGTGTGGTCACCAGCGCGCCTGCCACGAGGGCCGCCAGCGAGCCGGGTCTGGGCAACGGGGCTGTGCGGTTCATCGGTTTCCCTCCTGTGGTGGTTACACGACTTGGACGCGCGCGGCGCCGGAATCCTTCGCGCTGACGGCCGCGGGCCGGCCGTTATAGAGTGGCGCCTTGCGGCGGTCGCGGAGCCGGGATGCCGGACACCATCGGCGTTGTGGGGGGTGGCCATGCGGCGGCGCAGGCCGTGGACAGCCTGCGCCGGGAGGGCTGGACCGGCCGGCTGGTACTGGTCGCGGGCGAGCCAATGCTGCCCTACCAGCGGCCGCCACTCTCGAAGAAGTACCTCGCGGGCGAGCTCGAGGCGGACCGGCTGCCGATCCGCCACGCGGCCTATTACGAGAGCATCCATTGCGAGCTCGTGCTCGGCAACCCGGTCACCGCCATCGACACGCGCGCACGCTCGTTGACGCTCGCCGAAGGACCGCCGATCGGCTACGACAAGCTGGTGCTCACGGTCGGCGGGCGCGCGCGGCCGCTGCCGGTGCCAGGCTCGAGCCTCGCGGGCGTGCACGTGCTGCGTACGATGGCGGACGTCGCGGCGATTCGCGCGCGCCTCGCGCCAAACCGCAAGATCGCGATCGTGGGCGCGGGCTATATCGGCCTCGAGTGCGCCGCCTCCCTGCGCAGGCTTGGCCTCGAGGTCACGGTCATCGAGATGATGGATCGCGTGATGAGCCGCGTGGTCGCGCCCGAGATGAGCCGCTTCTACCAGGCCGAACACGAGAGCCATGGCGTGAAGTTCCTGATCGGCCGGCGCGTGAGCGCCTTCGAGGGCGGCGAGCGCGTGGCAGTCGTGGTCTGCGACGATGGAACGCGCGCACCGGCGGATCTCGCGATCGTCGGCATCGGCCTCGTGCCCAACACGGAGGTCGCGGAGGCGGCCGGCATCCGCTGCGATGACGGCATTGCCGTGGACGAACACTGCCGCACCAGCGAGCCGAACGTGTTCGCGGCCGGCGACTGCTGCTCGTTCCCGAGCCTGCGCTACGGCCGGCGCGTGCGGCTCGAATCCGTGGACAACGCCTTCGAACAGGCGAAAACCGCGGCCGCGAATGCCTGCGGGCGCGTCGTCGTGCACGACAAGACGCCGTGGTTCTGGTCGGACCAGTACGAGCTGAAGCTGCAGATCGTGGGCCTGAGCCAGCATTATGACAGCGTCGTCCTGCGCGGCGACCCGGCGACGAAGTCCTTCAGCTGCTGCTATCTCAGGGACGGCGAGCTGATCGCGCTCGACGCCGTGAACCATGCCAGGGATTTCATGGCGGCACGCAAGCTGATCGCCGAGCGCGCGCGCCCCGATCCCGCGCGGCTCGGCGATGACTCCATCCCCCTGCGCGACGCCTGCATCTAAATGGGGACGCATCCCATTTAAGGTAAATGGGATGCGTCCCCATTTATAATGGCGCGTGATGGCGGAAGAGAACGGCAAGCTGGAGAACGTCGAGCGCGAGTTCCGCGCCATGCTCGCAAGAGCGACCGGCGGGCTCGCGACACAGGACTACGGCACCGCGTTCTGGGACTGGTGGCTGAATCTCGCCAAGTCTCCCGGCACGCAGCTTGAGCTGCAGCAGAACGCCATCAGGCAGGCGATGGACCTGTGGCGCTTCAACCTCGAGGCCGCCCAGGGCAAGCCGCTCGCCCCCACCGAGACCGGCGACCGCCGTTTCGCAAACCCGGCCTGGCAGCAGTACCCCTTCAACGTCTTCGCACAGGCATTCCGCAGCGGCATGTCGCTGCTCGAGCAGTCCGCCCGCGGCGTGCAGGGCGTGGAGCCGAAGAACGCGGAACTCGTCGAGTTCGCGGCAAGGCAGGCGGCCGAGGCGCTTTCGCCCACCAACAACCCGTTGACCAATCCCGAGGTGATCAGGCAGACCGTCGAGGAGCGCGGCCAGAACCTCGCGCGCGGCTACAAGCACTTCCTCGAGGACCTCGAGCGCCTGCAGAACGGCGGCGAGGCGCCCGGCACCGGGGATTTCCGCGTCGGCGAGAAGGTCGCCGTCACCGAGGGCCAGGTGGTCTTCCGGAACGAGCTGATCGAGCTGATCCAGTACTCGCCGACGACGCCCGACGTGCACCCGGAACCTGTGCTCATCGTCCCGGCCTGGATCATGAAGTACTACATCCTCGACCTCTCGCCGAAGAACTCGCTGGTCGCCTGGCTCGTGGACCAGGGATTCACGGTGTTCATGATGTCGTGGAAGAACCCGACCGCGGCGGACCGCGAGCTCGGCATGGACGACTACGTCAGGAAGGGCGTCTACGCCGCGCTCGATGCGGTCGCGACCATCGTCCCCGACCGCGGCATCCACGCGGTCGGTTACTGCATCGGCGGCACGCTGCTTGCGATCGCGGCCTCGGCGCTCTCCGCCTGGGGCGACACGCGCATCCGGGACATCACGCTCTTCGCCGCGCAAACCGACTTCAGCGAGCCCGGCGAGCTCTCGCTCTTCATCAGCCCGGCGCAGGTCGAGATGCTGGAAGCGCTGATGTTCAAGGAAGGCGTGCTCGACTCGAAGCAGATGGGCGCGGCTTTCGCGATGCTGCGCGCGCACGATCTGCTGTGGCAGCCGGCCGTGAAGTCCTACCTGAAGGGCGAGCGCGACAAGCCGATCGACCTGATGGCCTGGAACGCAGACGGCACGCGCATGCCGTGGAAGATGCACACCGAGTACCTGCTCGGGCTGTACCTGCAGAACGACCTCGCCGAGGGCCGCTTCAAGGTCGAGGGCGAGACCGTGAACCTCGCGGATATCGCCGTGCCGATGTTCGTCGTCGGCACGGAAACCGATCACGTCGCGCCGTGGAAGTCGGTTTACAAGGCGGACCGCCTGGTCGGCTCGCCGGAATTCACCTTCCTGCTCACGAGCGGCGGCCACAACGCCGGCATCGTGAGCGGTCCGGTGCACCCGAAGCGCCGCCACCGCGTGCGCACGCGCCGCCAGGGCGAGCCCAATCTCACCGCCGACGAGTGGTTCGAGTCGACCGCCCCGCTGCCGGGATCCTGGTGGCCCACCTGGGGCGAGTGGTTGAAGCAGCACTCGACTGCCGGGCGCGTCGCGCCGCCTGCGATGGGTGCGCCGGAGTCTGGCTATGCGCCGGTCGGCGACGCGCCTGGCGAGTACGTCCGGCAGCGCTAGCCGACTGCCCGGATGATCGCGGATCCTTCGCGAACTACGTATTGCCGGCAGCGGCATTTGGTGCTCTAGTCTGTGGCGGCCGGCGATGCTGGCCGGTCGCGGACGCCGGATTTCCATCCGGCGATTGCTGTACCCCGCCCAGACGGGAGTTCCACCATGTACGCAAGACTGGTTACCACGCACCTGAAGCCGGGCAAGTTTGACCTGGCAACCCGCAAGTTCGAGGAAAAGGTCATCCCGCTCCTCAAGAAGCAGAAGGGCTTCCGTGACGAAGTCTCCTTCTTCGACAAGGAGAAGAACGAATCGGTTGCGATCAGCTTCTGGGACGCCGAAGCTGACCTGCGCAAGTACGAGAATGAGACCTATCCGGAGATGGTCAAGCTCCTCAGCGACACCTTCGACGGCACGCCACTGGTCAGGCGCTTCGAAGTCGCGAACGCCACCTTCTACAAGATTCATGCCAGCTAGCGGGTGACGCAGCCTGCACGGCGACGAGGGCGGCCTTCGGGCCGCCCTTCTTGCGTTTCAGTTCAGGAAATGACCCGCGTCCAGCGCTTCCCGCGCCGCGCATTCCGGTCGCCGGTGGATTCACCCTCATAGGACATCGGCTGTTCCGCCGGCAATCCCGCCGGCAGCGGATCCATCGCGTGGATGTTGAGCACGGCGAGCTGCTTGCCGTCCTCCTCGGTGATCGCGCCGAGGTAGCCGCCGCAGCGGCCGCAGAACACGAAATCCGCCGTCTGGTGGCCGAAGCGGTAGCGCCTGAGAAGCGAGGCATCCTCGTGCACGAAGCGTACCGACCCATTCGGATCCGAGGTGTACACCCCGGCATGCTTGAGGCAGAACGAGCACTGGCAGGCGCGCACCGACCACGCGGACGGCGGCAGCCCGGTGTTGAACTCGTAGGCCACCGCGCCGCAGTGGCAGGAACCGCGATAACCCGTCACGACTTGATGCTCGACGGCAGCACCTGGAAATCCTCCGTGCGCGGCATCGCGTTCATCGCGGCCATGAGGTCCGGCGGCGGCAGGATGAGCTTGCGGGCCGCGAGGTCGAGCCAGCCGCCCTCGCTCACGATGCGCGCCGCGCGCTGGCCACCCGCCTTCAGCACCTCGTTGACCAGGCGAAAGCGCGAGCCGTCCGCGGCCATGCCG
>DATBLN010000066.1:0-29126 GCA_036555345.1 Steroidobacteraceae bacterium
ACGCCCTGGAAGGTGCGGTCGTTGCTGACCTCGTTGCCGAGCACCAGCGCGAAGGTGTCGTTCCAGTCGGTCAGGAGCCCCGCGCCCACCGGGTCCGGCCCGGCGACCAGCTCGCCGTTGACGTAGATGCGCCGCCCGTCCACCGCGCTGTAGGTCGCGACCACGTGTTGCAGCGTCGCCTGCAGGACCTCGTTGGCCGCCGGCGTCGAGAGCGCGGGCGCGCCATTGCCGGAGGTCGTCGTGCTGCGGTTGAGGAAGTCGTAGTTGTACATCGTCTGGCCGAGCGTGAAGTTGCGCACCGTGGTGCCGCCCGAGTAGCTGACGATCCAGGCATCCTCCTGGACGACGTTGGCCGGCGCGACCCAGGCCTCGACCGAGTACTCGCCGGTCGCACGGATCAGGTCGTGCAGCTTGCGGCTGGCGGCGGTCGTGCCCTGCGCCTTGCCGCCGCGCAGGTCGATGCCCCAGCCGCCGACCCAGGTGACCGCGCCTGACAGCGTCAGGTTGAGCGCGGGCTCCACGCCCGAGGTGTCGTAGGCGACCGTGCCGGTGCCCGTCTTGAACTCGTAGAGCGCGATCGCGGCGTTGTCGTAGCGGTTGCCGCCGGAGGCGACCGTGCCGTCGTAGAGCGTGAGCGCCTTCGACAGCACCAGCGTCGGGTCCACCTGCGTGAGCGGCACGCCGTTCGAGAACGACTGCACGGCGGCCTGCATGGCGTTCGCCGCCGTCGCGCAGTCGGTCCAGCAGTTGTGGAACTCGTCGCGCAGCCGCACCACGAGGCGCGAGTCCGCCGGCGTGTCGAGGTTGATTTTGGCGCGCACGGCGGCGTAGGCGACGTCCACGTCGCCCTCGGCGAAGAACGGCGACTGCGGCGTGGTCGCGCCGGACGAGTGGCAGCGCGAGCAGTACTGCGTCAGCAGCGGATAGACCGTCGAGCCGAAGAGCGCGGAGCTCGCCGGGAACGACTTGGAGGCGCCGACGTCCCGAAGCGGCGGCGGCTGCAGCGCGATGTTGCGCGTGCCGCCGAGCGTCTGGCCGGCCCAGTTGCGGATCCACACCGTCAGCTGGTCGGCGCAGGCCGAGGCGGCCGCGAGCCAGCAGTTGTGGCCGCCGCCCACCTTGGTGACCATCATCGAGGCCGAGGGGTTCGACAGGTCGACGACGCCGTTCGCGGCCTCGTAGGCCAGGTTGATGTCGTCATTGCGCACGAAGCTCGGGACCTGGCCGCCGGTGCCGTGGCACTGGCCGCAGCGGTTCGACATCATCAGGTTGTCCCAGACGTTCAGCTTGAACGCCTGCACGTCCTGGCTGGCGGGCGGCGGGCCCGTGTAGCCCGCGGGCGGCGGCGGCTGGGTCACCGGGTTCTGGGTCGTGGACGCGCCGCCGCCGCAGCCGGCGACCGCGAGCGCGAGCACGACCGGCGCGAGCGCCGGGAAGATCCGCATCCGTGGACTTGCGCTGCGATTCATCGGCGGCACCTCAATCGCCCATGCAGTAGGTGGCGGCGTCGGCGAAGACCTGCTTCAGCCGGTAGCCGCTGGCGCGGAAGGCACTGGCCATCGCGCCGACCTGGTTGCGGTCCGCCGCGTTCTCGGGCGGGCGCAGGCAGACCGTGCGGAACACCTTCTCGACCTGGCAGGACGCGAACGCGTCGCTCGCGCCGAACTCCTCGCCGAGCGACTTGGCGCCGCTGCCCGATCCCGGCAGCGACGGGTCCCAGCCGAGCAGCGCGTTGTGCCCCTGGCGCCAGCGGTTCTCCCACTGGTCGTCGGGCGTGCGGAAACCGAACGCGAAGGTCGTGTCGTTGTTGAAGTACTTCGGCTGCACCGCGCCGCCGGTGTAGACCATGCGTCCCTGCGTGTCGTCGTAGGTGTAGTACGCGAAGGCCTGCGCCATCGGGTCCATGCCCGAGTGGCAGCCGACGCAGTTGTTGAGGAACAGGCGCGCGTCGCCGCCGGGGCTCCGGCTGACGTCCTGGCGGATGCGATCCGGCGGCCGCGAGGTGTCCTGGATCTCCTCCAGGTCGCGGCACATGTGGTTCAGCATCGTGAAGCGGAACATCGCGCGGTTGGTGCCGGCGATGAAGAACGACTGCGCCGCGGCGCGCGTCGTCATGACGCCCGCGGTCGCGGCGGGCGGCGTGCCGTACACGCCCGACTGCGTGGTGCGCACGAGCGCGGTGCGCAGGTCGAGGTTGCGCGACTCGATCTGCTCGTAATGCGTGTTGCTCGTGGCGGAGGCCGCCGGCAGGCCGAGCCCGCCGCCGCCGACGTAGAGGATGTCCGCCGACAGCAGTTCGTCGAACGGCACGTCGTCGCGCACCATGCCGATTACCGTCGCCGCGTAGTCGTTGAGCGGCGCGAACACCGTCTGGTCGCGGTTGGTCCAGGGCGTGACCAGGTTCTTGAGCGTGACCGAGTAGAACGCGGCATTGTCCATCGCCATGAGCGCCGCCTGCTGCGTGCGTCCCGCGGCGATCTCGGCCTCCATTGCGGAGAGCACCGCGTCCGTCGGCGGCACGCCCGCGATGCGGTCGTGCATGCGGCGCGCCTGCTCGCGCGGCCCGGCCTGCGCGGAAGCGGCGAACGCCGCGAGCGCCATCAGCGCGGTGACGCGCATCACGATCGAACCGGCATGACTTGGCGACCAGGGCATTTCCGTGCTCCACTCGCTCGCGGTTATCGAGGCTGCGGTCGAATATATCGGCGGGTTCTGGGTCCCGTAATGTCTCTGAACGGCGACATACACCATCGCCTCGCAGCGGGGTACGCTGCGTCCGTAACGGGGCAAACTGCGCGCAGATGCCGCAAATCCCTTGTATCCGAGGGGTCGTGCGCGCGGCGGGATGCCCGTCACGGCGGCGGGAAGCCGCATTCTGTCGAGTGGATCGCAGTCGCGCGATCGGAGTGAACTGAGATGCGTGTCACGATTCGAGAACGTTGGTTCGTGCCGCTGGCGGTGGCCACGCTCGCCGGCTGCGCCACGGGGCACGACGGCGACGTCAACATCGGCGACGGCCAGGACCCGGATCCGGTCGTGCTCGACATACCCGTGGCTTATGTCCGCGGCCCGGTGCCGCTGCCGGCCGACATCGACGACATCGACGTGCGCGAGCAGGGCACCGTCAACGAGGGCTCCGACCTCTGGCTGCGCGACCGCGCGGCGCCGGACGTGCCCGAGCGCAACATCACCGGCGGTGTGACCGGCGGGCTGTGGAGCGTGCGCGACCTCGATGCTTCCTACGACGGCAGCCGCGTCGTGTTCGCGATGCGCATGCCGCTGATTCCCGGCGCCGAGGAGAGCGAGCAGCCGACCTGGAACATCTGGGAATACGACCGCACCAGCGACGTGCTGCGCCGCGTGATCGCCTCGGACCTCGTCGCCGAGGAAGGCAATGACGTCGCGCCGCACTACCTTCCGGACGGCCGCATCGTGTTCTCCTCCACGCGGCAGCGCCAGTCGAAGGCGGTGCTGATCGACGAGGGCAAGCCGCAGTTCGCGGCGCAGGACGAGGACCGCAACGAGCACGCCTACGTGCTGCACGTGATGAACGCCGACGGTTCCGGCATCCGCCAGATCTCCTTCAACCAGAGTCACGACCTGGATCCGTCGGTGCTCGACGACGGGCGCATCGTGTTCAGCCGCTGGGAGAACGCGAGCGGCAGCTCCATTCATCTCTATACGGTCAACCCGGACGGCAGCCGCCTCGAGCTGCTGTACGGCGCGAACAGTCACCTCACCGGCACGGGCGTGAACGGCACGGGCACGACGCCCGTGCAGTTCCTCGCGCCGCGCCAGACCGAGACCGGCGCCGTCGTGGCGCTCATCCGTCCGTTCCAGGACACGGACCTCGGCGGCGACGCGATCTCGATCGACGCCGCGGCCTTCGTCGAGATCACGCAGCCAACGCTCGCGAACGCGGGCCTCCCGGGTCCGGCGCAGGCGCGCCTCACGACCGTGGACGTGCGCACCGATCCGGGCCTGTCGCCCGGCGGGCGCTATTCGCACGTCTACCCGCTGCGGGACGGCACCGGCCGGCTGCTGGTCAACTGGACCATGTGCCGGCTCAACGACGCCGTCGGCCGCACCCTGCCCTGCACGGCCGCCAACCTCGCGGACCCGGCGCTGACGCCGGCGCCTCCTTTATATGGTGTGTGGCTCTACGACCCGCGCGACCAGACGCAGCGGCCCGTGCTGCAACCGACCGAGGGCGTGCGCTATTCGGACGTGGTCGCGCTCGCGCCGCGCGCGACGCTGCCCGCGGTGATCCTGGACGCGGTCCCGGGCATTGACTACGACCCGCTGCTGGCCACCGAGAACGTCGGCATCCTCAACATCAAGAGCGTCTATGACCTCGACGGCGTCGACGTGGCCCCGGGCGGGATCGCCGCGCTCGCGGATCCCGCACAGACGCTCGCCTCGGAGCGTCCGGCCCGGTTCCTGCGCGTCGAGAAGGCGGTCGGCCTGCCCGACGACGAGGTGCGCGATTTTCGCGCCACCGCGTTCGGCGCCTCCTTCGTCGGCATGCGCGAAATCCTGGGCTATGCGCCCATCGAGCCGGACGGCTCGGTGCAGATCAGGGTCCCGGCGGGCGTGGCGTTCGCGCTGCAGGTGCTGGACGCCGACGGCCGGCGCATCACGCCGCGCCACTTCAACTGGATGCAGCTGCGCGCCGGCGAAGTGCTGACCTGCAACGGCTGCCACGTGCCCGCGGGCGCGCAGCCGGGCGCGCCGCCCGCGATCTCGCACGGCCGCGCCGGCCTCAGCGCCTCGGTCAACGCGGGCGCCCCGACCACCGGCCTGCCGTTCCCGAACACGGACCCGGCGATCTTCGCCAACCAGGGCGAGACGATGGCCGAGGCCCGCGCGCGCGTGTCCTGCCAGTCCGACCCGACCTGCCCGGCACAACGGCCTTCCGTCGACGTGATCTACGACGACGTGTGGACCTACCCGCCGACGGCGGGCCGCGCACCCGATGCTTCGTTCAGCTATCGCTACAACCAGCTGGCGACGCCGGCGCCCACGAGCGCCACCTGCCAGTCGCTGTGGTCCGGGCTGTGCCGCATCACGATCCATTACCCGAACCACCTCCACCCGCTGTGGTCGCTGCCGCGCCCGGTGCTGGACGCCGGCGGCAACGTGATCGGCGACAACATGTGCACGTCCTGCCACAGCCCGGCGGATGCGGCCGGCGTCGTGCGCGTGCCCGCCGGCCAGCTCGACCTGTCGGGCGGCCCGTCGCCGGACGAGGCCGATCACCTGGTCTCGTACCGCGAACTCCTGTTCACGGACAACGCGCAGGAAGTTAACATGGGCGCGCTGCAGGACATCCTGGTGCCGGGCCCGATCGATCCGGTCACCGGGTTGCCGACCCTGGTGCCGGTGCCCGTCAGTCCCTCGATGAGCGCGGCGGGCGCCCGGGCGTCGGGAACGTTCTTCAGCCGTTTCGACGCGGGCGGCTCGCATGCGGGCTGGCTGACCCCGGCGGAACTGCGGCTGATCGCCGAGTGGCTGGACATCGGTGGGCAGTATTACAACGACCCGTTCATGGCCCCGGTCAACTGATTCGATGGCGCGGCTCGTCGCCTGCGCGCTGCTGCTGTGCTTCGCGGTCGCAGCGGGGCAGGCCCGGGCGGAAGGGCTCGAGGTCATCGTCGTCGATCCCTATCTCGAGATGCGCACGGGCCCCGGGCGCGGTTTCCCCATCGTGCACGTGGTCGAGCGCGGCGAGCGCGTGCGCGTCCTCAAGCGCCGCACCGACTGGTTCCAGGTGCAGGACGCCGATGGCCGGGAGGGCTGGGTGCACAGGAGCCAGATGCTGGAGACGCTCGTGCCCGCGGGCACGCGCATGGAGATCGACGACCCGGCGCGCGAGGACTTCACCGCGCACCGGCGCGAGGTCGGACTCCTGATCGGCGACTTCGGCGGCGCCAACGTGATCACCGCCTATGGCGCCTACGCCTTCAACGCCCACCTGTCGGGCGAGCTCGCCGTGTCGCAGATCCTCGGCAACTTCTCGGACGGGGAGGCGGCCGCCCTCGGCGTCACGCACGTGCCGGTGCCGGAGTGGCGCATCCAGCCCTTCCTCTCGATGGGGACCGGCATGATCCGCATCCGGCCCAAGGGGACGCTGGTGCAGACGCCGGCGCGGACCGACCAGTTCGCGTACGTGGGCGGCGGCCTGCGCGCCTACCTGGCGCGCCGGTTCATCATCCGCGCCGAGTACAAAGAGTACGTGGTCTTCACGGACCGCGACGAGAACGAGGAAGCCAACGAATGGAAAATCGGATTCGCGTTCTTCTTCTGAGCGCCGCCCTGGTGATGGCGGGCTGCTCGTCGCTGCCCTGGCGCGACGAGGATCCCGAGGCCGCGCCGGAACCCGCGTCCCCCGAGAACGGCGAGGCGCCCGTGGTGATCGAGCCGCAGGTCGAGCGCCGCGAGGTCAAGCCCGCGAAGATCGACACCGAGAACTGGGAGGCCGGCCTCACGGCCGGGTCGCTCTCGGTCGAGGATTTCGAGGTCAACATCGTCTACGGCGCCCGCCTCGCCTACCACATCAACGAGGACTTCTTCGCCGAGGGCATCATCGGCCAGAGCGACGCCGGTCTGTCGAGTTTCGAGCGCCTGTCGGGCGGGGCGCCCCTTTTGACCGACAGTGAGAGGCGTTTCACGTATTACAGCCTCGGCTTCGGCTGGAATGCGCTTCCGGGCGAGATCTTCCTCGGGGGGCGGCGCGCGCTGAACAGCACCGTCTACCTGACGCTCGGCGCCGGCAGCACGCGCTTCGCCGGCGGCGACCGGTTCACGCTGACGGCGGGTGCCGGGCTGCGGGTGCTGGTCAAGGACTGGCTCGGCGTGCACCTGGACATGCGCGACCACGTGCACGAGATCGACGTGCTGGGAAGCAACAAGACTTCCCACAACTACGAAGCGACGCTGTCGCTGACGGCGTTCTTCTGAGGAGGGACCGTGACCGCGATCCAGAAGCTCCCCGCCACGGCGCTCGCCGCGCTGCTCGCCTGCCTCACGCTCTCGGGTGCAAGCGGGGCCGGCGCGCCCGGCGCCGCGCCCGAGTTCCGGCTCGCGAGCCGCGCCGGCGGCGAGATGACGCTCTCGGGGCTGCGCGGCCAGGTCGTGATGATCAACTTCTGGGCCAGCTGGTGCGGTCCCTGCCGCCAGGAGTTCCCGGCGCTCGACCAGATCTACGCGAAGTACAAGCCGATGGGCTTCACGCTGGTCGCCATCAACGTCGAGAGCGAGAAATCGGACGCCGAGCGCTTCCTCGGGCAGCAGAAGGTCAGTTTCCCGATCCTGTTCGACCCCGACAACCAGGTGAGCGGCAGCTACGGCGTGCGCGCCATGCCGACCACCGTGCTGGTCGACCGCCAGGGCCGCCTGCGCTGGTCGCACATGGCCTACAAGCCCGGCGACGAGGCCAAGTACATCGAGCAGGTCCGCGCGGCGCTCCGGGAGAAGCCGTGATGAAGCTGCGCGCGCTCGTGGCGCTCGCGCTGGTCGCGGGCGCGGCTGGCTGCTCCGGCGTCGAGCCCTGGGTGAAGCCCTACGAGCGCGAGAATCTCGCGGACCCCATCATGGCCTGGGACCGCGACCCGGTCTCCTCGTCCTACATGCGTCACGTCTACGAGGCGCGCGAGGGCGCGCGTGGCGGCGGCGGGGCCGCCGGCGGCGGCTGCGGATGCAACTGACCCGGGCGGTCGCCCTGCTCCTGCTGCTGCCGGCGACGGCGCTCGCGGGCGTGCTGCCCGAGGACCGCGCCGATCTGATGTACCACTACTACGACGGCGGCGGCGTCACGATCGACGGCCCCTCGCTGCTGGTGCGCAAGAAGTTCGCCGAGAAGTACGCGGTGAGCGCGAGCTACTACGTGGACATGGTCTCGTCGGCGTCGATCGACGTCATCACGACCGCGAGCCCCTACAGCGAGGAGCGCACGCAGTACGGCGTCGGCTTCGAGTACCTGCGCGGCAAGGTCACCTACGCGGCCTCATTCAGCAACTCGACCGAGAATGACTACACCGCCGACACCGCGAGCTTCTCGATCGCCCAGGACATGTTCGGCGACCTCACGACCGTCGCGCTGCTGTTCTCGATCGGCAAGGACGACGTCACGCGCCGCGGCGACCCCGTTTTCGCCGACGAGATCGACCGGCGCATCTACGGCGTGGACGTCACCCAGGTCGCGACCAAGAACCTGGTGCTCGGCTTCTCCTTCGAGACGGTCGCCGAGGAGGGATTTCTCAACAACCCCTACCGCCGCGTCCGCTTCGTGGAAGCGACCGACCCGCGCGGCTACGACTATGAGTTCGAGCGCTACCCGCGCACGCGCACCGGCAACGCCTTCGCGCTGCGCGGACGCTGGTACCTGCCCTATCGCGCGGCGCTGCAGGGCGACTACCGCTTCTACAACGACACCTGGGACATCCGCTCGCACACCGCCGAGGTCTCCTACACGCACCCGGTGGGCGAGCGCCTGACCTTCGACGTCCACTACCGCTATTACACGCAGGACGCCGCGGAATTCTACTCCGACCTCTTCCCGCGCGAGGACTTCCAGAACTTCCTTGCGCGCGACAAGGAGCTCGCCTCGCTGACGAGCCATACGCTCGGCTTCGGCGTCGCCTGGGACTTCCGGAGCCCGCTCGAGTTCTTCAACCGGACCACGGTCAACCTCAAGTACGACCGGATCCAGTTCCGGTACGACGATTTCCGCGACCTGCGCACGACGGGCGTCGCGCCCGGCACCGAGCCGCTCTACGGGTTCGACGCCAACGTCATCCGCCTATTCGTCTCCGGCTGGTTCTAGCCCCCGGGAGTAGAACACCTTGCCGTCGTCGCGCACGACGATGGCGTCCACGTCCGGCTGCGACTCGGCGAGCGCGATGCCCCGCTCCGGCCCGAGGATGAACACGCCCTTGGTCAGCCCCTCGGCGAGCGTCGACGTCGGCGCGATGATCGTCACGCTGCGCACGCCGGTCGCGCTCCTGCCCGTGCGCGGGTTGATGATGTGGTGGTAGCGCACGCCGTCCTCCTCGAAATAGCGCTCGTAGTCGCCCGAGGTCGAGATCGCCGCGTCCGCCAGCGGGATGCGGGCGATCACGCGTTTCTGGTCGTCGGGATGCCGGATGCCGACCACCCACGGCCGGCCGCGGCGGTCGCCGAGCAGGTAGCTGTCGCCGCCCGCCGTGACGCTCGCGTGGCGGATACCCCGCTCGCGCAGGATCGCGATGCCGCGGTCCACCGCGTGCCCCTTGGCGATGCCGCCGAGGTCGATGCGCATGCCGGGCCGCCGGAACCGGACCGTCGAGGCGACCGGGTCCACCTCGATGTGGCGCCAGTTGACGCCCGGCAGCGCCTCCCGGATCTGCTCCTCGGTCGGGTGCCGGTGCTCGCGGTAGTCGTACAGGTAGCCGACGCTGGCATAGCTGATGTCGAAAGCGCCGCCGGTCAGTTCCGAAAACTCCAGCGCGCGGGCGACGAGGCGGGCGAGCTCCGGATCCACGCGCACCGGCCCGGCCGCCGCCTCGCGGTTCACGCGCGAGAGCTGGCTTTCCGGCTTGTAGTGCGACATGAGCAGGTCGATGCGGCGCATCTCCGCCATCACCGCGTCGATTGCCTCCCCGGCCGCGACCGGGTCCTCGTGCCAGAGCTCGACCGCGATGCGCGTGCCCATGATCGCGGCTTCCCGGTGCTGCCAGTCTGCCCGGGCGGCGCCCACGAGGAGCGCGAACAGCGTGACCGCGGCGGCGATTCGGCGCATCATGTCGCCCCAAGTTTGGCGCCGGGGCGCGGCGAAGTCGATTGGCCTGCCGCGCAACGTCGCACAATGGATACACCCGGCCGCGTGGCCCGTGCCGGGAACCCGCAGAATCCTGCGCGGTCTGTCAGGCCGGGCCCCGAACAAGGAAACGACGACATGAAATTCCCGCTGATGGTTCCCGCACTCGCGCTCGCCGCCCTGGGCGCCGCGCAGCCCGCCGTGGCCGTGACCCGCGAGGAGGCGACGGTGCAGAACTCGATGGTCGTGCTGCGCGAGCTGCAGGCCATGCCGGACCTGCAGATACCCGACCAGCTCCTGTCGCGCGCCGAGGGCATCGTGGTCCTGCCGGCGAACGTCAAGGTCGGCCTGATCTTCGGCGCGCGCTTCGGCAACGGCGTGCTGCTGGTGCGGAACGCCGATCGCGGCTGGAGCAACCCCGTGTTCGTCACGACCGGCGGCGGCAGCTGGGGCTTCCAGGCGGGCGGCCAGGTGGCCGACATCGTGCTGGTGCTGACCACCCGGCGCAGCATCGAGGGCATCACCGACGGCAAGCTGACGCTCGGCGCCGATGCGTCGGTCGCCGCGGGCCCGGTCGGGCGCACTGCGATCGCCTCGACCAGCCTGACCTTCGACTCCGAGGTCTACGCCTACTCGCGGGCCAAGGGCCTGTTCGCGGGCGTCTCGCTCGAAGGCAACGGCATCTTCATCGGCCGCAAGGCGAACCGCCGCTTCTACGATGGCGAGGACAGCGCCGCCGCAATCCTCGCGCGCACCGGCGCGCCACCCGCACCCGCGGATGAGCTGGTGGCGGAGATCACGCGCATCACCTCGGGCGCCGGCGAGCGTGTCGCCGCGCAGTCCGCCGAGCCGGCGGAAAAGCCGTCGGAACGCCCGGTCGAGCCGCGCACCTACCCGGTCCCCGACCAGGAATCGCGCCCCGAGCCGCGCTGAACCATCGCGGATCAGGGGGATGGCCGCGTGAAGATCGGGGTAATCGGCCTCGGCACGATGGGCCAGCCCATTGCCCGGCGCATCGCGCGCGCGGGCCACGAGATCCTCGCCTGGAACCGCACGCCGGGCCGTGTCGAGGCCCTGCCGCGCGATACGGCGGTCGCCGTGCGCACGGCGGCCGAGGCCTGCCAGGCGGAGGTCGTATTCACCATCCTGTCCGACGACGCCGCGGTCGAGGGCGTGCTGTTCGAGGGCGACCGGCTGATCAGCGCGGGGATGCCGGGCCTCATCCACGCCTGCCTCAGCACCGTCAGCGACCGGCTCGCCCGCCGCCTGGCGGCGGCGCACGAGGCTGCCGGCCAGGCGTACCTCTCCGCTCCCCTGTTCGGGCCGCCGGACGCTGCGGCTGCCGGGCGGCTGCTGATCGCCTGCGCCGGTCCGCGGGCCGGGGCCGAACGGCTACGCCCCGTGCTCGAGCTGCTCGGGCGGGTCCAGTATCTGGGTGAGGATCCCGCCGCCGCCAACGTCGTCAAGTCGGCGGGCAACTTCCTGATGGCCGCGGTGGTCGAGAGCCTGCGCGACGCCATGCACGTGGTGAACGCGGCCGGCGTGGACCCGCGCGAATTCGCGGGCATCGTCACGCAGTCGCTGTTCCCGACGCCCGTGTACCAGTACCTGGGCGGCATGCTGGCGGCCCGCGAGCTGCAGGGTGGCGCGCCCGTCGCCAATCCCTTCCTGCGCGGCGCCGAGCAGACTTCGGCGACTGCGGCCGCGGCCGGCGTCAAAGCGCCGCTCGCCGATCACATCGCGCGTCAGCCCTCGGCGCGGGCGCCGGGTCCCACCGGACAGGAGACGCCCACCCCGCCGATGCCGCAGTAGCCGTCGGGATTCTTCGCCAGGTACTGCTGGTGGTAATCCTCGGCGTAGTAGAACGGCGGCGCCGGTGCAATCTCGGTCGTGATCGGCTTGCGGATGCCCGCCTGCGCGAGCGCGCGCTGGTAGGCCTCTTTCGACGCGCGCGCGGCTCCCAGTTGCGCCTCGCCGACCGCGTAGATCGCGGAACGGTACTGCGTGCCGACGTCAGCGCCCTGGCGCATGCCCTGGGTCGGGTCGTGCGACTCCCAGAACGTGCGCAGCAGGTCCTCGTAGCGGACCTTCGCGGGATCGAATACGACCTGCACGACTTCCGTATGGCCGGTCATGCCGCTGCAGACCTCGCGATAGGTGGGATTCGGCGTGTAGCCGCCAGCGTAACCGCACGCCGTCGATTGCACGCCGGGCAGCTCCCAGAAGAGCCGCTCCGCGCCCCAGAAACAGCCCATGGCGAACAGGGCGGTCTCGTGCCCGGCCGGAAACGGCGGCGTCATGCGGTGGCCGTTGACGAAGTGCCGCTCGGCCACGGGCATCGCCTCGGCCCGTCCGGGCAGGGCCTGCCCCGCCGCCGGCATGGTGGTGCTGCGAATCGCCATGTCAACTCCCGATCAGTTCCCGCACACCGTTGATCACGAACTGCACGCCGATGCAGATCATGAGGAAGCCCATGATGCGGGCGATCGCGCCGATGCCGGCGCTGCCGAGCTTCCGCGACAGCGGCTCCGCCGCGCGCAGCACGAAGTAGCAGACGAGCGCCGCCACCCCGATGCCGATGATGACGCCCACGTGCTCGAGGACGACGCGGGCACCCTGCTCCTCGTGGCGGATCGTGGACGACATCGAAATGACGGTCGCGATCGAGCCCGGGCCGGAGAGCGACGGCATCGCGAGCGGCGAAAAGGAGATGTCCGCCTTTTCCGACGCCTCGCGCATCGCCTCGGCGGACATCGCCGGCTGCGGCTCCGGAAACAGCAGGCGGAAGCCCAGGAACGCGATCACGAGGCCCCCGGCGATGCGCAGCCCCGGGATCGAGATGCCGAACACCTGCATGATCAGCGTGCCCGCGAGCAGGAATGCGACCAGGATGCCGGTCGCATAGACGCAGGCCTTGCGGATCTGGCGCTCGCGGGCCTCCGGGTCGAGGTGCGCGCCGATGCCGAGCAGGAGCACCGCCGTGCCGACCGGGTTGATGATCGGCAGCAGCGTCAGGACCGTCAGCCCCACGTAGCTCAGGAAATCGGCGGCGAAGCTCATCCGGTTCCTATCTTACAATGCGCGCATGACCGCAACCGGCAGCACGCCGCGCGTTCGGGCGCAATGGCTCGCCTACGCGCTGGCGCTCGCCGCCTCTGGCGCCACCGGCGGGCGGATGCTCGAGGGCGGCGCGGGCCTGCTGGCCCAGACGGCGGGATTCGTGCTGGTCGCCGCCGCCGTGCTCTGGCGGCTCTGGACGACGCTGTTCGTCGCGGGGCGCAAGGAGACCGAGCTGGTCCGCGAAGGGCCCTACGCCCGCTGCCGGCACCCGCTGTACCTGGGCTCGATGGTCGCGTCGCTCGGCATCGGGCTGACCACGCGGTCGGTCGCGATGACGGTCGCCCTGCCGCTCGCAATCGGCGCGCTGGCGGTGGTCGCGGCCCGGCGCGAGGACGCGGCGCTCGCGGAGGTGCACGGAGACGCCTGGCGCGAGTATCGCGCCGCGACGCCCGCATTCCGCCCCGGCCGGCGGCGCACGGGAACGCCCGCGCTCGTCTCCGTGCCTCCGGCGGTCTACCGCAAGGCGTTCCTGGACGCAGCCTCCTTCCTCGCGCTGTGGCTCGCGGTGCTCGTTCTGGAAACGCTGCGCGCGGGCGGCGCCTGGCAGCCGCTCCTGCGCCTGCCCTGATCCTTGGGCATGCAGCTGCTCAAGTCGGATCTCTTCGGCGCCGTCTGGCAGGGCGAGGACAACGGCCGGCTGCTCGTGATCCGCGACACGAGCGGCGCGCGCTGGTGGCTTGCGCCCCTCGCCCGCTATCTGTGCCGGCGCGAGGCGCGCGCGCTCGCCGCGCTCGACGCGCTGCGCGGCGTGCCGCGCCTCGTCCGCGTGGACCGCCGCGGCCTGAGACGCGAGTGGATCGAGGGACGGCCCATGCAGCTCGCCCGGCCGCGCAATGCCGATTATTTCCGCGCCGCGCGGCGGCTCGTCTTCGCGCTGCACCGGCGTGGCGTCGCGCATGGCGACCTGGCCAAGGAGCCGAACTGGCTGGTGACGCCGCTCGGTGCGCCCGCGCTCGTGGATTTCCAGCTCGCATTCGTCGCGCCGCGCCGCGGGCGCCTGTTCCGGGCGCTCGCGCGCGAGGACCTGCGACACCTGCTGAAGCACAAGCGCACCTACTGCCCCGGGAGCCTCACGGCGCGCGAGCGCGCGATCCTCGCCCGCCCGGGCCTCACGTCGCGCCTCTGGAGGGGCGCCGGCAAGCCCGTCTACCTCTTCGTCACGCGCCGCCTGCTCGGCTGGGCCGACCGCGAGGGCGCCGGCGACCGTCGCTTCTAGATGGGGACGCATCCCGATGACGGGTAATTGGGATGCGTCCCCATTCGAGTCGCGCTATCGTTTGCGCATGGCCATCTGCCACGAGCACAACCTGCGCGCGCCGCCGCCGGCCTCCACGCCGTTCGGCATCCGCGTCACGCTCGATCCGCGCGACCCCTTTGCGCGCCTCGTCGCCCCGGACTGGCGCAAGGAGCACTGGTTCGCGACCGAGCGCGAGCGCGACGAGGTGCTCGCCGACATGGCGGGCCGGCACCTCTATTCGCGCGAGGGTGACGAGCCGTCCGTGAGATTCGAGAAGATCGGCTGACGATCGTCAGCGGATCCGGCCCAGCAGCAGGTAGAAGCTGCGCCCGCCTCCCTCGTCGAGGCCGGCCGCCAGGTAGACCGGGCCGAGGAACGTGTCGAAGCCGAGGAACACCGCGCCATTCGTGCGCGCCGAGTCCAGGTCCATGTCGCTGCGGCTCTCCCAGACGTTGCCGAGTTCGAGCGAGGCGCCGAGGTAGGTCGGGACGTTCAGGAAGCCTTCCTGGCCCCTGCCGATCCGCCGGTAGTAGATCGCGCGCGCGACGCCGAAGTGCGGGCCGCTGATCGAGTCGGGCGAGAGCCCCGACAGGTTGAACAGGCCGCCCAGGGAATAGAAGTCCTGCACCGCATCGCCCGGCCCGGACACGCGCGCCCCGCCCGAGGCCGACAGCACCAGCGTGCTGCGCCCGCGCGAGCGCGCGAGCTGCCAGTCGAAGGAGATGCGGTCGGCGTCGGCGTCCGCCCCCAGGCCCTCGCGCGGCCCGTGCCACTGCAATGCAAACAGCTCGCCGTTGCGCGGAAAGTAGACGTCGTCGAGGCGGTCGACCGAAAAACCCGCGACGATCTCGCCGCGGTCGAAGTCGGTGCGCGCCGGCAGTCCGGGGTCCGTGGGGTCGCCCACGAGCAGGTTCCGCTTGCCCTCCCCGCGCACCACGCCGATGCGCCATTCGCCCCAGCTGCCGAATTCCCGTCCCAGGTCGAGCCCCGCCTCGACGGTTCGCACGCGGTAGGTGGCGAGCCGGTCGTCCCCGGACAGGATGTCGAACAGCCTGCGCTCCACGAGGACGCGCGGCGCCACGAACCACGGCGAGGCGTAGCCGAGCGGCTGGTAGAGCTCGCTGGAGAAGCGCGGGTTCGCGCCGACCTGCAGGTCGGTCTGCCACTCGGCGCCGTAGCGGTTCGCCTCGGTCACGAGTGCGCGCACGCCGGCGTTGAAGCTGTTGGAGCCCTCGAAGTCGTCCTGCAGCTCGAGCCCGAAGCGGATGTAGTTCGGGCCCCAGCTCTTGCGGCGGGCGCTCACCTCGATGCCCTTCAGCTCGCCGTCCTGCGCGATCCGGTAGTCCACGGACTCGAAATTGTCGTCGCCATAGAGCCGCGACAGGTGCCGTTCCATCGCCTGCGGATCGAGCGGCCGGCCGACCACGGGCGCGAGCTCCGCCTCGATGCGCTCGCGGTACCGTGCGGAGCGCGCGTCCGCGCGCACGAACTGCACCTCGGGCAGCGGCTGCGTCACGGCCCGCCCCGCGAGGTACTGCCGCCAGCGCTGCTCGTCAAGGCCGAGCGCTGCCAGGCGCGGCAGGTGGGCGCGCGCCGCGTCCGCCCCGACCCTCATCGTGTTCGCGGCGGCCGTGAAATCCATGGACTGCATCGTGCCGAGCGCGGGCTCGACCAGCAGGTCCTCGCCGCCGAGCAGGGAGCGCTGCCGCGCGGTCTCGCGCAGCATCATGATCGTCAGCATCTGGTTGGACACGGCGAGCGCGGAGTTGAGGTCCTTGCGGCCGACCGGCTGGAAGCCGACATCCACCGCGATCACGAGGTCCACGCCCATTTCCTTGGCGACGTCCACGGGCAGGTTCTCGACCAGGCCGCCGTCCACCAGCAGCCGGCCGTCGAGCTCCACCGGGGCGAACACGCCCGGCGCCGACATGCTGGCGCGCAGCGCCTCGGTCAGGTCGCCTGCGGCGAGCACCTTGCGCTCGCCGGTCTCGAGGTCGGTCGCCACCGCGCGGAACGGCGTTGGCAGGCGGTCGAAGTCGGAGATGCCGGCGACCGCGATGGTCGCGCGCCGCAGGATCTGCGTCAGCTTCTGTCCCTGGACCAGCCCGCGCGGCACGCGGAAGTCGCCGCTCTTGACGCCGAGCGGGAAGCGCACCAGGAACTCGCGGTCGTCCTGCTTGCGGCGGAAGTTCATGTCCCGGCGCGGCGAGCGGTCGCGGAAGGCCTCGTTCCAGTCGAGCGTGCCGATGAGCGACTCGATCTCGCCGGCCGTCATGCCGGAGGCATAGAGCCCGCCGATCACGGCGCCCATGCTGGTGCCCGCGACCGCGTCGACCGGCACGCGCTGCTCCTCAAGCACCTTCAGCACGCCCACGTGCGCGAGCCCGCGCGCGCCGCCGCCGGAGAGCACGAGGCCGATGCGGGGGCGCGCGCCGGGGTCCGGTTCGGGCGCCGGATCCGCCGCCGCCGGCAGGGCGAGCAGCAGCAGGCAGCACAGGGCGGGAAGGCGCGGCATTCGGTGGACCATCCGGACCGCAGCATCGTAGCATGCCGCCGTCATGAACCCGGACGCCGTGCCCCGCGAGCGACTCCCCGGACTGCTCGCCGCCATGCCGAAGGCGGAGCTGCACATCCACATCGAAGGGTCGCTCGAACCCGAGCTGATCTTCGGGCTGGCGAAGCGCAACGGCGTCACGCTGCCCTGGCCATCGGTCGACGCGCTGCGCGCAGCCTATGCCTTCACCGACCTGCAGAGTTTCCTCGACATCTACTATGCCGGCGCCGGCGTGCTGCTGAAGGAGCGGGACTTCGAGGACCTGGCGATGGCGTACCTTCGCCGCGCGGCGGCCGACCACGTCGTGCGCGCGGAGATCTTCTTCGACCCGCAGACGCACACGGCGCGCGGCGTCTCCTTCCGCGCCGTCATGGATGGCCTGACGCGCGCCTGCCTGCGCGCGCGCACCGAGCTCGGGGTCGACGCCGAGCTGATCCTCTGCTTCCTGCGGCACCTGAGCGAGGAAGCGGCATTCGCGACGCTCGAGGAAGCCCTGCCATTCCGCGGCCGCTTCATCGGCGTCGGCCTGGACAGCAGCGAGCGCGGCCACCCGCCGGAGAAATTCGCGCGGATCTTCGCGCGCTGCCGCGAGCTCGGCCTGCGCCTGGTCGCGCACGCGGGCGAGGAAGGCCCGCCGGAGTACATCCGCGCGGCGCTCGACGTGCTCAAGGCGGAGCGCATCGACCACGGCGTCCGTTGCGTCGAGGACCCGGCGCTCGTCGCCCGCCTCGCGCGCACGCGCGTGCCGCTCACGGTCTGCCCGCTCTCGAACGTGAAGCTCTGCGTGTTTCCGCGGCTCGCGGAGCACAACCTGCCGGCGCTCCTCGGCGCGAATCTCTGCGCGACGCTCAACTCGGACGATCCCGCCTACTTCGGCGGCTACGTGAACCGGAACTTCCAGGAATGCTTCGAGGCGCTCCCGCGACTCACGGCGCGCGATGCCTGGCAGCTGGCGGCCAACAGCTTCGAGGCGAGCTTCGCGGGCGAGGCCAGCAAGCGCCGCTGGCTGGATGCGCTCGACGAGTCATTCGCCGCCGCCGGCGCCTGATTGCCTCACTCGCGCGAATGGCGCAGGCGGCCCATGACCCAGGTCGCGGCCACCACGCGGTCGTCTCCCAGCATCATGAGCTGGAACAGCCTCTCCGCGAGGTCCCGCGCGGTGGACGTGCGCCGGGCGAGCAATGGCGTCGCGGCGGGATCGAGGACGACGAGGTCCGCCTCGCGCCCCGGCCGGAAGCTGCCGATGCGGTCGGCGAGGTCGAGCGCGCGCGCCCCGGCGAGCGTCGCGAGGTAGAACGCGCGCAGCGGCGACAGCGTGTGGCCCCTGAGCTGGGCGACCTTGTAGGCGTCGTGCAGCACCGGCAGCAGGCCGAAGCTCGTGCCGCCGCCCACGTCGGTGCCGAGCGCGACCCCGACGCCCGCCTCCAGCGCGCGCCGAAGCTCGAACAGCCCGCTGCCCATGAACAGGTTGCAGCAGGGACAGTGCACGAGCGCGGCCCCCGTGGCCGCGAGCCGCGCGCGGTCCGCGTCGTCCAGCCAGATGCCGTGCGCGAGCAGCGAGCGCCGGCGGAGCAGCCCGTAGTGGTCGTAGACGTCGAGGTAGCTGCGCCGCTCCGGGAACAGCCGCCGCACCCAGGCAACCTCCTCCTCGTTCTCCGCGACGTGGGTGTGCACCCACGCGTCCGGATGCTCGCGCGCGAGCCGGCCGGCGGCTTCGAGCTGGGCCGGCGACGAGGCCGGCGCGAAGCGCGGCGAGATCGCGTAGCCCAGCCGGCCGCGGCCGTGCCAGCGCGCGATCAGCGACTTCGAGTCGGCATAACCGGACTCCGGCGAGTCCCGCAGGTCTTCCGGGCAATTCCGGTCCATCAGCAGCTTGCCGGCGACGAGGCGCATGCCGCGGGCCAGGGCGGCCTCGAACACGGCGTCCACGGAGGCGGGATGAACGCTGCCCATCACGAGCGCGGTGGTGGTCCCGTGACGCAGCAGCTCGTCGGCGAAGAAGCCGGCGACCTCGCGGGCGTGCGCCGGGTCGTCGAACGCCCGCTCCGCCGGATAGGTGTAGTTCTCGAGCCATTCGAGCAGCCGCGTGCCGTGCGAGGCGATGATGTCGGTCTGCACGGCGTGCAGGTGCGCATCCACGAAGCCCGGCAGGATCAGCTTGCCCGCATAGTTCGCGACCGATGCGCCGTCCGGCAGGCGCCGCAGCAGCTCGCGCGCCGGGCCGAGTCCTGCGACTCGCCCGTCCTCGACGACCAGCAGCCCGTCCTCGAAGTGCTCGAACGCGCCGGCGACCCCGGTGTCGCCCGGATCGTCGAGAAAATGCAGGACCGCGCCCCGGAACGCCTGGATCATGGCTGCAAGCTTAATCGCATTCCGACTGTGTACAATCGCCCGGACATGGGCCGCCTGACGACGCACGTCCTGGACCTTGCGAGCGGCACGCCGGCCTCCGGCATGGCGATCGAGCTCGCCGCGCTCGAAGGCGGGCTGCGCAGGCCCATGCTGCGCGTCACGACCAACCGCGACGGACGCTGCGAGGGAGCGCTGCTCGAGGGCGAGCGCCTCACGGCCGGCGCCTGGCAGCTGGAGTTCCACGTCGCCGCCTATTACCGCGCGCGCGGCGTGGCCCTGCCCGACCCGCCCTTCCTCGACGTCGTGACGGTGCGCTTCGGCGTGGCCGACCCGGAGCATCACTACCACGTGCCGCTCCTCGTCACGCCCTGGAGCTATTCCACCTACCGGGGCAGCTAGTGGGCGCGGCGGGCACGATCCGCTTCCTGCTGGACGGCGAAATCCACTCAGTCGCCGATGGCGCCCCGACCACGACGGTCCTTGACTGGCTGCGCGAGCGACCCGGCCGCACCGGCACCAAGGAAGGCTGCGCCGAGGGCGACTGCGGCGCCTGCACCGTCGTGCTCGCGGAACTCGCGGGCGAGGGCGTCCGTTACCGCGCGGTCAACGCCTGCATCCGCTTCCTGCCGACGCTCGACGGCAAGGCGCTGTTCACGGTCGAGAGCCTGAGATCCCCGGCAGGCTCGCTGCATCCCGCGCAGCGCGCCATGGTCGAGTGCCACGGCTCGCAATGCGGCTTCTGCACGCCCGGGTTCGTCATGTCGCTGTTCGCGCTCTACCGCAGTGACCGCCGCCCGGACGAGGCGGCGATCCGCCACGCGCTCTCCGGCAACCTGTGCCGCTGCACCGGTTATCGCCCGATCCTGGACGCGGCCCGGCGGATGTACGAGTACCCGCACGATGACGGCGCGGCCGGAGAGCGCGAATTGCGGGAGCGGCTCGACGCGATCCGGGTCGCGCAGGAAAAGCGGCTCGACGGTGCCGGTGGCCGCTACGTCGCCCCCACGAGCGTGGCGGAGCTCGCCGCCGCGCTGGCCGAGCGGCCCGCGGCGACCATCCTCGCGGGTGGCACGGACGTCGGCCTGTGGGTGACCAAGCGCCACGCCGTGTTGCCGGACATCGTCTATGTCGGCAACGTGTGCGAGCTGGCTTCCGTCACCCGACGCGACGGCTTCCTCGACATCGGGGCCGCTGTCAGCCTCACCGATGCATTCGCCGCGCTGCTCGCGGAATATCCGGACCTGTACGAGATCGCGCGGCGCTTCGCCTCGCCGCCGATCTGCAACGCCGGCACGCTCTGCGGCAACGTGGCGAACGGCTCGCCGATCGGCGACTCGATGCCCGCGCTCATCGCGCTGGGCGCGCGGGTCCTGCTGCGCAGCGCCGCCGGCCGCCGCGAGCTTCCGATCGAGGACCTGTACCTCGACTACATGAAGAAGGACCTGCGTCCCGGCGAATTCGTGCAGGCGGTGCGCGTGCCGCAGGCGCGAGCGGGCCTGCTGCTGCGCAGCTACAAGATCGGCAAGCGCTACGACCAGGACATCGCGGCCGTTTGCGGCGCTTTCGCGATCGGGCTGCGGGACGGCCGCGTGGCCTCGGCCCGCGTGGCCTTCGGCGGCATGGCCGCGACGCCGCGGCGGGCGCCGGCCTGCGAGCAGGCGCTCGCCGGCGCTGCCTGGACCGCCGCGGGCGTCGCGCCCGCGATCGCCGCGCTTGCCTCCGATTTCGCGCCGATCACCGACCTGCGCGCCACGCGCGAATACCGCGCGCAGGTGGCGGGCAACCTGCTGCGACGCCTGCTCGCGGAAACCTCGGATGGCGGCACCCCCGCCAGCGTGTGGGGCCATGCCGGCTGACCGTCCCGAACGCGCCCCGCGGACCGCCATCCGGGGCGGCGTCGGCGAGGCCCTGCCGCACGAAAGCGCGCACCTGCACGTTTCCGGCGAGGCGCTCTACACCGACGACATTCCGCTGCCGGAGGGCGCGCTGCATGCCGCCATCGGCCTCTCGGAGCGCGCGCACGCGCGCATCCTGGAGCTCGACCTCGACGACGTGCGCCGCGCGCCGGGGGTCGTGGCCGTGCTGACGGCGGCGGACATCCCCGGGGAGAACAACCACGGGCCGGTCGTCCACGACGACCCGATCTTCGCGACCGATGCCGTCGAGTACGCCGGCCAGTCGTTGTTCGCCGTGCTGGCGACGTCGGTGAACGCCGCCCGGCGTGCCGCACGCCGCGCGCGCGTCGAGTACGATGACCTCGACCTCGTCCCGGACGCGAAGACGGCGCTCGCGCGCGGTGCGTTCGTGCTGCCGACGCGACGGCTGGCGCGCGGCGACGCGCAGGCCGCGATCGCGGCCGCGCCACGGCGCCTGTCGGGCGCGCTCGCAACCGGCGGCCAGGAGCATTTCTATCTCGAGGGCCAGGTGGCCGCGGCGCTGCCGGGCGAGGACCGCACGATGCAGGTCTGGTGCTCGACCCAGCACCCGAGCGAGGTGCAGCGCCTGGTCGCGCACTGCCTCGGCTGGACCGCCAAGGACGTCGTCGTGCAATGCCGGCGCATGGGCGGCGGCTTTGGCGGCAAGGAGACGCAGCCGGCGCTGCTTGCCTGCATTGCGGCGCTCGGCGCGGTGAAGACCGGACGCGCGGTGAAACTGAGGCTCGATCGCGACGACGACTTTCTCGTCACCGGCAAGCGGCATCCGTTCGAACTTTCCTACGAGGTCGGCTTCGACGACGACGGCCTGATCCGCGGGATCCGCCTGACGCTCGCGTCCAACTGCGGCCGCTCGGTGGACCTGTCGGACGCCGTGAACGGCCGCGCGCTCTTTCACGCCGACAACTGCTACTTCCTGCCGGCGATCGAGATCGTCTCGCACCGCTGCAAGACCCACCAGCCCTCGCATACCGCGTTCCGCGGCTTCGGCGGGCCGCAGGGCATGATGCTGATCGAGTGCGTGGTGGACGACATCGCGCGCACCCTCGGGCTCGATCCGCTCGACGTGCGGCGTCGCAATTTCTACGGCGTGGACGAGCGCAACCTCACGCCCTACGGCATGACGGTCGAGGACAACGTCATCGGGCGCATCGTGGACGGGCTCGTCGCGAGCGCGGACCATGCCGGCCGGCGGCAGGCGGCGGCGCGCTTCAACGCGGAGAATTCCCTGCTCAAGCGCGGCCTCGCGCTGACGCCCGTGAAGTTCGGCATCTCGTTCACCGCGACCCACCTGAACCAGGCCGGGGCGCTGCTGCACGTCTACACCGACGGCTCGATCCTCCTGAACCACGGCGGCACCGAGATGGGCCAGGGACTGCACACCAAGGTGGCGCAGGTCGTGGCGGAAGAACTGCAGGTGGACATCGGCCGCATCCGCTGCACCGCGACCGACACCAGCAAGGTGCCGAACACCTCGGCGACCGCGGCCTCCGCCAGCAGCGACCTGAACGGCAAGGCGGCGCAGGCGGCCGCGCGGACCCTCCGCGAGCGCCTCGCCGCGTTCGCGGCGGCGAAGCATGGCGTCCCGGCCGATGCCGTTCAGTTCCGGGCCGGACGCGTCCGCGCGGGCGAGGCGGCCGACGTCTCCTTCGAGGAGCTGGTGCAGGACGCCTACCACGCGCGCGTGCCACTCTCGGCGACCGGATACTACGCGACGCCGAAGATCGGCTACGACCCGAAGACGCTGACCGGGCGGCCATTCTTCTATTTCTGCTACGGCGCCGCGATGTCCGAGGTCATCGTGGACACCTTGACCGGCGAGTCCAGGTTGCTGCGCGTCGACATCCTGCACGATGTGGGCGCATCGCTGAACCCCGCCATCGACATGGGCCAGCTGGAGGGCGGCTTCCTGCAGGGCGTCGGCTGGCTCACGAGCGAGGAGCTCCGCTGGGACGAGCGCGGGCGGCTGCTGACGCACGCGCCCTCGACCTACAAGATTCCCGCGGTCTCGGACTGGCCGACGGAGTTCAACGTGAGGCTCGCGTCCTGGAGCCGGAACCGCGAGGACACGATCTATCGCTCGAAGGCGATCGGCGAGCCGCCGCTCATGCTCGCGATGTCCGTGTTCCACGCGATCCGCGACGCGATCGCCGCAGCCGCCGGCGGCGGCGTGCCGAGGCTCGACGCGCCGGCGACGCCCGAGCGCATCCTGTTCGCGATCGATGAGCTTCGCGCCCGCAACGGCCGGCCTGCGGCCTGACGCCCGATGACCGAAGCCTACGTCCTCGACTGGGTCAACCTGGCGCTGCGCTTCGCGCACGTCATCACGGGCATCGCCTGGATCGGCTCCTCGTTCTATTTCATCTGGCTCGACCTGCGGCTCAGCGTGCCGCCGCGGAATCCCGAGAGCCCGGAGGTCGCGGGCGACCTCTGGGCCGTGCACGGCGGCGGCTTCTACCATGCCCAGAAGTACCAGGTCGCGCCCGGGACGCTGCCGGAGCCGCTGCACTGGTTCAAGTGGGAGGCCTACTTCACCTGGATCACGGGCTTCCTGCTGTTCACCGTCGTGTATTACGCGAACGCCGGGGCGCTGCTCGTGGACCCGGCCGTGGCGCCGGTCGGCGAAGCGATGGCGATCGCGGCGAGCGTGCTGCTGCTGCCGGCCGGCTGGTTCCTGTACGACGGCCTTTGCCGCTCGGGCCTCTCCGGCAGGGCATTCCTCGGCGTGGGACTCGTGCTCGTGCTCGCGCTCTGTCTCGGGCTCACGCAGCTCTTCGCCGGGCGCGGCGCCTTCCTGCAGGCGGGCGTCATGCTCGGGACCCTCATGGCCGCCAACGTCTGGCGCGTCATCATCCCGTCGCAGAAGGCCCTCGTCGCGGCGAAGGAACGCGGCGAGCCGGCTGATGCTGCGCTCGGCCTGCGCGCCAAGCAGCGCTCGGTGCACAACAACTACCTGACGCTGCCGGTCGTCTTCACGATGATCAGCCCGCACTTCGCCTTCCTGTACGCGAACGAGTGGAACTGGCTGGTCCTGTTCCTCGTCTTTCTGGCCGGCGCCTTCATCCGGCACTGGTTCAATCTGCGCAACCAGGACAGGCAGGGCATCGGCTGGGTGATCGCGGCGCTCGCGATCGGCGTCGCCCTTGCCGCTGCGCTCGCGCCGCGCGCCCCCGCGGGCGGCACCGCGACTTTCGCCGAGGCCAACCGCGTGATCCAGGCGCGCTGCGTCGCCTGCCACTCGGCCTCGCCCACGCACCCGACCGCGCCCGTCGCCGCGGCCGGCGTCATGCTCGACACGCCGCGCGAGATCGCGGCCTGGGCCGCGCGCATCCACGAGCGCGCGGTCGTGACGCGCACCATGCCGCTCGCGAACCTCACGGCAATGACGGAAGAAGAACGCGATCTGCTCGCGGGCTGGTTCGCCGCCGGCGCGCCGGCCGAATAGGCCGGCGGCGCACCGGACCTCCTCAAGGCTTCTGCAGCAGCAGTCCTTCGTCGCGGAAGTGGAACTCGTCGCAGTTCGCGCCGGGACCCGCGCGGTCGAGCACCAGGAATTCGCCCGCGGCGAGCGTGATCAGCGGATGGTGCCAGGTGCCGCGGCGATAGTTGACGCCCTGCCGGCCATTCGTCACGAAGGCGCGAAGCGCGGCGCGATCCGGCACCGCCGCCGCCGGCGCGACGACGACGAGGAACGGATCCGGCGACAGCGGCATGAAGAGCTGGCTGCCGAGCGGATGGCGCTCGAGCATCGTGATCGCGAGCGGCAGGATCCGCGCCTCGGCCCGATAAAGGCTGACGCGCGGCCGCCCGCCCATCACGTCGATCGTCGCGAGGTCCGCGTATTGCCGCGCAGTGCCCTCGTTGATGAGTTCCGGGGCGGCGCCCGCCTCCACCACCTCGCCGAAGGGCGCGAAGGCGGCGGCCGTCAGCTTCCCGATCGCGAGTTCGCGGGGACCCGTCACGGGCGAGCGACCGTGCCGAGGAGCCTGAGCCGCGAGATCCCGCCGTCCGGGTGGATGTTCATGCGCACGTGCGAGACCGGCCCGAGGGAGGCGACTTCGCGCGCGAACCCGTGCACTGCATCCGCGCGCAGCTTCTGCTCGGGTAGCAGCACGGGCCATTGCCCGCTCGCCTCCGGCAGCCCGTCCACCGATGCCTCCGGCGCGAGCGCAGCCTGGAGCGACACGCGGTCCGGGAAATTGCCGCGGAAATGCGCGGTGTCCACCTCGACCTCCCGGATGACGCCTGCATGCCCCAGCCGCATGATGACCCAGTCGCTGCCGGGCTCGCGCCGGCGACGCGTCTCCCAGCCGTCGCCCATGTTGACGCCGCGGCCCGGACGGTTGAGGTTGCGGATGTCGCCGTAATGCTGGTCGTTGGCGACGAGCGCGACGCCGCCACGCTCGATGGCGAAGAGGTCCACGACCTCGCCGTCCTTGACCGCCGACCAGTCGGCCTGCACCAGGCCCCAGGCGCGCAGGCGCGCGATGCCGCCGTCCGGGTAGATGTTGAGCCGCAGCGCCCGCCAGGGGCGCGGGTCGGACACCGTGAAGCGGTTCTGCCGGTCGCCGCCGAGCGCGCTCTTCGCCAGAATCGTCGTCCACCCCGCATCCTGCGCGAGCGGGTCGGCATCGTCGGTCGCATCCACCGAGGCCATCGGCGGGTAGTTGCCGGTGAAGAAATGCGTGTCGAGGTCGAGCACGCGAATGGCGCCGCGCAGCGCGAGTTTCACGATACAGGCGTCGTGCCCCGGCTCGCGGCGCCGGCGCGTCTCCCAGCCGTCCATCCACTGGCCGTGCGCGTCGTAGGTGCCCGGCTTCGAGACCGGCGGCGCCGGGTTCAGCATCCGCGCCGCAGCGGCGAAGAACTCGTCATTCGCCCACAGCGCAGTGGCGCCGAGCGAGGCGTCCGCGAGATTGACGAGCCCGGCCGGGATGTCCTGTTCCATCGAATGAATATAAACTGCGGCGATTCGCCTGACTAATCGGCATGCCCGCCCATGAATTCCGGCTACCCGCGCGATCTCCGTGGCTACGGCGCCAACCCGCCCGACCCGCGCTGGCCGGGCGGCGCGCGCATCGCGCTGCAGTTCGTGCTGAATTACGAGGAAGGCGCGGAGAACTGCATCCTGCACGGCGATGCCGCCTCCGAGACTTTCCTCTCGGACATCCCCGGCGCGCGCGCCTGCCCGGGCGCGCGGCACATGAGCATGGAGTCGCTCTACGAGTACGGCAGCCGCGCCGGCGTGTGGCGGCTGCTGCGCATCTTCGAGCGCCGCCGGCTGCCGCTCACGGTGTTCGCGGTCGGCATGGCGCTCGAGCGGAACCCGGAGGCCGCGGCCGCATTCCGTTCGGCCGGGCACGAGGTCGCCGCGCACGGCTGGCGCTGGATCGACTACCAGTTCGTGGATCCGGCCATCGAGCGCGAGCATCTCGCGCGCGCGGTCGCGGCGATTGAGAAGCTGACGGGCGAGCGGCCGTTCGGCTGGTACACGGGCCGCGACAGCCCGAACACGCGCCGCCTGGTGGTCGAGCACGGCGGCTTCCTCTACGACGCCGATTCCTATGCCGACGACCTGCCCTACTGGGTCGAGGTCGACGGGCGCGACCACCTCGTCGTGCCCTATTCGCTCGACTGCAACGACATGCGCTTCGCCACGCCCGCGGGCTTCGCGACCGGCGAGGATTTCTTCGCGCACCTGCGGGACGCCTTCGACCAGCTCTGGCGCGAGGGCGAGCGCGCGCCGAAGATGATGTCCGTCGGCCTGCACTGCCGTCTCGCCGGCCGCCCCGCGCGCGCGGCGGCGCTCGAGCGTTTCCTCGACCACGTGCAGCGCCACGATCGCGTATGGATCTGCCGGCGCGTGGAGATCGCGCGCCACTGGATCGCGGAGCACCCCGCGCGCGGCGCGTGATGACGGGCACGCGGCTCTCCATCGCCGAGATCAACGCGCTCGATCGCGACGCCTTCGTCGCGCGCTTCGGCGCGGTCTACGAGCATTCACCCTGGGTGGCGGAGCAGGCCTGGGCTTCGCGGCCGTTCGCGGATCGCGAGGCGCTCGCCGCCGCCATGCGGGAGGCGGTCCTGCAGGCCGGCCGCGATCACCAGCTCGCGCTGCTGCGCGCGCATCCGAAACTCGGCACGCGCCTGACGCTGTCGGGCTTTTCGCGGGCGGAACAATCGGGCGCGGGCATTGCGGCCGCCTCCGCCGCCGAGCGCACCGAGCTCGAACGGCTGAATGCCGGGTACGAGCGCCGGTTCGGATTTCCCTTCATCCTGGCCGTGAAGAACGCGACCCTGCCGGAGATCCTGGAGAGTTGCCGCCGCCGGGCCGGCGCCGCGCTGGAGGCCGAGTTCGACGAGAGCCTGCGCCAGGTATTCCGCATTGCCGGGTTCCGGCTCGCGGATCTCTGCTGAGCGCGGCGGACCGTCTGTGCGCATCCGTCCCGAAGTCTTCACCCTGCTCGGACTGGCGGCATGGCTCGCGGCCGGCCGCGCGGTGGCGATCGAGGAGATCGTCGTCACCGCGACGCGCAGCCGCGTCGCATTGCTCGATCACCCGGGCAGCGCCACCCGCGTGGAAACGGCGGACCTGGTGCTGGCGGGCGCGACGCATGCCTCGGAGGCCGTGAACCGCGCGTCCGGCGCGATGATCCAGCGCGGCAGCGGCCAGGAGTCGCTCACGGCCCTGCGTTCGCCGGTGCTGACCGGAGCCGGCGCCTGCGGCGCCGTGCTGGTGCTCGAGGACGGCATCCCGATCCGCCCGGTCGGCAGCTGCAACGTCAACGAACTGTTCGAGGTCAACGTCGAGCAGGCGGCAGCGATCGAGGTGCTGCGCGGTCCCGGCAGCGCGCTCTACGGCTCGAGTGCTGTGCACGGGATCCTGAACGTCATTCCGCCGCTGCCCGCGGAGCTGCCGGCCCTGGGCGTCGGCCTCGAGGGCGGCAGCGATGATTACTACCGGCTGCGGCTGGCGGCATCGGGCGAGTCGTCGGGCCGCGGCCTCGGTGTCGCGCTGCACGCGACGGACGACGGCGGCTGGCGCGATGCCGCGGGATTCTCGGAGCAGAAGTTTTCGGGCGCCTGGGCGCAGCCGCTGGCCGGCGGCGACCTGCTGCTGCGCCTGTCGGCGACGAATCTCGAGCAGGAAACGGCGGGCTTCATCGTCGGGCCCGATGCCTATCGCGACCGCGCGGTGGCGCGGTCAAACCCGAATCCGGAGGCTTACCGGGATGCCCGCAGCCTGCGCTTGACGGGGCACCTGGCGCGCGGCCGCGTCGACTGGCGCGGCTACCTGCGCAGTTCGCGCATGGACTTCCTGCAGCATTTCCTGCTCGGCCAGCCGGTCGAGGAGAATGGCCAGGACAGCGCAGGCGTCATGTTCTCGGTCCTGCTGCCTGCCGCCGGCGGCGGGGACCTCCGGCTGGGAACGGATGCCGAGATGTCGGCGAGCTCGCTGCTGCAGTTCCAGGACGGGCCGACGACCGACGGTTCGCCCGCGGCGAACGCGATCCGTCCCGCGGGCCGCCACTACGACTACGACGTGGATTCGCGCCTGGCCGCGGCCTATGCCGAGTGGCGCCGGCCGCTGGCGCCGCGCTGGACCCTCGAGGCGGGCCTGCGTGTCGAGCACGTCCGCTACGACTACGACAACCGCATGCTGGACGGCAATACGGACGAGAACGGCGTGCCCTGCCCCGGCGGCTGCCTGTACTCGCGGCCGGCGGACCGCAGCGACGATTTCACCAACACGGCACCGCGGCTGTCGGTGGTATGGCGGCCCGGCGATGCGAGCGCTGCCTACCTGTCGCTGGCGCGCGGCTTCCGCGCACCGGAGATGACCGAGCTCTACCGTCTCCAGCGCCAGCAATCGGTCGCCGACCTGGAATCCGAGCGCATCGATGCGGCGGAACTCGGCTGGCGCTGGCGCGGCGCCGCGGTCGCGCTCGACTTGGCGGCCTTCGCCATGGAGAAGCGCGACGTCATCCTGCGCGACTCCGCCGGCTTCAACGTCGGCGGCGGGCGCACGCGCCATCGTGGCCTCGAGTACGAGTTCGACTGGAGCATCGGCGGCGGATGGACGCTCGCGGGCAGCGGCACCGTCGCGCGTCACGAGTATCGCTTCACGGCGGC
>DATBLN010000134.1:0-11636 GCA_036555345.1 Steroidobacteraceae bacterium
GCGCGCATCGAAGGGGTGCTCGCGGGGTTGAGCAGCCGGCAGCGCGAGGCATTCCTGCTGCGGAACTTCGAGGGCATGGACGTGGCGCAGACGGCGATGGCGATGGGTTGCTCGGAAGGAAGCGTGAAGACGCACTACTTCCGCGCGCTGCAGGCCTTGCAGGAAGTGTTGGGGGAAGTGAAATGAACGACCGGATGCAGGAACTGGAACGGAAGAGTCGCGCGGCCTTCGACACGAGCGTCGAGTCGCTGCCCGCCGCGACGCGTGCGCGGCTCGCGCGCTCGCGCGCGCGGGCGCTCGAGGAGCTGCGGCACCGGCGCCTGCGCTGGTCCTCGACCTGGATCCCGGCGGGGGCTGCGGCCGCCGCCGCGGTCGTCGGCGTGATGCTGTGGCAGGGCGAGCGGGCGGCGCCGCCCGTGGAGCCCGCGCTCGCGGCGTTCGAGGACCTCGACCTGGTCGCGGGCGCCGATGAGCTCGACATGTTCGAGGAGGACGGCGATTTCTATGCCTGGGCGGCCGAGCAGGCGGCCGGCGACGTGGGCTGAGGCGATGCGCCCGGCCTGGATCGCCGCGTGCCTGGTGGCCTGGCCGGCCGCGGCGGCGGAGACGCCGCCGCCGCCGCCGGACCCGGAGTTCCTGGAGTTCCTGGCGGAGATGGGTGCGGAGGACGGGGAGTTCGCGGATTACATCGAGTCGCGCAAGGGCGAGAAGCAGCTCAAGCGCGCCGAGCAAGAGGCTTCGAAGGATGACGGCCATGAATAAGCTCGCTGGGATTGTCGCGGTGTGGCTCGCGCTCGGTTTCGCGCCCGTGCAGGCGCAGGAGCCGCCGCCGGCCGCGGATCAGGACACGGCGCCGGGCATCGCCTGGGACGAGCTCGACGAGGAGCAGCGGGCGATCCTCGCGGGCCAGGAGGAGAGCTGGGCATCGCTGCCGCCGGGGCGCCAGCAGGCGATGGCCGTGGGCGCACAGCGCTGGGCCGCCATGACGCCCGAGCAGCGCGCGAAGGCGCAGGAGCGCTGGCGCAAGTGGCGCTCGCTGCCGCCCGAGGAGCGCGCCCGCCTGCGCGAGCGCTGGAAGCGCTTCCACCAGCTCACGCCCGAGCAGAAGGAACGCCTGCGCAACGACTTCCGGCGCTTCCAGCAGCTCACCGAGGAGCAGCGGCGGCGGCTGCGCGAGCGCTGGGGGCAGATGACGCCCGAACAACGCCAGCGCGCGATCCAGCGCCGCTACGACCGCCCGGTGCAGCAACCGGCGCCCGCCCCGGCGCCCGCCCGTCGCCCGAACCGCACCGGCTGAGCCGGACCGCTCGCATCCGGCGCCGCTCCGTGGGAGGATGATTCCTCTTCCCGCGGAAGGTGGAGGCGGCGATGTCGGACAGGAAGCTCAAGCGCTCGAAGGACCGCATGATCGCCGGTGTGTGTGGCGGCATCGCGGACCACTACGGCTGGAAGCACGATCGCGTGCGGGTCGCTTACGTGATCCTCTCGATCCTGTCCGCCGCCTTCCCCGGCATCATCGTCTACCTGCTGCTCTGGCTCGTGATGCCGGACGTCGACGAGTAGCGGATTAATGGGGACGCATCCCATTTAAGCATGGACCACAGGTTCATCGAGCTCTATGACGAGTTCACGCACGGCGCGACGCCGCGGCGCGAGTTCCTGGCGCGGCTCGCGCGCATCGCCGGCGGAGCCGCGGCGGCGGCGGCCATCCTGCCGCTCCTCGAGAACCGCTATGCGATCGCCGCGACGGTCGCGCCGGACGATCCCGCGCTCGTTTCGGGCCGCGAGAGCTTCGAGGGTCCCGCGGGCGCCGTCTCCTGCTACGTCGCGCGACCGAAGGCGGAGCCCGCGCGCCGGCCGGCGGTGGTCGTGATCCACGAGAACCGCGGCCTCAACCCGCACATCGAGGATGTCGCGCGCCGGGTGGCCCGGGCCGGCTTCCTGGCGGTCGCGCCCGACGCGCTCTCCGGTGCCGGCGGCACGCCCGCGGACGAGGACGCGGCGCGCAGGCTCATCGGCGAACTCAATCGCGACACCGCGCTCGGCATCTACCTCGCGGCGGTGCGCCACGCGGCGTCGCACGCGCAGGGCACCGGCCGGGTGGGATGTGTCGGCTTCTGCTGGGGCGGGGGCATGGCCGGGCGCCTGGCCGTCCATTCACCGGAACTGGATGCGGCGGTCGTGTACTACGGCATGCCGCCCGGTGCCGACGAGGCTGCGCGCGTGCGCGCACCGATCATGATGCACTACGCCGGCCGCGACGACCGCATCAACGCCGCCGTTCCCGCCTTCGACGCCGCACTGCGCGCGAGCGGCGCCCGCTACGAGATGCACTACTACGCCGACGTCGACCACGCCTTCAATAACGACACCAACGCTGCCCGCTACAACGCCGACGCCGCGAAACTTGCCTGGCGCCGGACCATCGAGTTTCTCGCCCGCGAACTCGCCTGACTGACGCATCCACCGCCCGGCCTGGCGTGGCCGGGCGGGTGGCGAGTGAGCGCGTAAGTTCCGGCGGCGCGAGCGAGCCAGCCCGGCCGGCCACGCCAGGCCGGTCGATGAATGCGTCAGCCCGCCGCCTTCACGGCATGAATCAGTTCCGCGGCAACCTTCTGCGCGTCGCCGTACACCATGCGCGTGTTGTCCAGGTAGAAGAGGTGGTTCTCGATGCCCGAGAAGCCGGCGCCCTTGCCGCGCTTGATCACGAGCACGTTCTTCGCCTTGTCCGCGTTCAGGATCGGCATGCCGTAGATCGGGCTCGACTTGTCGGTGCGCGCGACCGGGTTCACCACGTCGTTGGCGCCGATCACGAGCGCGACGTCGGTCGTGTCGAACTCGGCGTTGATCTCGTCGAGGTCGGCGATCAGGTCGTAGGGGACGCCCGCCTCCGCGAGCAGCACGTTCATGTGCCCCGGCATGCGGCCCGCGACCGGGTGGATGGCGAAGCGCACCATCACGCCCTTGTCGATCAGGAGCTGGCACAGCTCCCACACCTTGTGCTGCGCCTGCGCGACCGCCATGCCGTAGCCCGGCACCACGATCACCTTCTGCGCGAAGGCCATCATCACGCCCGCGTCCGAGGGCTCGATCGGCTTGAGCGAGCCCGTCACGCCGGTGGCTTCCGCGGCCGGCCCCTCGCCGAAGCCGGAGAACAGCACGTTTGCGAGCGAGCGGTTCATGGCCTTCGCCATCAGCTGCGTGAGCAGCGTGCCGGCGGAGCCCACCACGATGCCGGCGATGATCATGGCCGCGTTCTCGAGCACGAAGCCCTCGAATGCGACCGCGAGGCCGGTGAAGGCGTTGTAGAGCGAGATCACGACCGGCATGTCGGCGCCGCCGATCGGCAGCGTCATCGTGATGCCGAGCAGGAGCGCGAGCGCGAAGAACGCGATCACCATCCCGAGCGTCGGGTGGCCCGAGACCACGATCCAGGCGCCGAGCGCGATGGTCGCCGCCGTGATCACGAGGTTGACGAACTGCTGGCCCTGGAAGCGCAGGCTGCGCTTGATCAGGTCCTGGAGCTTGCCGAAGGCGATCAGCGAGCCGGAGAAGCTCACGGCGCCGATGAAGGCGCCGGCCGCGGCGAGCGCGGTGACCATGGGCCCGTGGTGCGCGGCGCCCTCCGCGGGGACGCCGACCATGCGCAGGAGCTCCACGGCCGCGATCGAGGCCGCCGCGCCGCCGCCCATGCCGTTGTAGAGCGCGATCATCTGCGGCATGTCGGTCATCGCGACGATGCGCCCGGACCACCAGGCGAGCGCGCCGCCGATCGCGATCGCGGCCAGCATCAGCGGGAAGTTGCCCATGCCGGGGTAGAGGAAGCTCATCAGCGTGCCGATCAGCATGCCGAGGCCCGCGACCACGATGCCGCGGCGCGCCGTGACCGGCGAGCTCATGGCCTTCAGGCCCATGATGAACAGGAACGCGACCAGCAGGTAGGAGAAGTCGATCGCGAGGGTCGCGACGTTCTCCGGCAGGAAGCCCATCAGGCGGACTCCTTCTTCTTCTTCTGGCCGCTCGCCTTGAACATCTCGAGCATGCGCTCGGTGACCACGTAGCCGCCGACCGCGTTGCCGGCGCCGAGCACGACGCCGATGAAGCCGATCACCTGCTCGAGCACCGTGTCGGCCCGCCCGAGCGCGACCATGGCGCCGACGAGCACGATGCCGTGCACGAAGTTCGACCCCGACATCAGCGGGGTGTGCAGGATCACCGGCACGCGCGCGATCACCTCGTAGCCGGTGAACGCCGCGAGCATGACGATATAGAGCGCGATCACGCCTTCCATTTACGCGGCCTCCGCGGTCTTGCGGGTCGGTTCGTGGCGGATCGCGCCCTCGTGCGTGACGCAGGAGGCCGCGAACACCTCGTCATTCCAGTCGATCGCCAGCGTCCCGTCCTTCAGGGCCGGCTTGATGAAATTCAGCAGGTTCTTGGCGTACATCTCGCTCGCGTGGTGCGCGACGGTCGCCGGCAGGTTGACCGGCCCGATGATGCGCACCCCGCCGTGCTCGACGGTCTCGCCGGCCTTTGTGAGCTCGCAATTGCCGCCGCCCTCGGCAAGCAGGTCGACGATCACCGCCCCCGCCTTCATGCGCTCGACCGCGGCGCGGCCGATGATGCGCGGCGCCGGGCGGCCCGGGACGCCCGCGGTCGTGATGACGCAGTCGGCCGCGGCGATTCGCCCGTCGAGCACCTCCTGCTGCTTCGCCTTCTCCTCGGCGGTGAGCTCGCGCGCGTAGCCGCCCGCGCCCTCGGCGGTGACGCCGGTCTCGACGAACTTCGCGCCGAGCGACCTGATCTGCTCGCGCGTCGCGGAGCGCACGTCGTAGGCCTCGACCACCGCGCCGAGGCGCTTCGCGGTCGCGATCGCCTGCAGGCCCGCGACGCCCGCGCCGATCACGAGCACGGTCGCCGGACGGATGGTGCCCGCGGCCGTGGTCAGCATCGGGTAGAACTTGTCGAGCGCCGCGGCGCCGATCAGCACCGCCTTGTAGCCGGCGACGGCCGCCTGCGAGGAGAGGGCGTCCATGGACTGCGCGCGCGAGATGCGCGGCACGAGTTCCATGGCGAAGCTGGTGATGCGCCGGTCCTTGAGCGCGCGCACGAGGGCTGCCTGCGCGTGCGGGGCGAGGAATCCGGCGACGACCGCGCCCGGCTTCAGACGGGAGACGACCGCGGGGTCCGGCGGCTGGACCGTGAGCAGGACGTCCGCCTCGGCGAGGACCGCGTCGGCGGAATCGGCCAGCGCGGCGTCCTGGTAGGAGACGTCCGGGAAGCGGGCGGCGGTGCCTGCGCCCCGCTCCAGGAGGATCCGGGCGCCCTGGGCCGCAAGCCGGGTGGCGACCTCGGGGACCACGGCGACGCGGTTCTCGCCCCGCACGGTCTCCCGCAGCACGCCGATCGTGACTGGCATCCGGTTCCTCCCTGGGTTCGCGGGCCGGTCCGGCCGCGCATTGAAAATTATAACAATCGTGGCTTATTGTTTCAGGGTTTCGGCCAGTGGTTTGTACGTACGTGGGCACGGTTTCGGTCATGGCGAGGAAAGTGGTTCCGGCGGGCGGCCAGGCAGGCGCCCTGTCGCAGTGGGTGCTGCGCACCGACGCCTCCGGCATGCCGCTCGAGTGGATCGACTACAAGGAGGCGGTGCGGTTGCACTGCCTTGGCCAGGTGGCGTACGCCTTCGGCAGCCACCTGTACGCGCTGCATGGCGGCATGAACGCGAGGAGCGGCCGCCAGACGGTGATCGAGGTCAGCTCGATGATGGCGACGCAGGGCTCGTCCGGGAATCCGGGCAGCCTGCGCGGCGACTACGTGCCGCCGCTCAACAACGAAACGCTGTTCCGCCGCGACGCCAACCTCTGCATGTACTGCGGCGGGCGCTTCCCGTCCTCCGCGCTCTCGCGTGACCACGTGCGCCCGTTCTGCCAGGGCGGCAAGGACGCGTGGAACAACGTGGTCGCCGCCTGCCGCCGCTGCAACAACCAGAAGGCCTCGCGCACGCCGGAGCAGGCGGGCATGCAGCTGCTCGCCGTGCCGTTCACGCCGACCTACGCCGAGTACATCTACCTGAAGGGCCGGCGCGTGCTCGCCGACCAGATGGAATACCTGCTCGCGCATTTCCCGCGCACGAGCCCGCTGCACGCCCGCATCCAGAAATTCCGCCAGTGAAGCGCGCCGGGGGCCGTCCGGTCCACCTGATCGACGCGAGCTACTTCGTCTTCCGCGCCTACTACTCGGTCGGCATCGAGATGACCGATGGCGACGGCCAGCCGGTCAACGCGCTCTACGGTTTCGGCCGCTTCCTCGGCGACCTGCTGGAGCAGTCGAAGGCGACGCACGTCGCGGTCGCCTTCGACGAGAGCCTGTCGTCGTCGTTCCGCAACGAGATCTTTCCGGCCTACAAGGCGAACCGCGAGCCCGCGCCGCCCGAGCTCAAGCGACAGTTCGGGCTCTGCCGCGAGCTGTGCCGGCTGATGGGCGTGGCCGAGTTCAGCAGCCCGACGCACGAGGCCGATGACATCATCGGCACGATTGCCACGCGGCTGCGCCCGCGCGGGCACAGCTCGGTGCTGGTCACGCGCGACAAGGACCTCGCACAGCTCATCCGCGAGGGCGACGCCTACTGGGACTATGCGGGCGAGCGGCGCTATGCCTACGGCGAGATCGAGGAGCAGTTCGGCGTGCGCCCCGAGCGCATGGCGGACTACCTCGCGCTCACCGGCGACTCGGTGGACAACATCCCGGGAGTGCCGGGCGTGGGGCCGAAGACGGCCTCGGCGCTCCTGCGCCGGTTCGCCTCGCTCGAGGAGCTGTACGACAGGCTCGACCAGGTGCCCTCGCTTCCGATCCGCGGCGCCGCGAGGCTTCCCGAGAAGTTGCGCGAGCATCGCGAGACGGCCTTCTTCGCGCGCCGCCTGACGACCATCGCCTGCGACATGCCGCTGGAAGTCACGGCCGATGTGCTCGAGCGGCGCAAGCCGGATGTGCCGAAGCTCGAGGCTTTCTACGATGCAGCGAAATTCGGCGCTGCGCTCCGCCGCCAGGCCGAGCGCCTCGCAAAATAAAGGGGACGCGTCCAATTACATTGCGGCGATCGGAAATCGGGGACGCACCCCGATTAAAGTAGCCGGATGCGCGCCCGTGCGTTCATCAAGCGCCTGCCGCTCGCCGAACGGTGGCGGCTCGAGGCGGAGGTCGACGGTCTCGCGCGCATTGCAGAGACCGGCGCGGTCCGCGTGCCGCGGGTGCTGGGCGAAGGCTCAGACGAGGCCGATGCCTGGATCGAGCTCGAATGGCTCGATCTCCGGCCCGCCGATGCCGGTTCCGACGCGCGGATGGGCGAGGCGCTGGCGCGGCTGCACGCCGCGACGGCGCCTTCATTCGGCCTCGAGCGCGACAATGCGATCGGCGCGTCGCCGCAACCCAACGCGCAATCGGGCGACTGGATGGCCTTCTGGCGCGAGCGTCGCCTCGCGTTCCAGCTCGATCTCGCGCTGAAGAATGGCCACGGCGGACGAGTTCAGGACCGCGGTCGCCAGTTGCTGGAAGCGCTGCCGCGATTCTTCACCGGTCACCGTCCGCAGCCGTCGCTCCTGCACGGCGACCTCTGGGGCGGCAACCGCGGGATGCTCCCCGACGGTACGCCGGTCGTGTACGACCCGGCGGCCTATTACGGCGACCGCGAGGCGGACCTCGCGATGACGCGCCTCTTCGGCGGTTTCGGTCCCCGCTTCTACGCCGCCTATGAGCATGCCTGGCCGCTGGATGCGGGCGCCGGGGCGCGCCGCGACCTCTACAACCTGTACCACGTGCTCAATCATCTGAACCTGTTCGGCGGCGGCTACCGTGCGCAGGCCGAAGGGATGATCGACCGCCTGCTGGCCGCCGTCTGAAGGAAATCGCGATGCAACCGAAGTTCGTGCCGCTCGCGGGCCACCGCGAGTATCCGCCGGAGGAGATGGCTGCGCGCGCGAAGGCGTTCGCGGACGAGATGGGCAGGCGCCGCACGGTCCGCGACTTCTCCGCTCGCCCGGTGCCGCGCGAGCTGATCGAGGAATTCCTGCGCGCCGCGGGCTCCGCGCCCTCGGGCGCCAACCAGCAGCCCTGGCATTTCGTCGCGGTCTCCGATCCTGCCGTCAAGCGCCGCATCCGCGAGGCGGCCGAGGCCGAGGAGCGCGAGTTCTACGCGCACCGCGCCCCGCCCGAGTGGCTGGAAGTGCTCGCGCCCCTCGGCACCGACGAGCACAAGCCGTTCCTGGAGGTCGCGCCCTGGCTGATCGCCGTGTTCATCCGCCGCTTCGAGCGCCGGCCGGACGGCAGCAGGCGCAAGCACTACTACACGGACGAGTCGGTCGGCCTCGCGACCGGGCTCCTGCTCGCGGCCGTGCACCACGCCGGCCTCGTGTCGCTGACGCACACGCCGAGCCCGATGAAGTTCCTGAACGACATCCTCGGCCGGCCGAAGGACCTGGAGCGGCCGTTCCTGCTGCTGGTCGTCGGTTACCCGGCGGCGGACGCCAGGGTTCCCGACATCTCGCGCAAGCCGCTCGCGGAGATCGCGAGCTTCGTCTAGAGCGCGGCCGCGACCACGCGCCGCAGCAGCCGCTCGCGCCAGGATCGCGGCGCCGCGAGGCCCATGCGCTCGAGCAGCGGCTTGACCGCCGGATCGCGCGGCAGCGGTCGCAGCAGCCTGGCCGCGATCGCAAGCCGCCCCGGCCAATGCTCCGCGCGCGCCTTCAGCCGCCGCAGCGCGCGCGCGAGGCGGATCTCCTCCGCCGTGAGATCCGTGCCGTAGGGCAGCTCGCCGAAGTGCCCGGCCGCGCGGTGCGGCGCGAGCGCCCGCTCGAGCGCCGCCGGGACATTGCCGCGATGCCCGTCCGGGATGCGGTACGACGCCGGCAGCTTGCCGGCACGCTGCGCTTCCGCGAGCAGCGCCGGCTGGAAGCGCGAATCCGCGACCGCCAGCATGCGCTTCGCCACCTCGTCGTCCGGCAGGCCGCGCAGGTCGGCGACGCCGTACTCCGTGATCACGACGTCGCGCAGGTGGCGCGGGATGGTCGCGTGCCCGTAACCGAAGCGCACGTTGGACTCGAGCCGCCCGCGGTTCTCGCGCGTGGCGCGCAGCGCGATGATCGAGCGCCCACCCGGCAGCGCGTGAGCCTGCGCGACGAAGTTGTACTGCCCGCCGACGCCGCTGACGACGCGCCCGTCGTCGAGGCCGTCGGAGACGAGGGCGCCGCCGAGCGTCGCCATCATCGCCATGTTGATGAACCGCGCGTGCCGGCGCTGCGCGACCTTGCGGTCCCAGCCCGGCCCGAGCAGCTCGTTCGTGAAGCTGACGGGCATCATCGCGAACAGCGCGCGCTCCGACTCGGGCATCTCGCGCAGCTCGCGGTAGAACGCCTGCGGCCCCAGCATGAATGCGCCGTGCAGCAGCACGCCCTCGGGCTCCACGCGCCGCTTGAGGATGCCCTCCCGGAACAGGTCGAGGAACCCGTCCACGAACATCTCGGTGACGGCGTAGAGCCCTTCCTCGAACGGCCCGTCGCCGCCGAGGTCCGCCTGCTCGCCCGCGAATCGCGCGGCGAAGCCCGTGTCCGCGAGCGCGCGGCGCCAGACGGCATTCTCGCGATGGCGCAGCGTCAGTGAGTGCACGATGGCGTCGCCGAGCTCGCCGATGCCGATCTGGATCGTGCCGCCGTCGCGGATGAGCATGCTCGCGGCGAGCGCGATGCAGTGGTCCGCGGTCGTGATCGGCAGGTTCGGCGGGCTGAACAGCTCGTGGTGGCCGCGCGGGTCGTCCACGACGTAGTCGAACACGGAGGCGGGGACCTCCGCCGCGCCGTACATGTACGGCATGTAGCCGTTGACCTGCCCGATGACCGCGATCGGCGCGCCGGCGCGGCGCCGCTCGTTCAGGATCGGCAGCAGGTCCACCGTGACGTCCGGATTGGTGCCGAGACTCGCGCGCCCGCCGCCGGGTCCCGGCCGCAGCGCGATCTGCTGCGCGACGACGTTCGCGCCCGCGGCCGCGACCGTGCGCGCGACGTGCGTGTAGTTGATGCTCGCGTACCACTGCTGCGCGAGCGGCGAATGCAGCCAGGCGCCCGGCTCCAGGAAGAACTCGTGGATGCGGACGTTCGCCGGCACGGTGCCGGCGGAGAGCGCCTCGGGCCACTCCGGGTCGGGGCCGCCGGCGAACACGCGCGCGGCCATGGGATCCACGAGCCGTCGTTCGAGCTCGCTCCTGCCGCGCGGTCGTCGCAGCGTGAGGCCGGTGTAGATGGAGAGGTCGATCGAAGGATCCGCCACCGCGCGGCGCCAGAACCCGTTGGCGAGCGCGACCGGCTTGCCGGCGCCGATCGGCAGGCACAGCACGATCCTCTTGCCGACCTGCGAGAGCACGCGCTCCACGCAGGCGTCGACGTCGGCAAGGAACTGCGGCCGGCGGTCGTCCATCCGGGCGACTGTAGCGTATAGTCCCGCGGGCAAGCCATGATCGAGAACAACACCGGCATCGTCGCGAGCCTCGTCGCTTACATGGCGGTCTGCCTGTTGCTCGGGTTCATCGCGTACCGGCGCACCCGCACGCTCGGCGACTTCATCCTCGGCGGGCGCAGGCTCGGCAGCTGGGTCACGGCGCTCTCGGCCCAGGCCTCCGACATGAGCGGCTGGCTGCTGATGGGGCTGCCGGGGCTCGCGTACCTGTCGGGCTTCGATGCCGTCTGGCTCGCGGCGGGGCTCGTCGTCGGCACCTGGGCCAACTGGCGCTTCATCGCGGCGAAGCTGCGCGCGCGCACCGAGCAGCTCGCCGATTCCCTGACGCTGCCCGATTACTTCGAGCGGCGATTCGACGACCGCTCGCGCCTGCTGCGCACGATCTCGGCCGCCTTCATCCTGGTCTTCTTCGCGTTCTACACGAGCTCCGGCTTCGTCGCCTCGGGCAAGCTGTTCGAGACGCTGTTCGGCCTGCCTTACGTCGAGGCGATGTTCTGGGGCTCCATCGTCATGCTCGCCTATACGTTCTTCGGCGGCTTCCTCGCCGTGAGCTGGTCGGACGTGCTGCAGGGCACGTTGATGTTTCTGGCGCTCGTGCTGGTCGCCTGGATGGGGGTGAACCTCGCGGGCGGCGTCACGCCGGCGCTCGACGAGATCGCGGCGCGCGACCCGACGCTGCTCGATCCCTTCGTGGGCTCCGGCGGCGCGGCGCTCGGCTGGATCGGCATCGCCTCGCTCGTCGGCTGGGGCCTGGGCTACGCGGGCCAGCCGCACATCCTCGCGCGCTTCATGGCGATCCGCCGCGTGGACGAGATGGACGTGGCGCGCCGCGTCGCCATGGGCTGGGTGATCGTCGTGCTGGGCGCGGCGATCATCGTGGGCCTCACCGGCATCCTTGCGCTCGACCGCCCGCTCGAAGGCAGCGACAGCGAGAAGGTCTTCATCCTGATGTCCACGCAGTTCTTCCACCCCGTGATCGCCGGCATCTGCCTCTCCGGCATCCTCGCGGCCGTGATGAGCACCGCGTCCGCGCAACTGCTCGTGTCGTCGTCGGCCTTCGCGGAGGATTTCTACCGCGGACTGTTCCGCCCGGAAGCGGGTCGTGGCGAGCTGCTCTGGGTCGGCCGCGGCGC
>DATBLN010000158.1:0-4223 GCA_036555345.1 Steroidobacteraceae bacterium
TGTCCATGCGGCGCAACTCGGTGAGGCCCAGCAGCCGGAAGAACTCGACCGACTTCGCGAGGTCGGTCACGCGCACCATGGTGTGCAGGTACTTCATGCGAGATAGCCTAGCGCAAGGCCGGCCGCCGCGCCGCCGGCGATGACCCAGAGGACGTCCAGCCTGGTGCGCTCGAGCAGCAAGAGCGCGACCAGCGCGATCGCGATCGCGCCCCACTCCGGCGCCGACAGCCCCGCGGGGAACAGCACGTTGCGGCCGAAGGCGACCGCCAGGCTGCCGATGACGCCGACCACCGCCGCGGTGACGCCCGCGAGCGCGCCGGCGAGGCGCACGTTCGCCGCCAGGCGCTCGATGTAGGGCGCGCCGACCAGGATGAAGACGAAGGACGGCAGGAACGTCGCCCAGGACGTCAGCAGCGCCGCCACCGTCGCCGTCCCCGGGTCGCCGCCCGAGCCGTTCCAGCCGGCCATGAACCCGACGAACTGCAGCACGATGATGAGCGGCCCCGGCGTCGTCTCGGCGAGCGCAAGTCCCGCGATCGTTTCGGCCTGCGTCAGCCAGCCGTGCACCTCGACCACCTGCTGGCTGACCCAGGCGAGCACGGCATAGGCCCCGCCGAAGGTGATGAGCGCCGCGGTCGTGAAGAAGCGGTAGAGACCGGCGAACAGCGAGTCCCTGCCGGCGAGCCCGACGATTGCGACCGCCGGCAGCGCCCAGAGCGCGAGGCCGGTTGCCAGGCTTCTCCACGGGAACGGCGCCGGCGCGGCCGGCGCGGCCGGCGCCGGATCGCGGTGCGCGAGCAGCCCGGCGAGCGCGGCGCCTGCGAGGATCAGCGGGAACGGCGCGAGCTTCGCGACCATCAGCACGAGCGCGGCGGCGGCGAGCGCCCAGTGCAGCGGATGCGAGAGGGCGCGGCGCGCGAGGCGCAGCAGCGCCTGCGCGATCAGCGCGATCACGGTCGCCTTGAGGCCGAGCAGCGCGGCGGCGACCGCCGGCAGCTCGCCGTGCAACGCGTAGAGGAAGGAAAGCCCGAGCAGCAGCAGGATCGCCGGGCCGATGAAGCAGAGCCCGGCGACGATGCCGCCGGGGGTCCCGTGGAGCCGCCAGCCGATCCAGATCGCGAGCTGCAGCGCCTCGGGCCCCGGCAGCAGCATGCAGAAGTTGAGCGCGCGCATGAACGCACGGTCGTCGAGCCAGCCGCGGCGCTCGACGACCTCGCGATGCATGATCGCGATCTGGCCGGCCGGCCCGCCGAATGAGATGAACCCGAGGCGGAACCAGAAGCGGAATGCTTCGCGCCGCGTGGGCAGCATCAGGGTTCGGTGATCGGGGCGTACCAGGGCAGGCGCTTGAAGCGCGCGATCCAGGCGCAGATCGCCGGGTGGTCGGAGAGGCGGAATCCCCCCTCGTCCGCGACGTGCGTGTAGGCGAAGAGCGAGACGTCCGCGAGCGTCACGGCATCGCCCACGAGCCACTCGCGACCCGCCAGGCCGCGGTCGAGGATGCCGAGCGCATCCGTGCCGCGCTGGAAGCGCTCGGTATAGCGCTCGCCGAGCTCCTCCGGTGTCTTCTTGAGACCCTTCAGCCAGTGGCGCACGGTGCCGACGCCCGGCTCGAGCTGGTACTGCTCGAAGCACATCCACTGCCACATGAGCGCGCGGTCGAAGGGATCGGCCGGCACGAGCTTCGAGCCCTCGGCGAGGTAGCTGATGATCGCGTGGCTCTCGGCGAGCGGCCCGCGCCCGGGCACCACGAGCACGGGGATCTTGCCGTTCGGGTTGATGGCGAGGAACTCCGGCGTGCGCGTGGCGCCCGCGACGATGTCCATCCGCCGGAGCTCGTACGGCATGCCGAGCGCCTTCAGCACGAGGCGACACTTGTAGCCGTTGCCGGAGGGCAGGTAATCGTAGAGGACGAGGCTCATGCGAAGGCTCCTGACAGCAGGCGGCGCGCCTCGGTGGCGGCCCGGAGACCCGAGAGGTGCGCGCCATGCAGCGTGCCATACGCGGACTGCTCCGTGTGCTCGCCCGCAAAGACGAGCCGGCCGCCGACCGGGCGCGTGAGGACCGCGCGGGCGCCGAAGCGGCCCGGCAGGCAATGCGAGTAGGAGCCGCGCGAGTAGGGATCCCCCGCCCAGGCGGTGGCCGCGCCGCGGTCGAACTGGCGGCGCAGGTCGCCGCCGAGCATCGCCGTCAGCTCCCCGAGCGCGTGCTCGATGGCCGCGGCTTCCCCCGCCGCTTCCAGCTCGTGCGCGAGCCGGCCGGCCGACATGCCGACACAGACGTTGCTGTCCCACAGGCGGGTCAGGTAGCTCATGCCGCGGCCGTCGTCGCGGCGCAGGCGCCAGAACTCGGTGCGCCCGGACGGGAAGACGTTGCGCCTGAACCGCAGCGCCACCTTGTTCATCAGGCCGAGCGGCAGGTCGTGGTGGGCCTGCAGCACCTCCGCCGGCAGGTGCGGCGAGAAGATCACGGCGCCCGTCGCGATGACCGGCGACGGCAGCGCGACGACGGCGATGCGCGCATTCAGCGCCCCCGACGGCGTCTCCACCGCGACGCCGCGCGCGCCCCAGCGGATGCGCGTGACGGGCGTGCGCAGCCGCACGGGCACGTCCCTCGCGTAGTGCGCGAGCAGCGCGCCGTAGCCTTTCGCGACCAGCATGTCGTCGCCCTGCTCGACGAAGTGGAACTGGTCGAGCGCGGAGAAGTTCGCGGGCTCGATGCCCTCCCACGCCGTCATGCCCGCCATGGCCATCGGGTACCAGGGATCGGCGAGCGTCGCCTGCGTGAGCGCGGCCTCGGCGGGGATGTCGAGGCCGCGGCGCCCGGCCTCGCCGAGCTCGCGCCCGATGCGCTCGTCCACCGCGCGGTAGCCCGCGGTCTCGGCGCCGCTCAGGCGGTGGGTATCGCGGTACAGGTGCCGCGGGTACTCATCCACGAAGGGCTCGAAACCCTGCTCGCGCGCGTAACCCACGAGAGGATTGACGTCGGACGCGTGCAGCCACGAGCAACCGCGGTCCCAGGGCGGGCCGAGGCTCGTGTCGGTGAATGCACGCCCGCCGGCGCGGTCGCGCGCCTCGAGCACGAGCACGCTCGCGCCGGTCCGCAGCAGTTCCTTCGCGGCGGTGAGACCGGCGCCGCCCGCGCCGATGACGACGACGTCGGGCGCCGCGGTCTCTGCGGCGAGCCGCGCGACGGGACCGCCGCCGAGCGCGGCCGCCGCCATGCCCTGCAAGAGTTGCCTGCGGTTCATCATGCGAGTGCGCTGCGCCAGGACCTGAGCTTGGAACGATAACCCATCCCGGCGTGCGCCGGGCTCGTCGAAGGCAACAGCCGGTAGTCGAGCGGGGGCGGCGCGGCCCACTGCCGCAGCACGTGCCGGCGCCAGGCGGCCTCGGCCTTGCGGCCGTTGAAGCAGACGCGCGCGATCGCGCGGTGCGCGGCGAGGAAGGAGGCGAAGTCGTTCGCGACGATGCTGTCCCCGGCGATGGCGGAGTCGAGGCTTCCCTCGCGCGTGCAGCTGCCGATCACGTCCCAGAGCGCGATACCCGCCTCCATGAGCGCGGCCTTGCGTCGCGCGTAAGGCGCGCGCGGATCGAAACTCGCGATCTCGCCGACGATCGGCCAGAAGCGGTTTTGCGGATGCGCGTAGTACTCGCCCGCCGCGAGCGAGGCGGCCGAGGGCATGCTGCCGAGCACCAGGACGCGCGCGTCGGCCCGCGCGATGGGCGGGAAACCGTGAAGACGGCGCATGCGCTTACTTTAAAGGGGACGCGTCCATTTATTCGCGAAGGAATGAAGGGACGCGTCACCATCAAAATAAATGGACGCGTCCCCTTTAAAAAAGAAAGGCCCGCCGGAGCGGGCCTTTCGTGAGCGAAACGACGGATGCTTACCAGCGTCCGCCGCCACCGCCGCCGCCGCCGGAGCGGAAGCCACCGCCACCGCCCGGACGACCGCCGCCACCCGGACGGCCAGCGCCGCGCGGGCGATCCTGCGCCTCGTTGACGCGCAGCTGACGGCCACCCATCGAGAAGCCGTTCAGGGCTTCGATGGCCTTGGTCGCCTCGGCCTGCGGCATTTCAACGAAGCCGAAACCGCGCGGACGGCCGGTTTCACGGTCGGCCGGCAGCGCCACGGACTCGACCGTGCCGTGCTGCGCGAACAGGTCGCGCACCTGGGCTTCGGTCGCCGAGAAAGGCAGGTTTCCAACGTAGATCTTCATA
>DATBLN010000171.1:0-18485 GCA_036555345.1 Steroidobacteraceae bacterium
GTGGTGGGCGCGACAGGGATCGAACCTGTGACCCCTACCATGTCAAGGTAGTGCTCTACCGCTGAGCTACGCGCCCGAAAAGAGGCGGAATGGTAGTGGATTGCGGCACTTGGGTCCACCGGCCCACGGACCGCAGCGGCCCGCGCACGTCACGGCGCCACCAGTCCCGCCAGCGCGGCGAAGTCGATCGAACCAAGCACCGACTGCAGCCGCTTTTCATCCGCGTTGACGCGCACCGAGATGCCGTGCGGGAAGTTCGCCGGAACGTGACTGCGCACGACGAGCCTGCGGCCTCCATGACTCATGGTGCGCCACTGTCCGAACAGCACCGTGGCGCCGCCCTGATACGAGCCCGCGTCACGGCTGTCCCAGCGATAGGCGGCCGTGGGGCTTCCTGCGACGGTGATCGCGGTGTCGTCTGCGCCGACCGGAGATTCGGACCACGGATTCACCTGCACCGAGACGCCGATCTCGATGTCACGCCAGGCCTCCTTCATGATCGCACCGCTACGCTCCTCGGCGTCCCCTTCTTCCATGATCCTGCGGCCCTCCTCCTGCAGGACGGCCATCTGCTCATTCAGCGCAAGCGCCCCGGGCATGTCTCCCTTTTCCATCAACGCAACCTGCTGCTTGACCAGAGCCATGGACTTCGCCTGGATTGCATCGAGGCGTGGCTGCTTCTTCTCCAGGTCCGCTTTCATGATCTCGGCGGCCGCCCGGGTTCCTGCGTCCATTTCCGCCTGCTTGTCCGTTCGCCGGTAGGTGAGCGAGTACTGGTACGGCCAGGGCGTGCGTTCGAAATCCATGCACAGGTTGGCTGGCACGGTAGGCGGGTCGTCGTTGATGATCACCCAGCCTTCCGGCGCCGGCGGCAATGCCCGCCTCACCGACTCGAGGATCCGGGTCATGGTGGCGCGCTCGGCGACCGTCGTGTCGCGGTATCCCCTGTTGCAGGGTGCGTCGGCGCGTGCCGCGCACGTGCCGAGCGCGAGTACACCGAGCGATGCCGTCAACGCAATGCATTTCATGCTGCCCATAACCATTCTCCCCTCATGATCAGCCCGCCAGGCGGTCTGCATCGGCTCCGAGCGAGGCATGCCGCAAAGCCGTTATCTCGTCGCGTACCTGCGCCGCCTTCTCGAACTCGAGATTGCGCGCGAGCCGGAACATCTCCTGCTCGAGCTTCCGGATCTGCTGCATCGCCTGCTCGGGCGAGAGCTTGACCGCCCTGCGGCGCCCGGCCTCGCCGGCGGGCACCGCGCGCGCTCCCTCCATGATGTCGCGCACGGCCTTGTGGATGGACTTTGGCGTGATGCCGTGCGCGGCGTTCCAGGCGAGCTGCCTGTCGCGCCGCCGGTTCATCTCGGCGATGGCGCGCTCCATCGAGCCGGTCACACGGTCGGCGTAGAGGATGGCCCTGCCCCGCTCGTTGCGCGCCGCGCGCCCGACCGTCTGGATCAGCGACCCCTCCGAGCGCAGGAAGCCTTCCTTGTCGGCGTCGAGGATCGCGACCAGCGAGACCTCGGGAAGGTCCAGGCCCTCGCGCAGCAGGTTGATTCCGACCAGCACGTCGAACTTCGCGAGGCGCAGGTCGCGGATGATCTCGACGCGCTCGACGGTCTCGATGTCCGAGTGCAGGTAGCGCACCTTGACGCCGTGCTCGTCGAGGTAATCGGTCAGGTCCTCCGCCATGCGCTTGGTGAGCGTCGTGACCAGCACCCGTTCCTTGCGCTCGACGCGCAGGCGGATCTCGGACAGCAGGTCGTCCACCTGGGTCGCGACCGGCCGCACTTCGACCTCGGGGTCCACGAGGCCCGTCGGGCGCACCACCTGCTCCACGACCTGGCCGGCCTTCGCGAGCTCGCGCTCGCCGGGCGTGGCCGACACGCAGATCGTCTGGGGCTGGAGCCGCTCGAACTCGTCGAAACGCAGCGGCCGGTTGTCGAGCGCCGACGGCAGGCGGAAGCCGTACTCGACGAGCGTCTCCTTGCGCGAGCGGTCGCCGCGGTACATGCCCTGCAGCTGCGGGATGGTCACGTGGCTCTCGTCGATCACGAGCAGCGCGTTCCTCGGCAGGTAGTCGAACAGGCAGGGCGGCGGCTCGCCCGCCGCGCGGCCCGAGAGGTAGCGCGAGTAGTTCTCGATGCCGGCGCAGTAGCCTAGCTCGTTGATCATCTCGAGGTCGAACAGCGTGCGCTGCTCGAGGCGTTGCGCCTCCAGCAGCTTGCCGGCGGCGCGCAGCTCGGCCAGCCGCCCGCGAAGCTCGACCTTGATCTCGTCGATCGCGGCCGTGAGGCGCTCGCGCGGCGTCACGTAGTGCGTGGACGGGAACACCGTCAGGCGCGGCACCTTGCGCAGCGCCTCGCCGGTCAGCGGGTCGAAGTACGCCAGCGACTCGACCTCCTCGTCGAAGAACTGCACGCGCACGGCTTCGCGCTCGGATTCCGCCGGGAAGATGTCCACCACGTCGCCGCGCACGCGGAAGGTGCCCTGGCGCAGGTCGAGCTCGTTGCGCGTGTACTGCATGTCGGCGAGGCGGCGCAGCAGCTGCCGGTGGTCCATCCGGTCGCCCCGCACCAGGTGCAGCACCATCTTGAGGTAGGCCTCGGGGTCGCCGAGGCCGTAGATCGCCGAGACCGTCGCGACGATGATCGAATCGGGCCGCTCGAGCAGCGCCTTGGTCGCGGACAGGCGCATCTGCTCGATGTGCTCGTTGATCGAGGCGTCCTTCTCGATGTAGGTGTCGGAGGCCGGGACGTAGGCTTCCGGCTGGTAGTAGTCGTAGTACGAGACGAAGTACTCGACCGAGTTGTGCGGGAAGTACTGCTTGAACTCGCCATAAAGCTGCGCCGCGAGCGTCTTGTTGTGCGCAAGCACGAGCGTGGGGCGCTGCACCTTCTGGATGACGTTCGCAATTGAGAAAGTCTTGCCGGAGCCCGTCACCCCGAGCAGCACCTGCTGCGCGAGGCCCGATTCGAGCCCGTCCACCAGCGCCGCAATCGCCGCCGGCTGGTCGCCGGCGGGCGCATAGTCAGCGTGGAGGTCGAAGGGCTTCGGCTCGCTCATTTCATCCTGCATTGCAACGCAAAAACGCTTCCCGTACCTTAGCCGGGATTCGCGCAACAGGATATCCCCAATTGGCCACCCGTCTCGCGGAGCGCATCCGGCGCATCAAGCCCTCGGCCACGCTTGCGGTCACGGCCCGCGCGGCGCAGCTGCGGGCCGAGGGCAAGGACATCATCGCGCTCGGCGCCGGCGAGCCGGACTTCGATACGCCCGCGCACATCGCCGCGGCCGGCATCGCCGCGATCCGCGAGGGCCACACGCGCTACACGGCCATCGAGGGCACCGCCGAGCTGCGGGACGCCATCATCGGCAAGTTCCGGCGCGACAACGGCCTCGAATACCGGCGCTCCCAGATCCTGGTCTCGTCAGGCGCGAAGCAGGTGGTGTTCAACCTCTGCTGCGCCCTGCTGGATCCGGGCGATGAAGCCGTCGTCCCGGCGCCGTACTGGGTTTCCTACCCGGACATGGTGCTGGTGGCGGACGGCACGCCGGTATCCGTGTACGCAGGCGCGGACCAGCGCTACAAGATCACGCCGGCGCAGCTCGAGGCCGCCATCACGCCTCGCACCCGGCTCTTCATCCTGAACAGCCCCTGCAACCCGACCGGGCAGGCCTACTCGCGCGCGGAACTCGCGGCGCTTGGCGCGGTGCTCGCCAGGCACCCGGGCATCGTGATCGGCACGGACGACATGTACGAGCACATCTGGTGGGGACCGGAGCCGTTCACCAGCTTCGCCACCGCGAATCCGTCGCTGTATGACCGCACTGTCACGATCAACGGTTGCTCGAAGAGCTACGCGATGACCGGCTGGCGCCTCGGCTACTGCGGCGGGCCGGCGGACCTGATCGCGGCGATGGCAATGGTCCAGGGCCAGAGTACCTCGAACGCCTCCTCGATTTCGCAGCGCGCGGCGACGGTCGCGCTCAATGGGCCGCAGGACTGCGTCACCCAGATGAATCGCGCCTACCGCGCGCGGCACGATCTCGTGGTGGAAGGACTGAACGCCTTGCCGGGCGTCTCCTGCCTGCCGGGCTGGGGTACCTTTTACGCGCTCGCGAACGTCGAGGGCGCCATGCGCATGGTGGGCGCCGCGACCGACAACGCGTTCGCCGAGTTCCTCATCACCGAGGCGGGCGTCGCGGTGGTGCCGGGCGAGGGATTCGGCGCGCCGGGCCACGTGCGCCTTTCGTTTGCGGCCTCCGCCGACACGCTCCGGGAAGCGTTGCGACGCATGCACGCGGCCCTTTCGGGCGCCATTTCCAAGAAGCGCGCCTGAACCCGGCAATGGTCAAAAATCCCTGCCGTTTTGTTGACTTGCGGGCGGGCAGGGCCCAGAATTCCGCGCCCTGAAACGCCGCTTCCCCGATAGCTCAGTCGGTAGAGCAACGGACTGTTAATCCGTGGGTCGTTGGTTCGAGTCCAACTCGGGGAGCCATTTCCTCACGCCTGCTTCAGCCGCCCGCCGAGCGCGAGCGCGTTGCCCGCGACCAGCACCGCAAGGCCGATGAGCGCGGGCACGCTCCAGCGGTAGCCCTCGAACGCCGTCGACACGGCGAGCGCCACCACCGGGAACAGCACGCTCGTGTAGGCGGCGCGCGCGGGCCCGATGCGCCGCATCAGCACGAGATAGAGCCCGAACGCGAGCGAGGTCCCCGCGAGCGACAGGTACAGGAGCGACAGCACGTAGGACCACGACTGCTCGAACGCGACGGGCGTGCCGCGCAGGAAAGCGATCACGGCGAGTCCCAGGGTGCCGTAGGCCATCCCGTAGGCATTGGCGGTCACGACCGACAGCCCCTGCCTTGCATTCCGCGTCGCCGCCATGTTGCCGAGCGAGGCGAGGTAGGTGCCGGCGAGCGCGAGCAGCGCGCCCTCGATCACGACATGGTTGCCGATCGCCGCCTGCAGTTCCGGCAGGAACAGCAGCCCGACCCCCAGCATGCCCGCTCCTGCCGCGAGCATGACGCGCGCCTCGATCGGGGTGCCGAAGAAGATCCGCGCATTGACGAGATTCAGGAAGATGATCGCGGTGAAGAGCACGGCGACCAGGCCGCTCGTCAGGTGCTGGGTCGACAGGTAGGTCAACCAGTAGTTCAGGCAGAAGAGCGTCAGTCCCTGGATGGCGACGTACCGGTGCTCGCGCCACGGGAGCCTGAGCGAGGCGCCCGTCGCGCGCGCGTAGAGGAAGACGATGACCGCGGCCAGCCCGAAGCGGTAGACCAGCGAGATCTCGGGTGCCACCACACCGAGCTGGAACTTGATCGCGTACCAGGTCGTGCCCCAGATGAGCACGACGATGGCGTAGATGAGGGGTGTCGGCACCCGGCGCACGCTATGCGTTTAGTTCAATCGAATCAATTACTAAAGCTAACCTGCGCGTCACAAATGGCGCGTGAGGACGGCCCCAAAAGCCGCTATCATGGAAGACGATCCGCGTAACGGACGCAACCCGGACGGCCCGCCGCGGATCCTCGGCAACAAGAGCGGCTGCAGCAAGGGGACTGCCGCATGAGCTTGACCGTCGCGCTGGTCGCGACACTTGCGCTCGCCGCGCAGCCGGAAGGGCCGCGCGACGCGGCCGGCTGGCGCGCCCAGTCCGACGCCCTGTACCAGCAGGGCGACCACGCGGGTGCCCTGGACGCCGCGCAACGCGCGCTCGCGCTCGACCGGCGCGACCCGTGGTCGCGCTACGCCTGGGTTCGTGCGCTCGCCGCCGTGGATGCCAATGCCGCGCGCGCCGCCCTCCCCGGCCTGCAGGATCCGTCGGCCGTGCAGGCGCTGGCGGTCGAGGAACGGGCGCGGCTCGACACCGCCCTCGGCTATCTGTGCCTCGACCTGGGAATCGAATCCCTCGCGACGATGCATTTCCAGGACGTGCCGGCCGGGACGGCGAGCCATCCGCAGGCCCAGGCCGGCCTCGCGATCCTCGCCGTGCGGCGTGGGCACACGCGGCAGGCTCTCGTCTATTTCGTGCAGGCACGCGTGTCCGGTCGCCTCGAGCCACCGCTCGCGGAGCTCGAGCGCGAAGCCCGCTTTCAGGTCGTGCTGCATGAGTTCACGACCGCGCGCGACCTGCGGGATGCCAATGCGGCTGGCCGGGCTTACGCGGCGCTCGACGAACTGCGGCCGAGTCACCCGGCGACGCTGCGGGCGCGCGCGGATCTCGCCGAGCTGCGCGGCGACGAGCCCGCGCGCGAACGCGCGCTGCGCGACCTGCTCGCGGTGGACCGGCAGTCGCCGGGCGCGGCCAGCGAGCTCGTGGACTCGCTGCTCGCGCAGAATCGCCCGCGGGACGCCCTCGTCGTCGCGCGCGACCTCGCGCCGCAGCGCCTCGCCGGCGATGCGCGCCTGCAGGCAATCGAGCGCACCTGGGTGCCGCACCTCGACGTCGCGCTCGGCGGGCGCTGGCGCAGCGGCCAGGCGGCGCACGACCGCCTCGAATTGCCGCAGTTCACGATCGCCTGGTCGGGCGACCGGCAGGGCTTCGGGCGGTTCCGCATCGCGGCCGAGGCCGCCAGCCCGGATTCGGACACCGTGCCGGCGGGCGAGCCGTATGGCACGTCGCCGGCGCTGGCGGCACCCGAGGCCGCCCGGCAGGAGGACGGCTTTTCCGCCAATGCACAGTGGGCGCCGCGCAGCGGGCTCCTGGTCGAACTGGGCCACACGCCGACCTCGTACGAGGTGAGCAACCTCACCGGCGCCCTGCGCTTCCGTGCCGACACGGTGCAAGGGCCGTGGAGTTTCGGCGTTGAACGCCTGGCGGTCGCGGATTCGCTGCTGTCGCTGGCCGGGGCGATCGACCCGGTGACGGGCCGCGACTGGGGTGGCGTGACGCGCAACCGGGCCTACGTCTCCGCCAGCCTTGGCGACGATAACGTCAGCTTCTACGGCACGGTTTCCGGTGCGGTGCTCACGGGGCACAGCGTGGACGACAACACGCAATGGGCTGGCGAGGCCGGCTACTGGCAGCGCGCCGCCTCGGGCAACGGGTGGCGGGCCAGCTTGGGCGGCAGCGTGCGTGCCGAGAGTTACGACGACAACCGCTCGCATTTCACGCTCGGGCACGGCGGCTATTTCAGCCCGCGGAAATTCCTGGCCGCGGGGCCGGCATTCGACCTGCGCGCGCGGCGCGATGGCACCAGCTTCCGCCTCGAGGGCGGCGTCGCGTGGCAGGTGATCCGCGAACAGGCGAGCGAGTACTTCCCGTCGGATCCCGCGCTGCAGGCCGCCAGCGGCGATCCGCGCTATGCCGCGGACTCGCGCGAGGGCCTCGGCGCCCGCCTCGCGGCGACGGTCGAATGGCGCGTCTCGAACCGCGCGGTCGCGGGCGTGAGGCTCGAGGGCGTGCGCGGCGAGGACTTCGACGAGGTGCGGCTGCAGGTCTACTCGCGGCGCTGGGACGGCGCGATCACGGAGCCGTTGCGCGAGCCGCCCGCGCCGCTCCTGGCGGCGGACTCGTCGCAGCTCTTCTGAGCGGTCAGGCGCCGCGCTTGCGCGCGGCGAGGAATCCTTCCAGGTAACGCGCGAATCCCCCGCCCAGTTCGGGATGCTGGAGCGCGTACTCCACCGTCGCCTCGAGGTAGCCCAGCTTGTTGCCGCAGTCGTACCGCTTGCCGCTGAAGCGATAGGCGTAGACCGGCGACTGGGCGAGCAGTGCCGCAATCCCGTCCGTCAGCTGGATCTCGCCGCCGGCGCCGCGCCCGACCCCGCGCAGCAGGGCGAAGATCCCGCCGGAGAGCAGGTAGCGGCCGACGACCGCAAGGTTCGAGGGCGCTTCCGCCGGCTTGGGCTTCTCCACGATACTCGTGATTCGGGCGACCGGCCCGGTCGCGGCGTCGGTCGCGACGATGCCGTAACGGTGCGTGTCGGCCGCCGGAACCTGCTCGACCGCGACCAGGCTGCCGCCGGTCTCGACGTAGCGGTCGCGCATCTGCGCGAGCACCGGCGGGCCGGCGTCGATCAGGTCGTCGGCGAGGTGCACGTAGAACGGCGCGCCGCCGACCACCGGCTCGGCACAGAGCACCGCATGACCGAGCCCGAGTGGCGCCGGCTGGCGGATGTAGATGCAGGCCGCATCGGAGGGCAGCATCCCCCGCAGCGCGTCCGCCAGCTCGGCCTTGCCCTGCGCCTCGAGCGCGGCCTCGAGCTCCGGGTCCGAATCGAAGTGGTCCTCGATCGCGCGCTTGCTGGCGCCCGTAATGAAGACCAGATTGCGCGCCCCGGCGGCGAGCGCCTCCTCCGCCGCATACTGGATCAGCGGCTTGTCGACGATCGGCAGCATCTCCTTCGGGCTCGCCTTGGTGGCGGGCAGGAAGCGCGTGCCGCGACCGGCGACGGGAAAGACGGCGAATCGGATCGGTGCGGGACGGGTCACCGGGCACATGATACCGGACGCGGCATCCGTCCCGCACCGACCTGGGGCGAACTCAGCCCTTGTCGGCCTCGAACCGCAGATTCGAGCGGTTTTGCTCGACTGTCTTCTTGCCGATGCCCTTGACCTTGGCGAGGTCGTCGGCGCTCCTGAACGGGCCGTTCTTCTGGCGGTGGGCGACGATCGCCTCGGCCTTTGCGAGGCCCACGCCGTCGAGCTCGCGGGCGAGCGTCTTCGCATCCGCCGTGTTGACGTTGACGGGCCCGGCGATGGCGGCCGGCGCGAGCAGCAGCGCGGCCACGAGGGCCGCTCCCAGTCCTTTGGTGAACATGTCGTGACTCCCTTGTGGTCGCGCGCGGCGACCATCGCCGCGCCCGGGGAGACACGCTACCCGCGGCGATGGCGCGCCGCCGCACGCCAATCGCCTGCGTTTCCGCAGAAACCGGCGGCTACTGCTTGCCGCGCTCGAGGCCCGCGACCAGGTCGAAGCGCAGGAGCGGCCGCTGGCTGTCCCACGCCTTGCAGCCCGGGCATTGCCAGAAATGGTCGATGCTCGAGAACCCGCAGTTGGCGCAGCGGTAGCGCGGCGTCGTCACGGCGAGGCGCCGCAGCACCGAGGCGACCTCGCGCACGGCGCGCGCATCGAGCGCGGAGGGATCGCGCCCGATCGCGCGCACCAGGCCCGAGATCGCCTCGTCGTGCGCGAGGTACGCACGGACCCGTTCCTCGAGCGGCCCGAAATCGAGCGCATCGGCCATGATGGCAGCGACCGCGATCTCGTGACCGGCGTCCGCGCGCGCGGCCTCCAGCCGCGCGGCCATTGCCTCGCCTTCCCCGCCCGCCGCGCGCGCGAGCCGCACCAGCCGCGGCATGACCTCGATCGCGAGTGCGGCATCCTGGGCCAGCACTTCGGCCAGCAGCCGCTCGGCAAGCCCGAAATCGCGCTGCTCGATCGCGATGTCGGCCCGCACCAGCGCCCCGCGCGGGAACCGGCGCCGCTCCGAGCGCGCCGCCCGCAGGTGTCGGCGCGCCTCGTCGAGCTCGCCGCGCGCGCGGGCCGCCTCGGCGAGCTCGCAGAAGTAGTGGGCGATCGCGTTCTCCTGCGGCGCCCGTCCCGCCTTCTCGAGTTCCCGGAACACCTCGATCGCGCGATGCCAGTCATTCTCCTGCTCGTAGATGCGCATGAGCTTGCGCATCGCGGCCATGCGATGGCTGCCTCCGGCCGCGAGCGGCTCGAGGATCCGCTCGGCCCGGTCCAGCATCCCCGCCTTCAGGTAGTCCTGCGCGAGCGCGAAGCTCGCCTGCTCGCGCTGCGCCGGTTCGAGCGACTCGCGCGTGGCGATGTTCTGGTGGATCTTGATCGCGCGGTCGACCTCGCCGCGGCGGCGGTAGAGGCTGCCGAGCGCGAAGTGCGTCTCGACCGTGTCGCCATCGAGCTCGGCCGCGCGCAGGAACGCCTCGAGCGCGCGGTCGGGCTGCTCGTTGACCAGGAAGTTCACGCCGGCCATGTAGTTGCCGCGCAGCCGCTCCGCGCCCACCGCGCTCGGCCGCGGCTTGCGCGCCGCGTAGAAGCCGATCGCCCCGCCGAGGAACAGGACTCCCAGCAGGATCCAGATCGACTCGAGGTTCATTCAGCCGCGCGTCGCGTCAGTCCCGGATCGGGTGCGACTGGCCGGAATTGACCCGCTCGCGCAGGTCCTTGCCCGGCTTGAAGTGGGGCACGTACTTGCCGGCGAGTGCGACGGCCTCGCCGGTCTTGGGGTTGCGGCCCTGGCGCGGCGGACGGAAGTGCAGCGAGAAGCTGCCGAAGCCGCGGATCTCGATGCGCTCCCCGCCGGCCAGCGCGTCGCTCATGATCTCGAGCATCTGCTTGACGGCGAGCTCGATGTCCTTCGCGGGCAGGTGCTTCTGCTTGGCAGAGATGATCTCGATCAGTTCTGATTTTGTCATGGCTCCCGTCCTGACAGACGCGGCGCGCCGGCGTCATCCCCGGCGGCGCGCCACGGACCGGCTCACTGGCCGGAGATCTGCTCCTTCAGCAGGTCGCCGAGCGAAGTGCCGGTGGCCGAATCCGAGCCGCGATACTGCTGCATCGCCTCGGCTTCCTCCTCCGCCTCGATCGCCCTCACCGACAGCACGATGGCGCGGCTCTTGCGGTCCACGCCCACGAACCGGGCCTCGACCTCGTCGCCGACCTTGAGCACCGTGCGCGCGTCTTCGACCCGCTCGCGCGCGAGCTCCGAGGCGCGCAGGCTGCCCTCGATGCCGTCGCCGAGGTCGATCACGGCGCCGCGGGCGTCGACATCCTTGACCTTGCCCTTGACCACGCTGCCCTTCGGGTGGTCGGCCAGGTACGCGGAGATCGGGTCCTTGGCGAGCTGCTTGATGCCGAGCGAGATGCGCTCGCGCTCGGGGTCTATGGACAGCACCATCGCCTCGACTGTCTGGCCCTTCTGGTAGTCACGCACGGCTTCCTCGCCGGCGCGGTCCCAGGAGATGTCCGACAGGTGCACGAGGCCGTCGATGCCGCCCGACAGGCCGATGAAGATGCCGAAGTCGGTGATGGACTTGATCTGGCCGCTGACCTTGTCGCCGCGGTTGAAGCTGTCCGCGAACTCGCGCCAGGGGTTCGGCTTGCACTGCTTGAGGCCGAGCGAGATGCGGCGGCGCTCCTCGTCGATGTCGAGGACCATGACCTCGACCTCCTCGCCGACGTGCACGACCTTGGCGGGGTTCACGTTCTTGTTGGTCCAGTCCATTTCGGACACGTGGACCAGGCCCTCGACGCCCTCCTCGATCTCGACGAAGCAGCCGTAGTCCGCGATGTTCGTGACCTTGCCGAACAGGCGCGTATTCGGCGGGTAGCGCCGCGCGATGTTCTGCCACGGGTCGGCGCCCAGCTGCTTGATGCCGAGCGACACGCGCTGGCGCTCGCGGTCGAACTTGAGGATGCGCACGTCGATCTCGTCGCCGACCTTGACGACTTCCGACGGGTGCTTGACGCGCTTCCACGCCATGTCGGTGATGTGCAGCAGGCCGTCGATGCCGCCGAGGTCGACGAACGCGCCGTAGTCCGTCAGGTTCTTGACCACGCCCTTGACGACGTCGCCCTCCTTCAGGTTGTCGAGCAGCGCCGAGCGCTCCGCGCTGTATTCCTGCTCGACCACCGCGCGGCGCGACACCACGACGTTGTTGCGGCGCTGGTCGAGCTTGATGACCTTGAACTCGAGTTCCTTGCCCTCGAGGTAGCTCGGGTCGCGCACCGGGCGCACGTCCACGAGCGAGCCGGGCAGGAACGCGCGCACGTTCTCGAGCTCGACCGTGAAGCCGCCCTTGACGCGGCCGTTGATCACGCCGCGCACGATCTCGCCCTTGGTGAAGGCCTCCTCGAGGCGCGTCCAGGTGCGGGCGCGCTTGGCTTTCTCGCGCGACAGCCGGGTCTCGCCGGAGCCGTCCTCCACGGCGTCGAGCGCCACCTCGACCTGCTGGCCGATGGCGACGTCGATTTCCCCGTTGTCGTTCTTGAACTGGTCGGCCGGTATGACGGCCTCGGACTTCAGGCCGACGCTCACGATGACGACGTCGGCATTCACGTCCACGACGGTGCCGGTCAGGATCTGGCCGGGCCTGATCTGCTGGCTGGCAAGGCTCTGCTCGAAAAGTTGCTGGAAGGATTCGGTCATTGGGTCATCCGGGCCACGCGGCCCACTCTGGTTTGCGTGCCGTCCGGCCTCCTGCCGCGACGGGTCCTGTCGATCCGGCGCTGGCATCCTGCCGCGCCGTCCCGGGCCGGCATCCGCCGGCCCTATGCTTTGCTCCCGCGCGCGGCCTCCGGGAATCTCTCGCGCGCGAGTGCGATCACCCGCCCGACGACCTCCTCGATGGACAACGCGGTCGAATCCACGACGATCGCATCCGGGACTGCCACCAGCGGGGCCACGGCTCGCGTGGTATCCCGCCTGTCCCGCTCGGCGATCTCCGCGGAAAGGGCGGCAAGGCTAACACTCAACCCCTTTTCTTTCAACTGGTTATGGCGCCTGCGGGCCCTTTCCCCGGCGCTCGCGGTCAGGAAGATCTTGAGCCCGGCATCGCGGAAGACGATGGATCCCATGTCGCGCCCGTCGGCCACGAGCCCGGGGGGCTCGGCAAAAGCCCGCTGGCGCCCCAGCAGGGCCGATCGCACGGGCTGCCAGGCGGCGACCCGGGAGGCGGCCTCGCCGGTCGTTTCGGCCCGCAGCTCGCGGGTGACGTCGACACCCGCCAGCCGCACCAATTCCTCGCCCGCGTCGTCCATGCCGAACTGCACGTCGAGCGCCGCCGCCACTCGGGCGTGGCCGGCAACGTCGTCGGGGGCGAGCCCAGCCTGCATGCCCGCGAGAGCCACGAGGCGATACAGGGCGCCGCTATCGAGCAGGTGCCAGCCGAGCGCCCGGGCGGCGTGTCGCGCCACCGTGCCCTTTCCGGAGCCGCTCGGACCATCGATGGCGATGACCGGAACCAGGGTCAGTCCTCCTCGGCCAGCGTGAGTCCCGCGGCGCGGGCCGTCGCCGCGAAGCCCGGAAACGACGTGGCGACATTCTGCACGTCGCGTATGACCACCGGGCCCGCCGCACGTGCGGCCAGCACCGCAAAGGCCATCGCCACCCGATGGTCGCCGCGGGTTTCCACGACCCCGCCACGCACCGGGCCGCCGCGGATGCGGATGCCGTCCGGCAGGGCGGCGACCTCCACGCCGAGCGCCGCAAGCCCTGCGGCCATGACCGCAATGCGGTCGGACTCCTTGACCCGCAGTTCGGCGGCGCCGGTCACGAGGGTCTCGCCCTCCGCGAGGGCAGCCGCCGCGAACAGCACCGGGAACTCGTCGATCATGCTTGCCACGAGCTCGTGCGGGACCTCGATCCCGCGCAGGCGCGATGGCCGCACCTCCAGGTCGGCGACCGGCTCGCCGCCCTTGTCCGCGGCGGCCTGCAGGCGGATGTCACCCCCCATGAGCCGCAGCGCCTCGAGCAACCCGATGCGCGCGGGGTTCACGCCGACGTCGCGTATCAGGATCGGCGCCGCGCCCGCGACCAGCGCAGCGACGACGAAGAACGCCGCCGAGGAAAAGTCGCCGGGAACGTCGACCCGCGTGGCCGAGAGCGCCGCCGGTCCTTCCAGCGCCACCGTTGCGCCATCCCGCTCGATCGCGACGCCGAAAGCCCGGAGCATGCGCTCCGTGTGGTCACGCGAAGGCCGCGGTTCGGTGACGCTCGTGCGTCCACGCGCGTAGAGCCCCGCCAGCAGGATCGCGGACTTCACCTGGGCGCTCGCGACATCAAGCGTGTGCACCGCGCCCCGGAGGCTCCTGCCGCCTGCGATCGCGACCGGCGGGCGGCCGTCGCGGGTGCGCACATCGGCGCCCATCCGGCGCAGTGGCGCCGCGACCCGCTCCATCGGCCGGCGCATCAGCGAGGCATCGCCGACGAGGATCGAATCGAACGGCTGCGCGCACAGGATGCCCGCGAGCAGCCGCATGGCGGTCCCGGAGTTGCCGAGGTCGAGGGCTGCCGCCGGCGCGCGCAGTCCGCGCATGCCGGTGCCGTGGACGACGAGACTGCCGGGTCCCGGCCGGTCGATTCGCACGCCCATGGCCTCGAAGGCCGTGATCGTCGCCCTGCAGTCCTCGCCATCCAGGAAGCCGTGGATGCCGCTGGCACCGTCCGCGATCGCAGCGAGCATGACGGCGCGGTGCGAGATGGATTTGTCGCCGGGAACGCGGATGCCGCCCGCAACGCGCCCGCCGGGACCGGCGATCCAGCTTGCCTGCGCCGCGGTCACGCCGGCGCCGCAAGCGCCTTCGCCATCGCGGCGAGCAGGCGCTCGTTCTGGGCCGCGGTACCCGTCGTGATGCGCAGGTGATCGGGCAGGCCGTAGTTGGCGAGTGGCCGGACGATGACGCCCTGCCGCTGCAGCGCATCGTTCACGGCGGCGGCGGGCCGTCCCAGGTCCACCAGCACGAAGTTCGCGGCCGAGGGCGAGACCCTGAGCCCGAGCGCCGTGAGGCCTTCGCGCAGCCGGGCGAGCCCTTCCCGGTTCAGCGCGATGGTCTCCTCGAGATGCGCGCGGTCGTCGAGGGCGGCCGCCGCGGCCGCCAGTCCCGGCACCGAGACGTTGAACGGCTGGCGCACGCGATTCAGCAGGTCCGCGACGTCCGGGTCCGACAATGCATAGCCGACGCGCAGCCCCGCGAGCCCGTAGGCTTTCGAGAACGTGCGCACCACGACCAGGTTCGGGTGCCCGCCGAGCCAGCGCGTGCCGTCCGGGACGCCGGCGCCCACGGAATACTCGTGGTACGCCTCGTCCAGCACGACGATGACCTCCGGCGGCATCGCCCGCAGCAGCACGTCGAGCTCGCGCGCGTCGAGCCAGGTGCCGGTCGGGTTGTTGGGATTGGCGATGAACACCAGCCGCGTCTTCGGGCCCACCTCGGCCAGCAGCGCCACCGGATCATGGCCGAGCGGCATGCGGTGATCCGGCGGATGCGCCTTCGCGACGCGGGCGCCGGCACCCGCCGCCTGCACCGCGATCGGGTACACGGCGAAGGCGTACTGGGAGTAGACGGCCTCCCGTTCGGGCGTCAGGAAGGTCTCGGCCAGCAGCACCAGGATGTCGTTCGAGCCGTTGCCAAGCGTCACCTGGCCCGGCGTGACGCCGTGCATCGCCGCCAGCCGCGCCCGCAATTCGTGCCCGCTGCCATCCGGATACAGGCCGACGCCGGCGATCGCCCCGGCGAGCGCCGCGCGCGCACGCGGGCCCGGGCCGAGCGGATTCTCGTTCGACGCGAGCTTGATGCTGTCCCTGATGCCGAGCTCACGCTCGAGTTGCTCAGGCGGCTTGCCGGGCACGTACGGCGACAGCCGCCGGATCCCGGGCGCCGCGAGCTGCTCGAAGCGGTTCGCCATCGCGAGGCCTACACCGCCCGCACGCTCAGCACGCCCTCGATCCCTGCGATGCGCTCGACCAGCCCGGCGGGCACCCGGCCATCGATGTCGATCAGCGTATAGGCGACCTCGCCCTTCGACTTGTTGAGCAGGTCGGAAATGTTGAGCCCGGCCTCGGCGAGTCGCGTCGAGATCTGGCCCACCATGTTCGGCACGTTGCTGTTGGCGATCGCGATGCGCGAGGTCCCGGGCACGCGCGGCAGCGCCGCCTCGGGGAAGTTGACCGAGTGGCGGATGTTGCCGTTCTCGAGGAAGTCGCGCAGCGTGTCGGCGACCATCATGGCGCAGTTCTCCTCGGCCTCGCTGGTCGAGGCGCCCAGGTGCGGCAGGGCCACGACGTGCGGATGGTTGCGGCTCCGCGGCGACGGGAAATCGCAGACATAGGTCGACAGTTTGCCGGAATCGAGCGCGGCGATGACGGCCTCCTCGTCCACGATGCCGCCGCGGGCGAAATTGAGCAGCGTGGCGCCCGGCCGCATCAGCCTGAGGCGCCCGGCGTTCACCATCGCGCGGGTCTCCGGGGTCAGCGGCACGTGCAGCGTCACCGCATCCGCACGCGAAAACAGGTCCTCGAGCGACAGCGCCTGCTCGACGCCGGAGGACAGCTGCCAGGCGCGTTGCACGGTGATCTGCGGGTCGTAGCCGAGCACGCGCATCCCCAGCAGGTGGGCGGCGTTCGCGACCTCGACCCCGATCGCACCGAGCCCGACGACGCCGAGGGTCCGGCCGGGCAACTCGTGGCCGACGAAGCGCTTCTTGCCTTCTTCCACGGCCGCTTCCAGCGCTTCGCCCTCGGCTTCGAGCCGGCGCACGAAATCCCAGGCCTCGCAGACGTGGCGCGCCGCGAGGAACAGCCCTGCGAGCACCAGCTCCTTGACCGCGTTCGCATTGGCGCCCGGGGCGGTGAAGACCGGCACTCCGCGGCGCGACAGGCCCGCGACCGGGATGTTGTTGGTGCCCGCGCCCGCGCGCGCGACCGCTTTCAGGCTGGCGGGAATCTCCAGCTCGTGCATGTCGGCGGAACGGACCAGCACCGCATCGGGCCGGGCGATCTCCGGTCCGACCTCGTAGCGGTCACGGGGCAGCCGATCGAGGCCCTTGGCCGCGATGCTGTTGAGGGTGAGCACCCTGAAGCGCATCAGCCGTGCCTTCGCTCGAAGTCGCGCATGAACCCGACCAGCGCCCTGACTCCCTCCGCGGGCATCGCGTTGTAGATGCTCGCGCGCAGGCCGCCGACCGCGCGATGTCCCGCGAGGTTCGCAAGGCCCGCCGCTTCGGCTTCCGCGAGGAACACCGGCTCGAGCTCGGTCCTCGCGAGCCGGAACGGGACGTTCATCCACGACCGGCAGTCGCGCGCGACCGGGTTCGAATAGAAGGCCGACGCATCGATCGCGGCATAGAGCATCGCGGCCTTGTCGCGATTGCGCTGCGCCATCGCCTCGAGACCGCCCTCGCGCCTGAGCCACTGCAACACGAGCCCCGCGACGTACCAGCCGAATGTCGGCGGCGTGTTCTGCATGGATTCCGCCTCGGCGACCGCCCGGTAGTCGAACACCAGCGGAGTGGCGGCGCGCGCGCGGCCGATGAGGTCGTCCCGCACGATCACGACCGTGATGCCGGACGGGCCGATGTTCTTTTGCGCGCCCGCGTAGATCAGCCCGAAGCGCGAGACGTCGATCGGCCGCGACAACAGCGTGGACGACATGTCGGCGACCAGTGGCGCGCCGGCGGTGTCGGGGACGTAGGAGAACTCGACCCCGTGGATGGTCTCGTTCGGCGTGTAGTGCACGTACGCCGCACCGGGCGTCAGCGAGAGCGCCGGCTGCGCGGGCGCCGTGGAATAGCCGCTGGCCGCCTCGTCCGCCGCCACGTGGACGCGCACGAAGCGCTTCGCTTCCGCGATCGTGCGCTGCGACCAGTGCCCGGTGTTCAGGTAGTCGGCAGTCGCATCCGGCGCGGCGAGGTTCTGCGGCACCGCCGAGAACTGCGCGGTCGCGCCACCCTGCATGAAGAGGACCTTGTACGACGGCGGGATCGCGAGCAGCTCGCGCAGGTCGGCCTCAGCCTGGCGCGCCACGGCGATGAACGCCTTGCTGCGGTGGCTGACCTCCATGACCGACATGCCGCCCCGCCACTCGAGCAGCTCGTCGCGCGCCTGCTCGAGCACGGGCAGCGGCAGCGCCGCCGGTCCCGCCGAGAAGTTGTAGACGCGCAAGCGGGAATTCCTGGGCGTCAGCCGGCGTCGCCGCCGTCCTGCGAGTCCTCGCCGGCGATGCGCTCCAGCCCCACGAGTTCCTCGCCGTCCTCGAGACGCATGATCCGCACGCCCTGCGTGTTGCGGCCGAGCACCGGGATGTCGCTGACCGGCACGCGCACCAGCGTGCCGCTCGAGTTGATCAGCATGACCTCGTCGTCCGGCCGCACCTGGCGCGCGCCGACGAGCGCGCCGTTGCGGTCGCTCGTCTGCAGCGCGATCACGCCTTGCCCGGCACGGCCGTGCAGCGGGAAATCCCCGACCTCCGTGCGCTTGCCGTAACCGCGCTCGGAGACCGTGAGGATGTGCCCCTCGGCGAGCACGATCAGCGACGTCACGCGCTGGCCCGCGGCGAGCCTGATGCCGCGCACGCCCGCGGCCTCGCGCCCCATCGGCCGGACCTGGTCCTCGGTGAAGCGGATCCCCTTGCCGTCGGTGGTGGTCAGCAGGATCTCGCGCGCGCCGTCGGTGAGCGCGACGTCCACCAGGCAGTCGGACTCGTCGAGCGACACCGCGATGATGCCGTTCGCGCGCGGGCGCGAGAATGCGGACAGCGGCGTCTTCTTCACGGTGCCCTGGCTCGTCGCCATGAACACGAAGTGCGTGTCGTCGAACTCGCGCACCGCGAGCACGGCCGTGATGCGCTCGCCCTGGCCGAGTTGCAGCAGGTTGACGATCGGCTTGCCGCGCGAGCCGCGGCTCGCGAGCGGCAGCTGGTAGACCTTGAGCCAGTAGCACTGGCCGCGGTCGGAGAAGCACAGCAGCGTGTCGGGGCTGTGCGCGATGAACAGCTTGTCGACGAAGTCCTCGTCC
>DATBLN010000178.1:0-3407 GCA_036555345.1 Steroidobacteraceae bacterium
GCGGAGATGGGCTGCCAGGGCGAGGTCGGCGTCGCCTGCTCGATGGCGGCCGGCGGGCTCGCGGCCGCGCTCGGCGGCTCGCCCGCGCAGGTCGAGAACGCCGCCGAGATCGGCATGGAGCACAACCTCGGCCTCACCTGCGACCCGGTCGCGGGCCTCGTGCAGATCCCCTGCATCGAGAGGAACGCCATGGGCGCGGTCAAGGCAGTCAATGCCGCGCGCCTGGCGTTGCGCGGCGACGGCACGCACAAGGTCTCGCTCGACCAGGTGATCGCGACCATGCACCAGACCGGCCTCGACATGTCGCACGTCTACAAGGAGACCTCGCAGGGCGGCCTCGCCGTCAACGTGCCGGAATGCTAGAAATGGGGACAGGTACACTTTTCCGGCAGACGCCGGAAAAGTGTACCTGTCCCCATTTTCAGACGGGTTTTCCGGCCGGTGGCTTTGCGGGAAGACGGGAACGGCGCCCGAGTTCGGATACGCTAGCCGTCCCGATCCGCACCAGGGACTCCGCCATGACGTCGATCACGCTGCGAATGGCCGCGCTGCTCGCCTGCCTCTTCGTCGCCCTGCAGTCCGCAGGCCAGACGCCGCGCGAACAGGCGGTCGCGGGCGCAAGCGTGGGACCGGTGATCGAAGGCGCCGCGCGGCTGGAGCGGCTGACGGGCGGGTTGCAGCGGCCCTGGTCGCTCGCATTCCTGCCGGACGGCGACATCCTCGTCACGGAAAAGCACCGCGGGCTGCGGGTGATCCGCGACGGCCGGCTGCTGCCGGATATCGTGGCCGGGGGCCCGCCCGGCGTGTTCGCGAAGGCCGACAGCGGCCTGCTCGAGGTCCTGCTGGACCCCGAATTCGAGCGCAATCGGCGCGTCTACCTGTCGTTTGCCGAGGGCGACGAGACCGCGAACCGCACGGCAGTCTGGTCCGCGCGCTACGTGGACGGCAGCCTGCGGGACGGGCACGTGATCTTCCGCGCGCAGCCCGACAAGAAGGGCGCCGGCCATCCCGGCGGCCGCATGATCTTCCTGCCGGATGCAACGCTCCTGCTGACGATCGGCGACGGCTACGAGTACAAGGCGGCGGCGCAGGACCTCGGCTCGCACCTCGGCAAGATCGTGCGCCTGGCGCGCGACGGCGCGACGCCCGCGGACAATCCCTTCGTCGGCCGGGTCGGTGTCTTGCCCGAGATCTGGACACTGGGCCACCGCAATGTCCAGGGCCTCGCGCGCGATCCGGTGACCGGGATCGTGTGGGCGCACGAACACGGCCCGCGCGGCGGCGACGAGATCAACCGGCTGAAGGCCGGCGCCAATTACGGCTGGCCGATCGTGACGCACGGCATCGACTACGACCTGTCGATCATCTCCGAGCGTGCGTTTGCGCCGGGCATCGAACGCTCCTGGTTCTTCTGGGCACCCTCGATCGCGCCGTCCGGCCTCGCCCTGTATCGCGGCCAGGCATTCGCGGAGTGGGACGGAAAGCTGCTGGTCGGAGGCCTCGCGTCGAAGTCGGTCAGCCGCCTGCGCCCGGCCAGGGAGACCGGATTCTTCATCGAGGAAGAGCGCATGTTCGGCTCGCGCGGCAAGCGCATCCGCGACGTGCGCGTCGGCCCCGATGGCCTGGTGTATCTCCTGACCGACGAGGATGACGCCGAGCTGCTGCGCCTGCGCCCCGCGCACTGAAGATCGGAAAAAGGGAACGGTCACCTGTTTGGCACTGCCAAGAAGGTGACCGTCCCCTTTTTCCTATCCGGCGAAGCGGTCGGTCGCGCGCACGAGCTCGTCGGTGATGCCGGGCTCGAAGGCGGAGTGGCCGGCGTCGGGCACGACGCGCAGCTCCGCCTCCGGCCAGGCGCAGTGCAGGTCCCAGGCCGTGAACATCGGGCAGACCACGTCGTGGCGGCCCTGCACGATCACCGCGGGTATGTGGCGGATGCGGGCGACGTCGTCCAGCAGCTGGGTCTCGCGCTTCGCGAACCCGCCATTGATGAAATAGTGGCACTCGATGCGCGCCACCGCGAGCGCGAACTCGTCCTCGCCCCACTTGCGCACGTTGTCCTCGTCCAGCAGCAGGAAGCTGGTCGAGCCCTCCCAGATGGCCCATGCCCGCGCGGCCGCGACGGCGGCGCTGCGGTCCGGGCCCGTCAGCCGCCGGTAGTACGCGCGCATCATGTCGCCCCGCTCCGCGGGCGGGATCGGCGCGACGAAGTCCTCCCAGAAGTCCGGGTAGAGCTTGGAAGCGCCCAGGCCCTCCTCGTAGAACCAGTCGAGCTCGGACTGGCGCAGCAGGAAGATGCCGCGCAGCACGAGCTCGGTGACGCGCTCCGGGTGGGTCTCGGCGTAGGCGAGGGCGAGCGTCGAACCCCAGGAGCCGCCGAACACCTGCCAGCGTCCGATGCCGAGCATCTCGCGCAGGCGCTCGATGTCCGCGACCAGGTGCCAGGTGGTGTTGTGGTCGAGGCTCGCATGCGGGCGGCTGCGCCCGCAGCCGCGCTGGTCGAAGAGCACGATGCGGTACCGCGCCGGGTCGAAGAAGCGCCGCGCGCGCGTGTCGCAGCCGGCGCCGGGGCCCCCGTGCAGGAACACCACGGGCTTGCCGGCGGGATTGCCGCATTCCTCCCAGTACAGCTCGTGGCCGTCGCCGGTCGCGAGGTGGCCGTGGCGGTTCGGCTCGACGGGCGGGTAGAGCCCGCGGCGGGCAGGGGACTGGTTCATCGGGGGAATCCTAACCGCAATCAGGATTTCTGCGTATAACAGGCCGGCCACGCGTCCGTTGTACACTCCGCGGCCAGCATGCCGAACCGGTTCTCGATACTGTCGCTCGGCAGGATCCTGTTCTCGCCCAACCAGGTGTTCCAGGCGGTGGCGGCCGAGTCCCCGCCGGCCGCGCGCGTGTTCTTCCGCTTCGCGCTCTGGATCGGCCTGCTGCCGCCGGTCTTCGCCTACATCGGCACCACCCTGTTCGGCTGGCGGCTCGGCGTCGAACCGGTGTTCCTGCCGCAGCCCGCGGTGCTCGCGGTCTGCCTCGCGTACTTCGTGGCGCTGCTGTTCGGGTTCCTCTCGGGCGCCGTGGTGGCGCGCTGGATGGCGGTCACCTACGACGCCAGCCAGTCGCTCGGCCGCTGCCTGGCGCTGCTCGCGATCGTCGGCGCGCCGCTCGCGGTCGGGAGCGTCGTGCACCTCTACCCGCACGTGTTCTTCAACGTGCTGGTGCTGGTGCCGGTGCTGATCTGGTGCATGTACCTGCTCTACCGCGGCCTGCCCATCGTGCTCGCGACCGGGCCGAACCGCGGCATGCTGATGGCCTCCGCGCTCATCGCCTACCTGTTCGTCGCCTTCGTGAGCCTGCTCGGCATCACGGTCGCGCTCTGGGGCAGCGGCATCGGGCCGCAGATCGGCACATGA
>DATBLN010000005.1:0-10536 GCA_036555345.1 Steroidobacteraceae bacterium
GCGCCTCGCGGCGACGGTCGTGGGCGACCCGCGCGTGGAGGGCGTGCGCATGGGCCCGCTCGCGAGCCTCGCGCAGCGCGACGAGGTGCTCGCGCGCGTGGCGGAGCTGCGCCGCGAGGCGGAGCTCGTCTGCGGCGATACGGAGCGCTTCGCGGTCGCGGGCGACCGCGCGCGCGGCGCCTTCCTGCCGCCCATCCTGCTGCTGTGCCGGGACGCGGCGTCGTCGCGGGCGGTGCATTCGGTGGAGGCGTTCGGCCCGGTGTCCACGGTCATCGGCTACCGCGACCATGCCGAGGCGGTCGCGCTCGCGCGGCGCGGCGAGGGCAGCCTCGCCGGTTCCGTGTTCACGGCGGACGACGCGGTTGCGGCGGAACTGGTGCTCGGCCTCGCGCCGTACCACGGGCGCGTGCTCGTCGTGAACCGGCACTGCGCGAAGGAATCGACCGGCCACGGCTCGCCGCTCGCGCCGCTGGTGCACGGCGGCCCGGGCCGCGCCGGCGGGGGCGAGGAGCTCGGCGGCATCCGTGGCGTGCTGCACTACATGCAGCGCACGGCGGTGCAGGGCACGCCCGACACGATCGCGGCGGTCGGCGGGCGCTGGGTGCGCGGGGGGACCGAGCGCGATCCCGGGCGGCATCCGTTCCGTAAGCCGTTCCACGAGCTCGCGATCGGCGACACCTTCCGCTCCGGGGAACGCGAGGTGACCGTCGCGGACATCGAGGCCTTTGCGGCGCTCTCCGGCGACCGCTTCTACGCGCACATGGACGAGCGCGAGGCTGCGCGCAACCCGCTCTTCGGCGGGCGGGTCGCGCACGGCTACTTCCTGATCTCGGCCGCCGCCGGCCTGTTCGTGGATCCGGGCTACGGCCCGGTGCTCGGAAACTACGGGCTCGATGCCCTGCGCTTCGTGAAGCCCGTGAAGCCGGGCGACTGCATCAAGGTGCGCCTGACCTGCCGCGAGAAATCGCTGCGGGCCGACAAGGGCTGGGGCGAGGTGACCTGGGACACGGAGATCACGAACCAGGCGGGCGAGACGGTCGCCTCGTACCACGTGCTGACGATGGTGAGCATCCATGCCGTGCCGGACGCGGTGAAGGAGTGAACATGCCGCTCGACCTGCCGCGCTGGCGCCACGAGTTCGCGAGCCTCCACTTCGAGGAGCCGTCGGCCGGCGTGCTCGAAGTCGTGATCGCGAACGAGGGCCGCCAGAACTCGGCCACCGAGCCGATGCACGCGGACCTCGCGACGGTCTGGCGCGCGGCGGATGCCGACGCCGCCGTGCGCGCCGTGCTGGTGCGCGGCGCCGGCCTGCATTTCTCCTCCGGCGGCGACTTCGCGATGATCGAGCGCATGATCGAGGACGAGGCCACGCTCGTGCGCGTCTGGCGCGAGGCGAGCGACCTCGTCTACAACCTGGTGAATTGCCGGAAGCCCGTGGTGTCGGCGATCCGCGGCACGGCGGTCGGGGCGGGGCTCGCCGTGGCGCTCCTCGCCGACGTCTCGGTCGCGGGCCGGGACGCGAAGATCATCGACGGCCACACGCGGCTCGGCGTCGCGGCCGGCGACCACTCGGTGATCCTCTGGCCGCTGCTCTGCGGCCTCGCCAAGGCGCGCTACTACCTGCTGACGAACGAGCCGCTGTCCGGCGCCGAGGCGGAGCGCATCGGCCTCGTCTCGCTCTGCGTGGAGGACGGCCAGGTCCGGGACACCGCGCTCGGCATCGCGACCAAGCTCGCCGCCGGGAGCGCGACGGCCATCGCCTTTACGAAGCACGCGCTCGCCAACTGGCTGCGGCTCGCGGGCCCGTCCTTCGATGCCTCGCTTGCGCTCGAATTCCTGGGCTTCCGGCTCAAGGACGTGCGCGAGGGACTGGCCGCGGTCCGCGACCGCCGCCCGCCGAAGTTCGAGCGCTGATTCCCGGGCCGTTGCCACCGCCGGTGGCCGTCGCTAGTATCGGAACCCGCCTTGGGGTGGTCTGACTAGACCTGAGATGCCGGTTGCCGCATGGCTCACCGGCGAACCCGTAGAACCTGATCCGGTTAGGACCGGCGTAGGGAGCAGGCATGTTGCGCCAGCCGTTCATGACCCTGATTCCGCTCCTCGCGGCCGCCTGCGCGTTTCCGGCCGTCGCGGGCCAGCCCGCGAGGCTCGAGGAAGTCGTGGTCACGGCGGGACTGCGTGACGTCGCCGCGGCCGGGCGGCCGGGCGGCGCCACCGTCGTCGCGCGCCGGACGGTCGAGGATGCGGCGGTCGTGCACCTCGAGGAACTCCTGCCGCTCGTACCCTCGCTGTCCTGGGCCGGGGCCAGCTCGCGGCCGCGGTATTTCCTGCTGCGCGGCGTCGGTGAGCTCGAGCAGTACCAGGGCGCCCCGAATCCCTCGGTCGGTTTCCTCGTGGACGACATCGACTTCAGCGGCATCGGCATGATCGCGTCGCTGTTCGACGTCGAGCAGGTCGAAGTGCTGCGCGGCCCGCAGGGCACGCGCTATGGCGCGAACGCCCTGGGCGGGCTGATCCAGGTGCGGACACGCGATCCGCAGCCGGAGCCGGCGCTCCGGGCCGAGGCCGGCGCCGGCGGCGACGGGTTGTGGAGCGCGGGCCTCGCCACGGGCGGCGCGGGGCCCGCGATCGGCGGCGCGGGCGGCGCCTGGCGTGCGGTGCTGCACCGCGCGGTGTCCGACGGCTTCCGCGACAACGCCTTTCTCGGCCGCGACGACACGAACGGCCGCGACGAGACCAGCGCCCGCCTGAAGCTCAGGCTCGCCGCCGCCGGCCGCTGGCGCGCCGACCTCGGCGTCCTGCACGCCGACTTCGACAATGGCTACGACGCTTTCGCCATCGACAACAGCCTGCGTACGCTCTCGGACCGGCCGGGCCGCGACGCGCAGCGGTCGGATGGCGCATCCGCGGATCTCGCGTGGACGCTGGCGGGCGGGCGCGAGCTGCGCTCCATCACGGCCTGGGCCGAGTCGGACATCGAGGCGAGCTTCGACGGCGACTGGGGCAATGACGCCTCGTGGGGCGCCGATGGCCCGTACGACTTCTTCTCGCGCACGCTGCGCCACCGGCGCACGCTGTCGCAGGACCTGCGCCTCGCATCCGCGCCGGACGGCGACTGGTCCTGGGTCGCGGGCGCCTGGCTCCAGCGCCTGGAGGAGACGAACCGCATCGCGGACGACGGGCGCTACCTCGCCGACGCCTTCGTGCGGACGCTCGAAAGCCGCTATCGCGCGACGAGCGCGGCCGCCTACGGCCAGCTCGAGTGGCGGCCGCATCCCGCGACCACGCTCGCCGCCGGGCTGCGCCTGGAGGAACGCGATGCGGCCTACGACGACAGCGACGGCGCCGCCTTCGATCCGCGCGACCGTATGTGGGGCGGTGAGGTTTCGCTGACGCACCGCCTCGACGACGACCGCACCGCCTGGGCGATGCTGTCGCGCGGATTCCGCGCGGGCGGGTTCAACATCGGCACGGCGGTGCCGCCGGACCGGCAGCAGTTCGATCCCGAGTACCTCTGGTCCCTCGAGGCCGGCTTCCGGACGCGGCGCGACGACCATTCAGCGGAGGTCACCGTGTTCTACTCGAGGCGCGAACACCAGCAGGTGGCGACGTCTTTCCAGCTCGATCCGCAGGACCCGCTCACCTTCGTGTTCCTGACCGACAACGCGGCCGGCGGCGAGTCCTGGGGGGCGGAGGCCTCGGCCGGATGGCGCCCGCTGCGCGCGCTCGACATCGAGGCGATGCTGTCGTGGATGGGCTCACGCTACCTCGACTACCGGTTCGGCGAGCGCGACCTCGGCGGCCGCGAGTTCGCGCACGCGCCGGAATGGAAGGGCGCCCTGGCCGCGACCTGGCGCCATCCGGCGGGCTGGATGGCGCGGCTGGACTTCACGGGCGAGTCCGGCTTCTACTTCGACACGAGCCACGATGAGCGCGCCGGCCCGCGCGTGCTCGTCGGCCTGCGGGCCGGCTTCGAGGCGGCGCATTGGTCCGTCCACGCGTGGCTGCGCAACGCGCTCGACGAACGCTACCCGGTGCGCGGCTTCTGGTTCGAAAACGAACCGCCCGACTTCCCGGCCAGGCGGTACCTGCGCTGGGGCGATCCGCGCCAGGCCGGCCTGACCCTGCGCTATGAGCTCTGAGGTGCCCCCATGCATGTCGCCGTCGAACTGAGCCTGTACCCGCTGGCCGACGAGTTCATCCCGTCGATCCTCGATTTCATCGATCGGCTGAAGGCGAGGCCGGGCGTCACCGTCGTCACCAACTCGATGAGCACTCAGGTGAGCGGCGAGCTGGACGCCGTGTTCGACGCGCTGCGCGCGGAGATCGCGACGACATTCCGTGCGGGGCATCGCAGCGTGTTCGTCATGAAGGTGCTCGGTGGGTCCGGTTGAGGCGGTCGCGGTCGCGACGGGCGTCGCATACATCCTGCTCGCGATCCGCCAGCACCGCGCCTGCTGGATCGCGGGCGGACTGAGCACGGCCTTGTACGTCGCGGTTTTCCAGCAGGCGGGCCTGCCGCTGCAGGCGGTGCTGCAGCTGCTCTACGTCGCGCTGTCGGTCTACGGCTGGTTCGCGTGGAAGCCGGGCGGCGATGCGGCGCCGCGGCCGGGACGATGGCCGCTCCGCATGCACCTGCTGGCGCTCGCCGCCGTCGGCGTCGCGACCTGGGCGAGTGTCCTCGCGCTCGGGCGCTTTCCGCTCTCGGCCGCGCCGCTCGCAGACTCGCTCGGCACCTGGGCGAGCGTGGTCGCGACCTGGCTGCTCGCGCGACGCATCGTCGACACCTGGCTCTGGTGGATGGCGGTGGACACCGGGCTCGCCCTGCTGTTCGCGAGCCAGGGACTGCCCGGCACCGCGGCGCTCTACGTCGCGTACGCGGTGCTCGCGGTCGCCGGCTGGCGTTCCTGGCGGCGCGCGATGCCGGCGCCGGCATGAAGGCGGCGCTGCCCCCGGAGCTGGCGGGGCAGGTCGAGGCGGTCGCGGCGGAACTCGGCCTCGCTGGGTGGCAGGTGACCTTGCTTCCGGGCGGTGAAGCCAATCGCACGCTGCGCCTCCAGGATGCGAGCCACGACCTGGTGCTGCGCATCGCGGGCGCGATGTCCGCCGCGCTCGGCGCCAACGGCGCATCGGAGTCCGCGATGCAGGCACAGGCCGCGGCCGCGGGGCTCGCCCCGGGGGTGGTGCTCGCGCGTCCCGCGGCGGGGTTGCTCGTCACGCACTACGCAGCGGGTCGGGCGATCCCGCGCGAGGAGATGCGCGAGCCGACGACGCTCGCGCGCATCGGTCGCTGGATCGCCGCGCTGCAGGCGCTGCCGTTGCCGCCCGGCATCCCCCGCGTGGATCTCGCCGCGCGCTCCGCCGGTTATCTCGCGAGGCTCCGGCCGCGGCCCGCGTCCGGGCTGGCGGAGGAACTCGCGCAAAGGCTCGAGCGGCGGCGCGCGGCGCTCGCGCCGGCGCCGGCCGTCTGCTGCCACCACGACCTGCATCACCGCAATTTCATCGACGCCGCGGGCGGGCTGCTGGCGGTGGACTGGGAATACGCCGGCCCCGGCGACCCGGCGGCCGACCTGGCATCGTGCATCCGCTACCACGACCTCGGGCCGCGCGAGACCGATGCACTCCTCGCCGGCTACGGGACGGACGACGCGCCGCTCCGCGCGCGCGTGGCAACGCTCGGCTGGATATTCGACTGCCTGTGGTTCGGCTGGAACGCGGTGGCCGGCCTCGAGGGGCTCGCGCCGGAACCGGCGCTGCAGGCGCGACTCGCCGCGCGGCTGCTGGCCTGAGCGGTTGCAGGGCGGCGGCCGCTTCGCGCAAGATGCGCGGCCCATGAGCGAAATCATCGTCACGGATCGCGACGGCGGCGTGCACCGGGTCGCCGCCCGCGCCGGCGTCAGCCTGATGGAGACGCTGCGCGAGTTCGACTGGGGCGTCGCGGCGATCTGCGGCGGCATGTGCTCCTGCGCGACCTGCCACGTCTGGGTGGCCGAGCCCTGGCTCGACCGGCTGCCGCCGATGCAGGGCGACGAGAAGGAGATCCTGCAGGAGCTCGAGAGCTACCGGCCGCGGGGATCGCGGCTGTCCTGCCAGATTCCGTTCGAGGAATCGCTCGCCGGCATCGAGGTCGAGGTCGCCCCCGACGAGTAACGGACTCAGCGCGCCTCGGCCTGCCGCGCGACGGCGGCGGCCGCCGCCTCGATCGCGGCGGGATCGCCGAGGAAGCGGCGCGGCGCCAGCGGTCGCTGGCGCCCGTCGAGCTCGTACAGGATCGGCACGCCGGTCGGGATGTTGAACCCGACGATCTCCGCGTCGCTCATGCCGTCCAGCATCTTGACCATCGCCCGCAGGCTGTTGCCGTGCGCGACGACCAGCGCGTCCTGGCCCGCCGCCAGCGCGGGCGCGATGCGCTCGCGCCAGCAGGGCAGGACGCGCGCCAGCGTGTCCTTCAGCGACTCGGTCGCGGGCAGGAGCGCGGGATCCACGCGCCGGTAGCGCGGGTCGAACCTCGGGTGGCGCGGGTCGTCGGCCGCGAGCGGGGGCGGGGACACGTCGTAGCTGCGCCGCCAGGTCCTGACCTGGTCCGCGCCGTACTTCGCGCTGGTCGCGGCCTTGTCGAGCCCCTGCAGCGCGCCGTAATGCCGCTCGTTCAGCCGCCAGTCGCGCTCGACCGCGACCCACATGCGGTCCATCTCGTCCTGCATGATCCAGAGCGTGCGGATCGCGCGCTTGAGTACCGAGGTGAAGGCGACGTCGAAGTCGAAGCCGCCGTCGCGCAGCAGTGCGCCGGCGGCGCGCGCCTCGGCCGCGCCCTGTGGCGTCAGGTCCACGTCGGTCCAGCCGGTGAACAGGTTTTCGAGGTTCCAGGTGCTCTGGCCGTGGCGCACGAGCACGAGCTTGCCGGCCATGCCGCGGCCTCAGCGCTCGGCGAGGCGCCGGACGGCCTGCAGCGCGACCGACAGCGTCGGGAAGTCCGCGGCGCCGGTGGTGCGCATCTCCTGCACCGCGCGGCGCACGCCGTCCGCCGCGGCGCCGGCGCCCGCGAGCCAGGCCTCGACCGCCGCGGCCGGGTCGCCGCGCCGGCCCTTCGCGAGGATGCGCTCGCAGAGGCGCCGCTGCAGCGAATAGGCGTCCTCCCGCAGCGTGCCGCGCGCGAGCGCCTGCCAGTGGCCCTCGACCGCAAGCCGCTCGATCTGGCCGCGGATCCAGTCGAGCCCGATCGCGGCGCCGAGGCCGAAGTACACGCGCGCGGCGTGGCGGATCGGGGCGCGGCGCGCGAGCGCGACCTCGACGATGTCGACGCCGGAGTGCATGGCGCCGAGGCTGGCGACGCGCCGCGCGACGGAGGCCGGCACGCCCGGCGCCGAGAACCGCGCCAGCTCGCGCTCGTAGCGCTCGGCCTCGATGCCCCCGATCACGGACGGCAGTTCGGCGGCCAGCTCGCGCAGGCCCGGGCGCAGCCGCGAGACCGCGCGCTCGATGCCGAGGTCGCGCCCGAGCTGGCGCAGCACCCAGTAGGTGAGCGGCCGCAGCAGCCGCACCGTCTCGTGGCCCATGTCGTACTGCAGCGCGGCCGGCACCTGGTCATCGAGCGCCTCGATGTCCGCCCACAGGTCGCGCATCCCCGTGATCTCGCGCGCGATCGTGAACGCGCGCGCGATGCTGCCGATGTCGGCGCCCGTGTCCTCCTGCGTGCGGATCGCGAACACCGGCCCCATGCGGTTGACGAGGCTGTTGGTGGTCGCGGTCACGATGATCTCGCGGCGCAGCGAGTGCTGCTGGATCTCGCGCGGCCAGCGCCGCTGCACCGGCTTCGGGAAGTAGCGGGTGACCTCGGCGCCGAGGTAGGGATCCGAGGCGATGTCCGACTCGAGCAGCTTCGCGGACAGCCAGATCTTCGAGTACGACAGCAGCATCGAGAGCTCGGGGCGCGTCAGGCCCAGGCCATTGCGGTGGCGCTCGGCGATCTCGTCGTCGGCGGGCAGTGCTTCGAGCGCGCGGTCGAGCGTGCCCGAGCGCTCGAGCGCGCGGATCACGTGGCCGAGCTCGAAGATGCGCTCGCGCGAGCGCGACTGCAGCCCGGAGATGGCGAGGCACTGCAGGTAGTTGTTGCGCAGCACGAGCGCCGCGACCTCGCCGGTCATGCTGGCGAGCAGGCGGTTGCGCGCGCCGCGCGTGATCTTCCCGGACTCCATGAGGCGGCTGAACAGGATCTTGAGGTTGACCTCGACGTCCGAGCAGTTGACGCCCGCGGAGTTGTCGATGAAATCGGTGTTCATGCGCCCGCCGGCCATCGCGTACTCGATGCGGCCGCGCTGCGAGAAGCCGAGGTTGCCGCCCTCGCCGACGACCCGGCAGCGCAGCTCGCGGCCGTTGACCCGCACCGCGTCGTTGGCGCGGTCGCCGATCTCGGCATGCGTCTCGTCGGAGGACTTGACCCAGGTGCCGATGCCGCCGTTCCACAGGAGGTCCACGGGCATCCGCAGGATCGCGCGCATGACCTCGTTCGGCGAGGCGGCCGCGGCGTCGATGCCGAGCATCGCGCGCGCCTCGGGCGTGAGCACGAGCGACTTGCTCTGGCGCGAGTGCACGCCGCCGCCCTTCGACAGCAGGCGCCGGTCGTAGTCGTCCCAGCTCGATCGCGGCAGGCCGTAGATGCGCCGGCGCTCGACGAAGCTCCGCGCCGCGTCCGGCGACGGGTCGAGGAAGATGTGGCGGTGGTCGAAGGCCGCGAGCAGGCGGATGTGCGGGGACAGGAGCATCGCATTGCCGAACACGTCGCCCGACATGTCGCCGATGCCCGCGACCGTGAAGTCCTGCGCCTGCGTGTCGAGGCCGAGCTCGCGGAAGTGGCGGCGCACCGATTCCCAGCCGCCGCGCGCCGTGATGCCCATCTCCTTGTGGTCGTAGCCCGCCGAGCCGCCGGAGGCGAATGCGTCGTCGAGCCAGAAGCCGTACTGCTGCGAGATGCCATTCGCGACGTCGGAGAATTTCGCGGTGCCCTTGTCCGCCGCGACGACGAGGTACGGATCGTCGCCGTCCTGCCGCACGACCGCGGGCGGCGGCACGACCCTGCCGGCCACGACATTGTCGGTGACGTCGAGCAGCGCGCGGATGAAGGTGCGGTAGCACTCGGTGCCCTCGGCCTGGGCCTCGTCGCGGCCGGCGGGCAGCCGCCGCGGCACGAAGCCGCCCTTGGCGCCGACCGGCACGATCACGGTGTTCTTGACGTTCTGCGCCTTCATCAGGCCCAGGATCTCGGTGCGGAAGTCCTCGCGCCGGTCGGACCAGCGCAGCCCGCCGCGCGCGACCCGGCCCATGCGCAGGTGCACGCCCTCGACGCGCGGCGAGTGCACGAAGATCTCGAACATCGGCTTCGGCGCCGGCACCTCGGCGACGCGGCGCGGGTCGAGCTTCAGCGAGAGGTAGGGCTTGGGCGAGCCGTCGTGGCCTGCCTGGAAATAGTTGGTCCGCAGCGTCGCGTCGATGGCCGCGAGGAACGCGCGCAGGATGCGGTCGTCGTCGATGCGCGTGACGCCCGCGAGCAGGCGGTCGAGCGCGCGGCGCTGGGCGGCCTCCGCGCGCCGGCGCGCGGGCGCGGCCAGCGCCGGGTCGAAGCGGGACAGGAACAGCCGCAGCAGCCTGCCCGCGGCGGCGGCGTTGCTGGCGAGCGCCTCCTCCATGTAGGCCTGCGACAGCGGCAGGCCGAGCTGCACGAACCAGCGCGCGTAGGTGCGCAGCACGGTGGCCTCGCGCCAGGTGAGGTCCGCGGCCAGCACGAGGCGGTTGAAGCCGTCGTTGTCGGCATTGCCGAGCCACACGTTCGCGAACGTGGTCTTGAAGCGCGGGCCGTCGGTCGCAAGGTCGATCGCGACGCCGCGCGGATGTTCGAGCTCGAAATCCTGGATCCAGCAGCTGCAGCCGGCGGCCTCGACCTCGTACGGGCGCTCGCTGATGAGCTTGAGGCCGAGATTCTCGATCGTCGGCAGCACGTCGGAGATCGGGATCGGCCGCTCCCGCCGGAACAGCTTGAACTGGACCTTGTGCGCCGGCTGCCCCGCCTCGCGGTACAGCGCCATGCGCAGTCCGGACGGCTCGGCGACGAGCGCCTCGAGGCAGGCCACGTCGTCCACCGCGGCGTCGCAGGGCGTGTCCTCCTGGTAGGAGGCCGGGAACGCCGGTCCCCAGGTGCGGTCGAGCCTGAGCGCCTCCGCCTCGCCGAATGCCTCGGCCAGCGCGTCGCGCAGCCGGTCCTGCCAGGTGCGCACCGCCTCGGCGATCTGGCGCTCGAGCACGACGGCGTCCACCCCGGCGTCGCGGTCGGGCGGCGTGCGCACGAGCAGGTGCAGGCGCGCGAGCACGGACTCGGACAGCTGCACCTGCGACTCGATCGCGAGCCCGCCGAACGCCTCGCGGACGAGCGCCTCGATGCGGCGGCGCGCCTGCGTGTTGTAGCGGTCGCGCGGCACGAAGACGAGGCAGGAGTAGAAGCGGCGGAACACGTCGCGCCGCACGAACAGGCGCACCTGCGACCGC
>DATBLN010000010.1:0-3611 GCA_036555345.1 Steroidobacteraceae bacterium
TGGCCGCGGATCTCGGCGGAGGGCGAGTACACGCGCAGGTACTCGAATGGCAGCTCGTAGCGCGTGCCGTCAGGCCAGGCGACGACGACCACGCGGCTCTTCCTGCGGACGGTGATCTCGGAGGGCGCCTGCATGGGCACACACTACTACAGCGCGTGGCGCCGGGCGTCCGCTAGAGGATGTATCGCGAGAGGTCCTCGTCCTTCGCGAGCGCCGCCAGGTGCCCGTCCACGAACGCGGCGTCCACCAGGATGGTCGTGCCGCCCCTGTCCGCGGCCTCGAAGGAAGCCTGTTCGAGCAGGCGCTCCATCACGGTGTGCAGCCGGCGCGCGCCGATGTTCTCGGTGCGCTCGTTCACGGACCAGGCGATCTCGGCGATGCGCCGGATGCCGTCCTTCGTGAACTGGAGCGTGACGCCCTCGGTCTCGAGGAGCGCGGCGTACTGCGCGCACAGCGACGCGTCGGGCTCCGAGAGGATGCGCTCGAAATCGCCGACCGAGAGCGCGTCGAGCTCCACGCGGATCGGCAGCCGGCCCTGCAGCTCGGGGATCAGGTCCGAGGGCTTGGCCGTGTGGAAAGCGCCCGAGGCGATGAAGAGGACGTGGTCGGTCCTGACCATGCCGTACTTGGTGCTGACCGTGCAGCCCTCGACGAGCGGCAGCAGGTCGCGCTGCACGCCCTCGCGCGAGACATCGGCGCCGACCATGGCCTCGCTGCGGCGGCAGATCTTGTCGATCTCGTCGATGAAGACGATGCCATTCTGCTCGGCGCTGGAAAGCGCGCGGGTCCGCAGCTCTTCCTCGTTCACCATCTTCGAGGCTTCTTCCTCCGTGAGCGCCTTCAACGCCTCGCGGATGCGCATCTTCTTCGCGCGGGTGCGGCCGCCGAGCCCCTGGAACATCTGCTGCAGCTGCTGCGTCATCTCCTCCATGCCGGGAGGCCCGGCGATCTCGAGATTGACCGGGATGGCTCGCATCTCGATGTCGATCTCGCGATCGTCGAGCCTGCCCTCGCGCAGCAACTTGCGGAACTTCTGCCGGGTCTCGTCGCCCTGCGTGTCGGGAGGCAGGCCGGGCGCGCGCGGCCGCGGCAGCAGCGCATCGAGCACGCGCTCCTCCGCCGCATCCGTCGCGCGCGGGCGGACCTTCGCCATCTCCTCCTCGCGCGTCTGCTTCACCGCGACGTCCACCAGCTCCTTGACGATGGAGTCCACTTCGCGGCCGACATAGCCGACCTCGGTGAACTTGGTCGCCTCGACCTTGATGAAGGGCGCGCGGGCGAGCCGGGCCAGGCGGCGCGCGATCTCGGTCTTGCCGACCCCGGTCGGGCCGATCATCAGGATGTTCTTGGGCGTGATCTCCTGGCGCAGCGGTTCCGCGACCTGCATGCGCCGCCAGCGGTTCCTGAGCGCGATCGCGACCGAGCGCTTGGCGGCCGACTGGCCGACGATGTGCTTGTCCAGCTCCTGGACGATCTCGCGGGGGGTCATGGTCTCCACGTCAGCCCCCGGAGATTTCTTCTATGACGGCATTGCGGTTGGTGTAGATGCAGATGTCGGCGGCGATCGCGAGCGAGCGCTCCACGACTTCGCGCGCGGAGAGGCTCGTGTTGGCGACCAGCGCGCGCGCCGCCGCGAGCGCGAACGGGCCGCCCGAGCCGATCGCCATGATGGATTCCTCGGGCTCGATCACGTCGCCGTTGCCGGAGACCATGAAGGACGACTGCGCGTCGGCGACGCACAGCAGCGCCTCGAGCCGGCGCAGCGCCCGGTCCGCGCGCCAGTCCTTGGCGAGCTCGATCGCGGCGCGCGTCAGGTTGCCGTATTTCTCGAGCTTGCCCTCGAAGCGCTCGAACAGCGTGAAGGCGTCCGCCGTGCCGCCGGCGAAGCCCGCGAGCACCTTGTCCCCGTACAGCCGGCGCACTTTCTTCGCGTTGCCCTTGACGATGGTGTTGCCGAGCGTCACCTGTCCGTCGCCGCCCATGGCGACCTGCTTCCCGCGCCGGACCGAGAGAATCGTCGTGCCGTGGGGATCGAAACCGGGATTCGTCATGGAGATCAGCTACTTGCGCCGCCTTGCGCGCGGGTGAGATTCGTCGTAGATGCGGGCCAGGTGCTGGAAATCAAGGTGCGTGTACACCTGCGTGGTACTGATGTCGGCGTGGCCGAGAAGTTCCTGCACCCCGCGCAGGTCGCGACTGGACTCGAGCAGGTGCGTGGCGAAGGAATGGCGGAACAGGTGCGGGTGCACCGGGACGCCGAGACCCGATGCCGTCGCCCAGCGGCCGATGCGGCGCTGGATCGCGCGCGCGCCGAGGCGCCGGCCACTCCCACCGACGAAGAGCGCGGAGCTGCCGCCCCTTGCGAGCGCCGCACGGTCGTTGAGCCAGGCCCGCAGTGCAGCGGCCGCCTGCTTGCCCACCGGAAGGATGCGCGTCTTCGAGCCCTTGCCGGTCACGCGCACGGTGCGATCCGCGAGGTCGAGGTCGCTGACGTCGAGCGAGGCGAGTTCCGCGAGCCGCAGGCCGGAGGAATAGAGCAGCTCCATCATCGCGAGATCGCGGCGCGAGAGCGGATCCGGCGCGCGCCGCTCGAGCAGGCTCGCGACCTGGTCCACGTCGAGCGTCTTGGGCAGCCGCTTCGGCGCCTTGGGCGCGCGGATGTCGGCGGCCGGGTTCGCCTCGATCACGCGCTCGCGGATCAGGTAGTTGAAGAATCCACGCAGCGCCGAGAGCCGCCGCTGCACGCTGCGCGGCCCCAGGCCATCGCGATGCTCGCGCGCGGCGAAGCTGCGGATGTGGAAGTTGTCGAGCTTCTTCCAGGCGGCGATGCCCTCGCGGTCGCAGTACGCGACGAGCGCCTCGAGGTCGCGGCGGTAGTTTGATTCCGTGTGGGGCGAGAGCCGGCGCTCGGTCCGCAGGTGGCCCAGGTAGCGGCCGATCCAGCCGACGGCGGCCGCCTGCATCAGTCCCTGGCGAGGGCGGAGGCGATGAGCTCCCCGATGTGCGCGAGGAAATCCGTGCTCATCGTCGGGTTGAAGCGGTGCGCGTCGGGCGAGCCGCAGGCGAGCAGGCCCAGGCTGCCCTTGGCGCCGAGCGGCACGAGGGCGACCGAGCCCACCGAGCCGGCATCGCCGCCGAACAGGAATTCCCGCTGCGAATCGCGCAGTTGCCCGCAGCGCGGCTTGCCGGAGCTGAACAGGCTCTCGAAGCCCTTGAGCTCCGGCGCGTCCGAGGCGACCACGCGCAGGAACCGGCTTTCGGCCACGCCCGCGGGCGCCGCCACCGGCGTCAGCACCAGCACGGACTGGCCGGCATCAAATTCCTCGCGCAGCGCCGATTCGATGGCCGTGATCACGCCCGCGCGGCCCTGCGCGCCGATCAGCCGTCGCGCCATCGAGAGCACGCGGGCGCCGAGCGCATCGTTGTCGCGCGCGACTTCCACGAACTCCTTGACCTTGTGCTCGAGCTGGCGGTTGCGCTCGCGCAGCACCTCGACCTGGCGCTCGAGCAGCGAGACCGTCGTGCCGCCGCCGCGGGTGTCCGGCAGGCGGATCTTCGCGAGCAGCTGCGCGTTGCGGTCGAAGAACTCGGGGGTGGCGGCGAGATACGAC
>DATBLN010000032.1:0-2188 GCA_036555345.1 Steroidobacteraceae bacterium
GGTCGTTGCCGGCGTGCCCTGGCCGCTCGAGGTCACGGCGTAATCCGAGAACGGCGCGAGCGTCACGGTCGCCAGCAGGAACACGAGCGTCAGCATCGCGAGCAGGATGGCGAGCGCGATCTCGTTCGGCGTGCGCCGGCGTTTCGCGCCCTCGACCATCGCGATCATGCGGTCGAGGAAGCCCTCGCCCTCGCGGCTCGTCACGCGCACCACCAGCCAGTCGGACAGCACGCGCGTGCCGCCGGTCACGGAGGAGAAGTCGCCGCCGGCCTCGCGCAGCACGGGCGCCGACTCCCCGGTGACCGCGCTCTCGTTGACCGAGGCGACGCCCTCGATGACCTCGCCGTCCGCCGGGATGATGTCGCCGGCCTGCACCAGCACGAGGTCGTCGCGCTTGAGTTCGGAGGCCTCGACGGCGTGGTAGTCGTGCCGCAGGTTCCCGGCCAGCCGCTTCGCTTGCACGTGGCGGCGCATCGAGCGCAGCGTCGCCGCCTGCGCCTTGCCGCGGCCTTCCGCGACCGCCTCGGCGAAGTTCGCGAACAGCACGGTGAGCCACAGCCAGGCGGAGATCGCCAGGATGAAGCCCGCACGCCCCTCGCCCGCGAACTGCCCGGCAGCCGCGCCGATGCCGATCAGCGTGGTGAGCACGCTGCCGATCAGCACGACGAACATGACGGGGTTCCTGACCTGGACGCGCGGGTCCAGCTTCAGGAACGCGTCGCGAATCGCGGCCCTGACGATCGCGGGCGTGAGCCAGGGGACCTGCGCGATCATTCGAAACGCTCCGGCCAGAGCAGCGCGGCGAGCAGGTAGATGCCCAGGACGATCGAGAGCGTGAGTGCGAGCCATTCCATACGCGTAATTCTGGGGAGAGGGTACGACGCGTGGGAGACAGAATCCTGTGAGGATTTGTGCGTACGCCGCGCTCCAGGCGGCGGAATCGCTCGTCAAATCAACGGGTTCGCTCCCAGGCCTCGATGTCCGGCAGCCGCGACAGCAGGTAACCCAGCTCGTCCACCCCCTGCACCAGGCAGTGGCGCGCGAACGGATCGAGCGCGAAGCCGGACTCCCGGCCGTCGGGCAGGCGGATGACACCCTGCGCCACGTCCACTTCCACCTCGGCCCCGCCGTGGGCGAGCAGCCACGCGCAGGTCGCGGCATCCGCGCGTGCCGGCACCAGCCCGTTCTTGAGCGCGTTGCTGAAGAAGATGTCGGCGATTGAGGTGCTGATGACGGCGCGGATGCCGGCATCGAGCAGCGCCCAGGCCGCGTGCTCGCGCGAGGAGCCGCAGCCGAAGTTGGGCCCGGCGACCAGGATGCCGCAGCCCGCCGCCTCCGGCCGGTTCAGGAAGAAGTCCGGTCGCGGCGCGCCCGCCGCGTCGTAGCGCCAGTCGGCGAAGAGCGCCCGGCCGAGGCCCTCGCGCGAGGTCGTCGTCAGGAATCGCGCCGGCACGATCTGGTCCGTGTCCACGTCCGCGACGGGCAGCACCATCGTGCGCGAACGGATCACGCGCACGCCGCCCCTGCCCTGGCCGCCCGATGGGCCCTGCCCGCTCATGCCGCGAACTCGCGCGGGTCGGTGATGCGCCCGGTGATGGCAGCGGCCGCCGCGGTGGCAGGGCTCGCGAGCAGGGTCCTCGCGCCCTGCCCCTGGCGTCCCTCGAAGTTGCGGTTGCTCGTGCTCACGACGTAGCGCCCGGGCGCCGCGGTGTCGCCGTTGATGCCGACGCACATGGAGCAGCCGGACTCGCGCCATTCGGCGCCCGCGTCCGTGAACACGCGGTGCAGGCCTTCCGCTTCCGCCGCCTGTTTCACCTGCTGCGAGCCCGGCACGACCAGCATGCGCACGCGTTCGGCGATGCGCCGGCCCTTCAGCATCGAGGCCGCGACGCGCAGATCCGAGAGCCGTGCGTTGGTGCAGCTGCCGAGGAACACGAGGTCCACGGGCTTGCCGGCGAGCGCCTCGCCGGGCTCGAAGCCCATGTAACGCAGCGCCTTGTGGAAGGAATCATCACCCGCGGCGGGCACGCGCCCGTTGACCGGGATCACCATGCCGGGATTCGTGCCGTAGCTGATCATCGGCTCGACCGTCGTGGCGTCGAAGGAGATTTCCCGGTCGAAGGCGCAGCCTGGATCGCCGGGGAGCGCTCGCCACCGCTCGAGAGAGCGCTCCCAGTCGGCGCCCTGC
>DATBLN010000048.1:0-1822 GCA_036555345.1 Steroidobacteraceae bacterium
CGCCCGTGGTGCGGCCGCTCGCCGGCATCGGCGCGGTGCTGATGCGCAAGGACCCGCCATTCGACACCGAGTACATCTATACGACCTACCTGCTCGAGCGCGCCGAGGCCGAGGGCGTGCTGGTCGTGAACCGGCCGCAGGGCCTCCGGGACATGAACGAGAAGGTCTACACGGCCTGGTTCCCGGACTGCTGCGCGCCGACCCTGATCACGCGCGACATGGAGGCGATGCAGGCCTTCCTCGCGGAGCACGGCCGCATCGTCTGCAAGCCGCTCGAGAGCATGGGCGGACGCTCGATCTTCGTCGTCGCGACCGGCGACAAGAACGCCCGCGTCGTGTTCGAGACGCTGACCGGCTACGGGCAGCGCTACGCGATGGTGCAGCGCTACCTGCCGGAGGTCACCGAGACCGGCGATGCGCGCATCCTGCTGGTGGACGGCGAGCCCGCCGGGCACGCGCTCGCCCGCATCCCGGGCCCCACCGACCACCGCGGCAACCTCGCGGCGGGCGCCAAGGGCGTCGGACGCGACTTCACCGACCGCGAGCGCTGGCTGGCCTCGCGCATCGGCCCGGTGATGCGCGAGCGCGGCATGCTGTTCGTGGGGCTCGACGTCATTGGCGGCTTCGTCACCGAGATCAACGTGACGAGCCCGACCGGCATCCGCGAACTCGAGGCGCAGTTCGGCGACGACATCGCGGACCGCCTGATCGACGCCGTGCTCGGGCGCCTGGCGCGCCCGTGAGTGCCGCGGAAGTCATCCGCGCCTCGAGCGTCGCGGTCCGGGACCGGCTGACCGTCACGCTGTTCCTGGCGGGGCTCTTCCACCTGATCGTCATCCTCGGCATCACCTTCGCGCCGCCGGAAAGGGACGCGGGGGCCGTGCCGACGCTCGAGGTGCTGCTCACGCCGAGCTCGCTGCCGGAATCCGCGGACAACGAGCGCGCGAGCTACCTGGCGGAGCGCACCCAGCAGGGCGCCGGCAACCCCGCCACCGCGAGGACGCAGCAGCCGCGCGCGGGCGAGGCGCCCGAGGACGTGCCCGGCGACGCCCGTGGGGGCCGCGACCAGCCGGTCGCCGACGCGGCGCGCGGCGGGGACCCGAGGCTGCTCGCGCGACCGGCGGGCGACCGCTTCGCCGTGGAAGGCGAACCGGACGCGCTCTCGCTGCCGTCGCTGCCGCGCGAGATGCTGGCGGGCGTGCCGTCGCCGTTCGCGGGCGCCGACGACGCGCAGGAGCTCGAGCTCAAGGGCGCCGCCCGGCGCGAGCTCCTCGTCACGCCGAGCACCCGCACCTCGGAAGTCGCGCTGTACCTCGATGCCTGGAAGCGGCGGATCGAGCAGGTCGGCACGCTGCACTTCCCGAACGAGGCGCGGCGCCGCCACCTCTCCGGCAACCCGGTGATCGAGGTGGTGCTCGCCAGCGGCGGCGGGCTGGTCCGCGCCGGCGTGCAGCGCTCGAGCGGCCACGCCGAACTCGACCAGGCGGCGCTCGAGATCCTGAAGCTCGCGGCGCCATTCGAGGCATTTCCCGCGGAGCTCGCCGGCCGCCATGACGTACTGCGCTTCGCCTACGAATGGCAGTTCGTCGGCGGGCGTCTCGCCGGTTCCACGATCGAGATCCCGGCCCCGGATTAAGTCCGGGCCGCCCGGCGCGCGCGGACTGCTTTGACCCGCGGGGCGACGGGGCCGATACTAGGGCCGTGGCCGGCGCCTACCTGAACAACCAGCTCCTGGTCGCGATGCCCTCGCTCGCGGATCCCAACTTCTCGCACAGCGTCACCCTCATCTGCGAGCACAGCGAGCGCGGCGCGCTCGGCATCG
>DATBLN010000056.1:0-13076 GCA_036555345.1 Steroidobacteraceae bacterium
GGGCACAGGGCGGCCATCTCGCGCGGCAATACCACGGCCGCCGCTTTCGTCGCGGCGAGGTCGCGGCGGTGCTTCGGGCCGGTGCAGAAGGTCAGCGTGCCGGGCGCGGCCGTGGCGAGCGCCGCCACGCCGTGCACCGCCTGCGCCGGATCGCCGGCGAGTTCGAGCCCGAAACGGACCGCAATCTCGCCGAGCGTGGTGGCCATGCCGGCTCTGGCGCGCTCCGGGCTCAGGTCCTGGGCGGCGTGGCGGGCGCGGGCGGCGCCTTGGCCTTGAGCTGCGCGACCACCTGCGGGGTGATGTCGACCGCCTCCGCCGCGAACAGCACGCCTTCGCTGACCACGAGCTGGTAGCCGTTGGCGCGCGCGTAGGCCTGGACTTCCTGCAGCAGCGCCCGCTGCATGCGGCCGATCTCCTCGTTGCGCCGCAGGTTCAGGTCCTCCTGCAGCTCGTTGAAGCGGCGCTGGACGCTGAGCTCGAGGTCGCGCACCTCGCGCTCGGACCGGATGCGGTCGGCCTCGGACATCACGGCGGCTTCGCGCTTCAGCTTGTCACGCTTCTCCTCGAGCGACTTCTGCTGCGCCGCGACATCGCGCTGGCGGGGCAGGAACTCGCCCTCCAGCGCCTGCTGCGCGGCCCTGGCCTGCGGCGACTCCTCGAGCAGGCGCCCGAAGTTGATGTAGCCGATCTTCACCTCGGCGGCGCCCGCGACTCCCGGCGCCGCGAGCGCGGCGGCGAGCACGAGCGCGCCCGTCATCGAATGCCTGGTCATGATGCTCATCTTGCCTCGGATGTCAGAATGCGGAACCGATGGAGAACTGGAATCGCTCGACTTCGTCCCCATAGCGGATGCCGTCGCCCTTGAACTCGTTCAGCGGGATGCCGTAGCTGAAGCGGAAGATGCCGAGCGGGGCCATCCACTGCACGGCGATGCCGGCCGACTGCTTGAGCTCATTGTAATCGAACTCGTAGTCCACGGGCGTCACGCCGTCCCGGCCCACGAATCGGATGCCCATGCCCTGCGAGAACACGTTGCCGATGTCGAAGAACGCGCTGATGCGCGTGCTCGCGCGCCACTTGTCCGGCACCGGGAACAGGACCTCGGCGCGGCCGATCACTTTCAGGTTTCCGCCATAGGGGTTGCCGAAGCCGTCCTTCGGGCCGAGGCGGCTCTCCGTGAAGCCGCGCACCGACTCGGGCCCGCCGGCGAAGAACTGGCGGTAGGGCGGCAACGCCGTGGTCTTGCCACCGATCGCGTCGCCGTAGCCGATCTCCGCCGAGAGCGCGACCGTCCATTGCCTCCACAGCGGGATGAGCTGCAGGTAGTCGTAGTTGACGACGAAATAGTCCACCTCGCTGCCCGGCGCGGTGGCGGACAGCGACAGCACGTGCCGCCGGCCGCGGTCGGCGAAGATCGCGCGGTTACGCGAGTCGTAGAACCACGTCGCCACGAGCTCGTAGGTATTGAATTTCGTGCCAAACAGCGTCGTGATGATGATGTCCGGGTCGGTGTCCTCGTCGTCGCCGTCCGGAATCTCGTTCTCGACCTGGCGCGTGTACGGATTGCCGTTGTTCCGCACCCAGACGACCGCCTCGGGCGCGCTCCCGCCCGGGTTCACGATCAGGTCCGACTGCTGGGCGACCACGCCGAAACGCAGGCCCTGGAATTCCGTGATCGGGTAGCCGAGCTCGTAGGACCCCGACATGGTCGTGGTCGAGAAATCGGACGCCGCCGACACGTACTGCGTGATGTCCCGGAACTGCAACCCGACCGTGCGCGACAGCCCGTCCACGTTGGTGTAGGGGTCCGTGTGCGACACGCTGTACGACTGCGAGTACCGGCCCGAGAGCAGTTCCACCGCGAGGCGCTCGCCCGATCCCATGAAGTTGGAGTGCACGAAGCTGCCATTCAGGATGAAGGACTGCGATTCCGAATAGCCGATGCCCCCGCTGAACTGGCCCGGCAGGCCCTCCTTGACGTCGAAGTCGACGTCGACGAGGTCCGGCGTTCCGGTCACCGGCCGGGTCTCGAACTCGACCTTCTCGATGTACGGCAGCCGCTGCAGCCGCTCCCGGGACCGCTCCAGCAGCGCATTGGAGAGATAGGAGCCCTCCATCTGGCGCATCTCGCGACGCAGCACCTCGTCGTCGATCGCGCTCGTGTTGATGAAGTTGATGCGGCGCACGTAGGCGCGGTTGCCCGCGTCCACGAAGAACGTCAGGTCGACGGTCTTCGTCTCCTCGTTCGCCCGCGGCACCGGGTCGATCTTGGCGAAGGCGTAGCCCTCCACGCCAAGGCGGTAGGACAGGAGCTCCTGGCTCTGCGTGATCAGGTTGCGGGAGTAGGTCTGACCGGTCTGCACCTGCAGCAGGCGCCGCAGCTCCTCCTCGGGCACCTTCATGGTTCCCGCGAGCTTCACCTCGCCGACCTTGTAGACGTCGCCCTCGCGCACGTTGATCGTGATGAAGATGTCGTCCTTCTCCGGCGCGATCGCGACCTGCGTGGACTCCACCTCGAAGTTGGCGTAGCCGCGGTCCTGGTAGAAGGACTGCAGCTTCTCGATGTCGCCCTGCAGCGACTCGCGGGAATAGCGGTCGTCCTGCTTGTACCAGGACAGCCACCCCGGCGTGCGCAGCTCGAAGGCGTCCAGCAGCTCCTCATCGTCGTACGCCGCATTGCCGACCACGTTGATCTGGCGGATGCGTGCGCGCTTGCCCTCGACCACTTCGATGCGGATCCGGACCTTGTTGCCGGGCACCTCCTCGACCTTCGGATCGATGCGCACCGCGTACTTGCCGCGGCTGAAGTACTGGTCCGTCAGGTAGCTCCGCACCTCCTCGAGCACCGAGCGGTCGAAGGTCTTGCCGGTCGCGAGCCCGACCGATCGCAGCGACTTCTGCAGGTCCTCGGTCTTGATGTCCTTGTTGCCGGTGATCTCGAAGCTCTCGATCGAGGGCCGCTCGAGCACGACCACCACCAGCGTGCCGCCGTCGCGCCGCAGCTCCACGTCGCTGAAGAAGCCGGTCCCGAACAGCGCCCGGATCGCCTCCTGGATGCGGCGCGCATCGAGACGGTCGCCGATGTTCACGGGCAGGTAGTTGTAGACCGTGCCCTCCGAGATGCGCTGCAGGCCCTCCACGCGGATGTCGCCGACGACGAACCCGGCGTCCTGGGCGAACGCGCCCGCCGCGTGCGCGAGGAGGATGCCGCCGATCAGCCGTCGAAGCATGTTCCGCCGGTCCCCCGCGCTCAGCCGAAGAGCCGCGTGATGTCGTTGTAGAACGCGAATCCCATGAGCGCCACCAGCATCGCGATGCCGACCTTCTGCCCGATCACCTGCGCCTGCAGGGAGAGCGGTGCGCCTTTCGCCATCTCCGCCAGCTGGAAGGCGATCTGGCCGCCGTCCAGCACGGGCACCGGCAGCAGGTTCAGCACGGCGAGCGAGATGGACACGAGCGCCAGGAAGCCGAGATAGTAGACGAATCCCTCCGTGGCGGTGATGCCGGCGTACTGGGCGATGTTGATCGGGCCCGAGATGTTCTTCGTGGACACGTCGCCCGTCGCCATGCGCCACAGGAAGCGCAGCGTGAGCGCGGTCTTGTGCCAGGTCTCGCGCACGGCGGGCGCGATCGCCGCGACAGGCCCGTAGCGCTCGACCGTCTGCATGGGCGCCGGGAAGCCCGCGCCCGCGTCGCGCGCCGCGCCGAGCCCGATGCGGCCGATGGTCTTGCCGTCCTCCACCACGGCGCGCGGCACCAGGTCGAACGCGACCCTCGCGCCGTCGCGCAGGGCGACGATGCGGGTGTCCTGGCCCGGCCGCGCGCGGATGAGCGTCACGAAGGCGGCGTAGTCCGCGACCGCGATGCCGTCCACCTCGACGATGCGGTCGCCCGCGCGGATGCCGGCGGCCTCTGCCGGCTCGCCGGCCGTCAGCTCCGCGACGACGACCGGCTGCGGCGGATACCAGAACGAGAAGCCCAGGCCCTGCATCAGGATGCCGGGCTCGGTCAGCGCGCGTCGTTCGGATTCCGGCACCGAGAGTTCGACGCGGCGCAGGCCCCCGTCCGCACCCCGCACCTCGAGCGCCACCTGCCCCCGGTCCACGATCTGCTCGAGCATCGCGAGCACCGCCGCCTGGCGGGTGGGCGCCGGTTCGCCCGCGACGCGCAGGATCTCGTCCTCCGGGGCGAGGCCCGCCTCCGCCGCGAACGTGCCGGGCGCCACGTCGCCGACCACCGGCTTGAGCCCCGGCACGCCCTGGATGAACAGCAGCCAGTACGCGAGGATCGCAAACAGGAAATTGGCCGCGGGCCCGGCGAGCAGCACCGCGATGCGCGCCACCGGCGGGCGCCGGTTGAAGGCGCGGTGCTCCTCGCCCGGCGGCAGCGGCCCTTCGCGCTCGTCGAGCAGGCGGACGTAGCCGCCGAGCGGGATGGCCGCGAGCACGTACTCGATTCGGTCCCGATCCCGGCCGTGGCGCATCCACAGGGGCTTGCCGAAGCCGATCGAGTAGCGCAGCACCTTGAAGCCGAGGCGGCGCGCAACCCAGTAATGGCCGAACTCGTGCACCGAGACCAGCACGCCGATCGCGACCACGAATGCCGCGAGCGAGACGAGGATGGCGAGGCTCATGCGCCGGCCGCCCGCGGTGTCGCGAGCGCAGCCTGGGCGCGCTCGCGCGCCCAGGCATCCGCGGCCAGTGCGTCCGCCAGCGTCGTCACCGGCCTCGTCTCGTGCTGCTGCAACACGCTCTCAATGACTCCGGCGATGCCGGCAAAGTTCAGCCGGCGGCCCAGGAAGGCGGCCACCGCGACCTCGTTGGCGGCGTTCAGAACCGCGCCCGCCGTACCGCCGGCGCGGGCCGCCCGCACCGCCAGTGCCAGGCAGGGAAACCGTTCCAGATCAGGCGCTTCGAACGATAACCTGCCAACCTGTACGAGGTCCAGCCAGGGCGCTCCGGAGGCAATCCGGTCGGGCCAGCCGAGTGCGTGTGCAATCGGCACGCGCATGTCGGGATGCGACAGCTGCGCGAGCAGGGAGCCGTCCTCGAACTCCACCAGCGAGTGCACGATGCTCTGCGGGTGGATCACGACCGCCACGCGCTCGGGCGGCACCGCGAACAGGTGACAGGCCTCGATCAGTTCCAGGCCCTTGTTCATGAGCGTGGCGGAATCCACCGAGATCTTCGGTCCCATGCGCCAGTTCGGGTGCGCGATCGCCTGCTCCGGGGTTGCGACGGCGAGCTCCTCGCGCCGGGCGCGCAGGAACGGGCCGCCCGAGGCGGTCAGCAGGATGCGCCGGACGCCCCGGGGCGAGGCGTCGAGCTCGCGCGGCAGCAGGCACTGGAAGACGGCGTTGTGCTCGCTGTCGATCGGCAGGATCCGTGCCCCGGAACGGCGCGCCGCGTCGATCAGGAGCGGGCCGGCGAGCACCAAGGCCTCCTTGTTCGCGAGCAGCACCTGCTTGCCGGCCGCGGCGGCGGCGAGCGTGGGCGCGAGCCCGGCGGCGCCCACGATCGCCGCCATCACGAGTTCCGCCGTCGGCAACGTCGCCACGGTGGTCAGGGCATCCGCACCGGCCAGCACGCGCGTGGGCAGGCCCGCCGCGCGCACGCGCGCCGCAAGCCGCGCGCCCGCGGCGGCATCGAGCAGCGCCGCGACATCCGGGCGATGCCGCTCGCACTGGCGGAACAGGGCATCGTCGTTGGCGCGCGCCGCGAGCGCGACGACGCGGAAGCGCTCCGGGTGCGCCGCCGCGACCGCGAGCGTGTTCTCCCCGATGGTCCCGGTCGAGCCGAGCACGACGAGGCCCCTCACGCGATCACCCCCAGCCACGCGAGACCGAGCGCGAGCAGCGGCACCGAGGACGTCAGGCTGTCGATGCGGTCGAGGATGCCCCCATGTCCCGGCAACAGGTGCCCGCTGTCCTTGAGCCCGCGCTGGCGCTTGAACATGCTCTCGAGCAGGTCACCCACGACCGAGACCAGCACGGCCGCCACGCACAGCGGCAGGAATGCCATGGCCGGCAGCCCGAACCAGGCGCGCGCGGCGAACGCCACCGCGAGCCCGGCGACGAGGCCTCCGAGCACGCCTTCCCAGGTCTTGTTGGGGCTGACGACCGGCGCGAGCCGCAGTCGCCCGAAGCGCCGGCCGGCAAAGAACGCGCCGATGTCCGCGGCCCAGGCGAGCACCAGCGCGAACACGACCAGCTCGTACCCCTCCTCCTGCTGGTACAGGCGCGCGAGCGCGACGAAGGTCGGCGCGAGCGCCCACAGGCCGGCAATGCCGGCGAGCCCCGTCCCGCCGCGGCGCGGGGCGAGCGCGATCCACCCGAACAGTGCGACCCAGCCGATCATGGTCACGAGCATCGCCCGCTCGAATCCGGCCGCGTCCGGCGTCGCGATCCACAGCCCCGCCATCGCGGCGCCGCAGGCGAGGACGTAGCAGGCGCGCGAGGCGGGATGCGCGAGCCCGGCGAGCGCGGACCATTCCCAGGCGCCGGCCAGGATGATCGCGGCGAGCGCGGCGACCGCGAGCGGCGGCGGCAGCGCGAAGAGCACGAGCGCGAGCAGGGCCACGAGGCCGACCGCCGTCAGTACGCGCTGCCCCAGCATCAGCCCGTCCTCACCTGCGCCCCCGTGCGGCCGAACCGGCGCTGGCGGCTGGCGTAATCCGCGAGCGCGGCCTCGAGGCCCGCTGCGTCGAAGTCCGGCCACAGGGTGTCCGTGAACCAGAGTTCGGTATAGGCGAGGTCCCACAGCAGGAAATTGCTGATCCGGCGTTCGCCGCCGGTGCGGATGAAGAGGTCCGGCGGCGGGCGGCCCGCCGTGGACAGGCGCGCGGCGAGCGCGTCCTCGTCGATCGCGGCGGCGTTGACGCGCCCGGTCGCGGCCTCGGTCGCCAGGCGGCGGGCCGCCTGCGCGAGGTCCCAGCGGCCGCCATAGGCGACCGCCACCACCAGATCGAGGCGGTCACGGCCCGCCGTGCGCGCCTCGGCGGCGGCCATGCGCTCGACGAGCGCCGGCGCGAGCCGGGCGCGGTCGCCGATGAAACGCAGGCGCACGCCGCTGGCGTCGAGTTCCGCCACCTCGCGGTCGAGCGATTCCAGGAAGAGCTGCATCAGCACGCCGACCTCGTCGGCAGGCCGGCGCCAGTTCTCGCTCGAGAACGCGAACAGCGTGAGGGCCGCCACGCCCCGGCGCGCCGCCTGCTCGATGGTCGCGCGCACCGCGCGCGCGCCCGCCCGGTGACCCGCGGCCCGCGGCAGCGCACGCTGCTCGGCCCAGCGGCCGTTGCCGTCCATGATGACGGCGACATGGCGCGGCACCAGCCCCGTGCCGGATTCCTCGGTGGCGGGTGCGGGCATCTCAGACCTGCAGCAGCTCTTTCTCTTTCTCGGCCAGCACGCCGTCGATGTCGTGCACGTGCCGGTCAGTGAGCTTCTGCACCTCGTCCTGCGCCCGGCGGTGGTCGTCCTCGGAGATCTCCCGTTCCTTGAGCAGCTCCTTGAGCCCGTTCAAGACGTCGTGGCGCACCGCGCGCACGGCGACGCGGGCGTTCTCGGCCTCGTGGCGCGCGACCTTGGTGAGTTCCCGGCGCCGCTCCTCCGTCATCGGCGGCAGCGGCAGGCGGATCACCTGCCCGGCCGTGTTGGGCGTCAGCCCCAGGTCGGACTTGAGGATCGCCTTCTCCACCGCGCTGACCGCCGACTTGTCCCAGGGCGAGACGACGAGGGTGCGCGAGTCCTCGACGTTGATGCTCGCGACCTGGTTGAGCGGCACCTCGTTGCCGTAGTACTCGACCTTGATGCCGTCGAGGAGCCCCGTGTTCGCGCGGCCCGTCCGCATCTTGCGGTAGTGGTCCTTCAGCATCGCGACGCATTTGCCCATGCGCTGGGTGGCGTCCTTCGTCATCTGGTCCTGCATGCCCCTGCTCCCGTTCGCGGCCCGCTACAGCCCGTTGGCGACCAGCGTGCCGACGTCCTCGCCGTCCACGATGCGCAGCAGGTCGCCCGCATTCATCAGGTTGAAGACCCGCAGCGGCAGCCCGTTGTCGCGGCACATGACGATTGCGGTCGCGTCCATGACGCCGAGGCGGTCGTCCAGCACCTTGTCGAAGGACAGCGTGCGGTAGCGTTGCGCCTTCGGGTTGCGCGCCGGGTCGTCGTCGTAGATGCCGTTGACCTTGGTCGCCTTCAGCAGCAGGTCGGCGCCGATCTCGATCGCGCGCAGCGACGCCGCCGTGTCGGTCGTGAAGAACGGGTTGCCGGTGCCGGCCGCGAAGATGACGCAGCGCCCCTTCTCGAGGTGGCGCACCGCGCGGCGGCGGATGTAGTCCTCGCAGACCTCCTGCACGCGCACCGCGGACATGACGCGGGCGTGCACGCCGAGGGACTCGAGCGCGTCCTGCAGCGCGAGCGCGTTCATGACGGTCGCGAGCATGCCCATGTGGTCCGCCGTCACGCGGTCCATGCCGGCGCGCGCGAGCCCCGCGCCGCGGAAGATGTTGCCGCCGCCGATGACGAGCGCGACCTGCACGCCGCGGCCCATGACGTCCTGGACCTCGCCGGCGACGCGCTTGAGGACCGCCGGGTCGATGCCATAGTCGGCGGAGCCGAGCAGCGCCTCGCCGCTGATCTTCAGCAGGATCCGCGCGAGCGGCTTCCGGGCCTGCGCATCCGCCATCCAGGTTCCCCTTGATGATCCCGGGCGATTATAAGGAACCCCGCCGGGGCGGGGTCCGGACCCTGCTCAGGCGCGGCCTTTCGCCGCTTCCACCTGCGCCATCACTTCCGCCGCGAAGTCCGACTGCTTCTTCTCGATGCCCTCGCCGACCTCGAAGCGCAGGAAGCCGGTCACGACGGCGCCGGCCTGCTGCAGCAGCCTGCCGACCGCCAGTTCCGGGTCCTTCACGAAGGGCTGCCCGGTCAGGCAGATCTCCGCAAGATACTTGCGCAGCCGGCCTTCCACCATCTTCTCGACGATGTTCGCCGGCTTGCCCTCGGCCGCCGCCTGGGCCACCAGGATCTCCCGTTCCTTGGCGACCGTCGCCGCCGGCACGTCCTCGGGCCTCACGTACTGCGGGTTGGCCGCCGCGACGTGCATCGCCAGGTCCTTCGCGAGCGCGGCATCGCCGCCCTGCAGCCCCACCAGCGTGCCGATGCGGATGCCGTGCACGTAGCTGCCGACCGTGGTCGGCGCAGACAGCCGCCCGACGCGGCGCACCGCGACGTTTTCGCCGATGCGGGCGATGAGCTCGCGGCGCGTGTCCTCGACGGACTTGCCGCCCGCGAGCGCCAGGGCCCCGATCGACTCTGCGTCGCTCGCGGCCGACCCGAGCGCCGCCTGCGCGACCGCCGTGGCGAAGGCCTGGAACTCCGGCTGCCGCGCGACGAAGTCGGTCTCGCAGTTGACCTCGACCAGCGCCGCCTGCCTGCCGTCCGGGCTGCGCGCCGCCACCAGCACGCCCTCGGCGGCGATGCGCGCCGCCTTCCTGTCGGCCTTGGCGAGGCCCGCCTTGCGCATCAGCTCGGCGGCGGCGTCGAGGTCGCCCCCGGTCTCGATGAGCGCCTTCTTGCACTCCATCATGCCGGCGCCGGTCCGCTCGCGCAGCGTCTTGACCGTCTCAGCCGTGATCGACATGTCAGTCCCCGTTCTTGTCCGTCTTGCGCGTCGCCGGGCGGCGCCGCACGGCGGGCTTGGCGCGCGCCGCCTCCGGCGTCACCGGCGCGTCGTCGAGCTCCGCGTCGTCCTCCGGCGCCGCGGCTGCGGCCGGCGCCGGGATCTCCGCGGTCCCCGCCACCGGCATGGTCGCGGCGGAGGCGGTCTCCGCGCTCACGCGGCCGCGCGCGGGCTGCTTGCGGCGCACGCTCGCGGCCCGCCGCGGCCCGCGGCCCGCGGACTTGCGCCGCGGCTGCCCCGCCTCGTCGAGCTCGACGAACTCGTCCTCGCCCGCGGGCACGGCCGGCACCGCGGCCCTGCCGTCCAGCACCGCGTCCGCGATGCCCGCGGCGTACAGCTGGATGGCCTTCATCGCGTCGTCATTGCCCGGGATGACGTATTCGATGCCGTCCGGGGAACAGTTGCTGTCCACGATCGCGACCACGGGAATGCCGAGCTTCTGCGCCTCGTGCACGGCGATCTCCTCGTGGCCCACGTCCACGACGAAAAGCGCGTCCGGCAGCGCGTTCATGTCCTTGATGCCGCCCAGGCTCCGCATGAGCTTGTCCATCTCGCGGCGCAGCGTCTGCGCCTCCTTCTTGCTGCGGCGCTCGAGTGCGCCCGTGTCGCGCATCTCCTCGAGTTCCTGCAGCCGCTTGATCGACTGGCGGATGGTCTTGAAGTTGGTGAGCATGCCGCCGAGCCACCGCTGGTTGACGTAGGGCATGCCGCAGCGCGTCGCTTCCGCCTGGATGGCGTCGCGGGCGCTGCGCTTGGTGCCGACGAACAGCACGCGGCCGCCGTCGGCCACGACCCCGCGCACGAAGCCGGAGGCCTCGTTGTAGAGCGGCAGCGTCCGCTCCAGGTTGATGATGTGGATCTTGTTGCGCTCGCCGAAGATGAACGGCGCCATCTTCGGGTTCCAGAAGCGGGTCTGGTGTCCGAAGTGGACCCCCGCCTCCAGCATCTGCCTCATGGACAAGCTGGCCATGCAAACTCCTTTCGGGTTAGCCCTCCGCGCATCCGCATGCGGCAACCGGGCGTATGGCCCGGCACCCAGCCGCACGTGACGATGCGCGTGTGGATTTGGTTGAGAAAAAACGCCGCGCTTTATACCATCTTTGTCCCGTGGAAACAACGGGATAGGCAAACCGGAACCCCCATGCTGATGCCGAGCCAGACCCGCGTATCGATCAAGTCGCCCGCCGAGCAGCAGGCGATGCGCGTCGCCGGCCGCCTGGCAGCCGACGTGCTCGACATGATCGGCCCGAAGGTGGCGGCGGGGGTCACCACCGGGGAGCTCGACCGCATCTGCCACGACTACATCGTCGACGTGCAGAAGGCGATTCCCGCCCCTTTGAATTACAAGGGATTTCCGAAGTCGATCTGCACCTCGGTCAACCACGTGGTGTGCCACGGCATCCCGGGCGAGCGGGTCCTGAGGAACGCCGACATCGTCAACCTGGACGTGACGGTCATCAAGGACGGCTTCCACGGCGACACCAGCCGCATGTTCCTGGTGGGCGACTGCTCGGTGCAGGCGCGCCGCGTCAGTGCCGTCGCCTTCGAGGGCATGTGGCGCGGCATCCGGACCGTGGCGCCCGGGCGGCGCCTCGGCGACCTCGGCCATACGATCCAGCGATATGTCGAGTCGCAGGGTTATTCGATCGTGCGGGAGTACTGCGGCCATGGCATCGGCCGGGTCTTCCACGAGGATCCCCAGGTCCTGCACTACGGCGAGCCGGGGACCGGCCTCGCCCTGGAGCCGGGCATGACGTTCACGGTCGAGCCGATGGTCAACGCGGGCCGTCGCCACGTGAAGCTGCTCGGCGACGGCTGGACCGTCGTCACCAAGGACCACTCGCTGTCCGCGCAGTGGGAACACACGGTGCTCGTGACCGGCGATGGTTTCGAAGTGCTGACCCTCGGCGCGTCCGACCGCGCCCCGGGTTGAACATGGCCGAAAGCCTGCGCGGCACGCCGGACGGGCCCGCCGCCCGCGCCCCCGCCGCGGCCGGCTGGAGCTTCCTCGACGCGCTGAAGGCGCGCCTCGCGGCCGCGCAGGACCCGGTGCGCGACTTCCGCGCGCTGCTCGCCGATGGCGACCGCGAGCTCGCCCGCCGGTTCCAGGCCGATGAGCCGGTCGAGCGGCTGGTCCGCGACCGGGCCCGGCTGGTCGATACGCTGGTCATCGAGGCCTGGGAGCTGCATGCCGGCTTGCTCGCCGAGCCGCTCGCGCTGGTGGCAGTCGGCGGCTACGGCCGCGGCGAGCTCTTGCCCTGCTCCGACGTGGACGTCATGGTGCTCGTGCCGGCGGGCGAGCACCCGGCCGTGGTCGCCGCGCTCGAGCGCTTCCTGACGTTCCTGTGGGACATCGGCCTGGAGACCGGCCACAGCGTGCGAACCATCGACGACTGCCAGCGCGAGGCGCTGGCGGACATCGGCGTCGCGACCGCGCTCATCGAGGCGCGCCTGCTCGCCGGGCAGGCGTCGCTGTTTGCGGCCATGCGCCGCGCCCTCGCCCCCGACCGGCTGTGGTCCTCGCGCGACTTCTTCGACGCCAAGGTCGCCGAGCAGGCGGAGCGCCACCACCGTTTCCACGACACCGCCTACAACCTCGAGCCCAACGTGAAGCAGAGCCCGGGCGGGCTTCGGGACCTGCAGACCATTGCCTGGGTCGCAAAGCGCCATTTCGGGGCGGACACGCTGCAGGAGCTCGCGGGCCATGGGTTCCTCACGCCGCGGGAGCTCGCGCAGCTCGAGGCGGCGCAGGCCTGGCTGTGGCGCATCCGGTTCGCGCTGCACCTGCTGACCGGCCGGCGCGAGGACCGGCTGCTGTTCGACCACCAGCTGCGCCTCGCGCGCATGTTCGGCTACGAGGACGCGACCTACACGCTCGCGGTCGAGCAGTTCATGCAGCGCTACTACCGCACCGCCATGTTCGTGAGCTGGCTCAACGAGCTCCTGCTGCAGCACTTCCGCGAGGAGATCCTCGCCGACCGGGACGCGCCGGCGGTGCCGGTCTCGCGCCAGTTCCAGGAGCGCGACGAGTACCTCGAGGCCACGTCCCCCGACGCCTTCGCGCGCAGCCCCTCCGCCCTCCTCGAGCTGTTCCTCATGCTGCAGCAGCACCCGCGCCTCAAGGGCGTGCGCGCGAGCACCATGCGGCTCGTCACCGAGAACCTGTGGCTCATCGACGAGGAATTCCGCCAGAACCCGCGCAACCACCGGCTGTTCCTCGAGATCCTGCGCGCGCCCGCGGGCGTGACGCACGAGCTCCGGCGCATGAACCTCTATGGCGTCCTCGGGCGCTACATCCCGGCCTTTGGCCGCATCGTCGGGCGCATGCAGTACGACCTGTTCCACGCCTGGACCGTGGACGCGCACACGCTCTTCGTCGTCAGCAACCTGCGCCGC
>DATBLN010000077.1:0-2893 GCA_036555345.1 Steroidobacteraceae bacterium
TGCCGGCGCCCGCGCTCGTCGACCACCTGGGCCGCGATTTCGGGCTCGACCGCCTGCGCGGGCGCTGGACGTTCCTGTTCTTCGGCTTCACGCACTGCCCGGATGTCTGCCCGCTGACGCTCGCGACGCTCGCCGAAGCGCGCCGCCTGCTCGCCGGGCTGCCGCCCGCGGCGCAGCCGGCGGTCGCCTTCGTGAGCGTGGACCCGCGCCGGGATACCGCCGCCGTGCTGTCGCGCTACGTCGGCCACTTTGACCCGGAGTTCACCGGGGTGACCGGCGGCGCCGCGGCCATCGAGTCGTTCACTCGCGCCCTCGGTGTCGCGGTGGTCGTGGGCGCGCCCGGCGAGGATGGCAGCTACACCGTGGACCATACGGCGGCCGTCTTCCTGGTCGGCCCCCGGGCCGAGCTGGTCGCCGTGTTCGGCGCGCCGCACGAGGCCGCGGTGATCGCGGAAGACTACCGTCGCATCGTCGCGGCGGCGCGCGGTTAGGCCCGTTCGTGGGACGCCCCTTCGCCGACCGCGCATTCATCGGGCTGCAGCACCTGCTGCCGCAGCACCTGCTGTCCCGCCTGGTGCGCATCCTGACCCACAGCCGCATCGGCGTCCTGCGCACGACGCTGATCCGCGTCTTCCTGCGCCACTACCCGGTGGACCTGTCCGAGGCGATCCACGCCGATCCCTCCCGCTATCTCTCGTTCAACGACTTCTTCACGCGACGGCTGCGCCCGGGCGCGCGGCCGGCGGATGGCGACCCGCGCGCCGTGCTCTGCCCGGTCGACGGCGTCGTGAGCCAGGCTGGAGCGCTGATCGGCGACCAGCTGCTCCAGGCCAAGGGCATCCAGTATTCGGCCGCGTCGCTGCTCGGCGCCGCCGCCGAGGCGGCCGCCTTCGCGGGCGGGTCGTTCGCGACGCTCTACCTCGCGCCGCACAACTATCACCGCATCCACATGCCGCTCGCGGGAACGCTCGTCCGCGCGCGCTACGTCCCCGGGGATCTCTACAGCGTCAATGAGGCGACGGCCGCGGGCGTGCCCGGCCTGTTCACGCGCAACGAGCGGATCGCCTGCGTCTTCGACACCGCCGCGGGGCCGATGGCGGTCGTGCTGGTCGGCGCCCTGTTCGTCGGCAGCATGAGCCTCAGCTGGTGTGGCGAAGTGTCCTCGCGCGACCGCACGCCCTGCGACCTGCCGGCGCACGATCCGCTCATCGCGCTCGAGCGCGGCGCGGAACTCGGCTGCTTCAACATGGGCTCGACCGTCGTCCTGATGTTCGCGCCGGGCGGTCCCCGCCTCGTGGACGGGCTGCTGCCCGGACGCGCCGTGCGGGTCGGCGAGCGCATCGCCGCGCTGCCATGAATGGCGCCGACTGGCGCCCCAGCGCATCCGCGGACGTGCTGCGACGCCGGGCCGCGATGCTCGCGCGGCTGCGCGCGCACTTCGCCGCCGAGGGCGTGCTCGAGGTGCAGACGCCGGTACTTTCCGCGTCGGCGCCTTCCGATCCGCAGATCGAGCCCGTCGCCGCGCGGCCGCTGGACGGCAGCCCGCGTTTCCTGCAGACCTCGCCCGAGTACCCGATGAAGCGGCTGCTCGCAGCGGGCGTCGGCGACTGCTACCAGGTGTGCCCCGTGTTCCGTGACGGCGAGGCCGGCCGGTGGCACGGGCCCGAGTTCACGATGATCGAGTGGTACCGCGTCGGGTTCTCCGCGCAGGACCTGCGCCGGGACGTCGAGCGGCTGCTGCAGGCCGCGTGCGACGGCCTGCGGCGCTTCGCGCCCGCGCGCACCGTGAGCTACCGCGATGCGATCCGCGCCGCCTGCGGCATCGATTGCCGCGCCACCGATCCGGCCGCGATCCGTGCCGTGCTCGAAAACCGCGGCATCGTCCCTGCGGGTGCCGGGCACTGGGACCTCGACGCGTGGCTCGACCTGCTGGTCGGCGCGGTCGTCGGCCCCGCCCTCGGCGGCGAAGCGCCGGTGTTCCTCATCGACTATCCGCCCGCGCAGGCCTCGCTCGCGCGCCTCGGCCGCGACGCGGAAGGCGCCGTCGTCGCCGAGCGCTTCGAGCTGTACGTGGACGGCCTCGAGCTCGCGAACGGGTTTCGCGAGCTCGGCGACGCGGCGGAGCAGCGACGCCGGTTCGAGGCGGACCTGGCGCGCCGGCGACGCCAGCGGCAGCGCGAGATGCCGCTCGACGAGCGGCTGCTCGCAGCGCTCGCGCACGGCCTGCCGGACTGCGCCGGCGTCGCGCTCGGGTTCGACCGCCTCGTGACGGTTGCGCTAGGCTTGCCGGACCTCGCCTCGGCGATGAGTTTTGCGCACGAGCGTGCCTGAGGACGGCCGATGACCGCAGCGATCGACCCGGATTCGGACCTGCTGCAGCAGGCGGCAGGCCTGTTTGCCGGGGAGCGCGATCCCTGGGCGAACGCCGCGAACGCCGCGGCGCTCCTCTACGAGCGCGTGGCGGACCTCAACTGGGCGGGCTTCTACTTCCTGCGCGGGGGGCAGCTCGTGGTCGGGCCATTCCAGGGACGCGTCGCCTGCGTGCGCATCGCGCCGGGCACCGGCGTCTGCGGGACGGCGGCGGCGCGGCGCGCGACCCTGATCGTGCCGGACGTGCATGCCTTCCCCGGCCACATCACCTGCGACGCGGCCTCGAACTCCGAGATCGTGGTGCCGCTGATCGCGGATGGCCGCCTGATCGGGGTGCTGGACCTCGACAGCCCGAGCCTCGGCCGCTTCGGCCCGCAGGACGCGCTGCAGCTCGAAGCGTTCGCGGAGCGCCTCGTCGCCGCCTGCGACTGGCGCCTCGCCGGGATCGACGGGCTCTGATTACTTGGCGCGCGCGATGTAGGCGGCGCTGCGCGTATCGACGCGGATCACTTCGCCCTGGTTC
>DATBLN010000093.1:0-3801 GCA_036555345.1 Steroidobacteraceae bacterium
GCCCTGTCAGCCGTGATCCTCGCCTGGCGCGCCTGGGGCGGCCCTCCTCCGGAGATCCCGGCCGAGAGGGCGCGGATACCCCTGCCCCCGGCCATCGTCTGCGGGGCCCTCATAGGCATGCTCTCGGGGCTGACGGGCACCGGCGGGGGCATTTTCCTCTCCCCCATCGTGCTCATCGCGGGCTGGGCCGGGCCGCGCCACACGGGCGGCATCTCCGCCCCCTTCATCCTGGCCAATTCGACGACGGCGCTGCTGGCCGGAACCGCGACCTGGGCGTCGCTGCCCGCCGAACTGCCCTGGCTGATCGTCGTGGTGCTGGCGGGCGCCGTCGCCGGCACCTGGCTCGGCTTGCGGAAGCTCTCGACCCGCTGGCTGCTGGCCCTGATGGCCCTGGTCCTGACCATCGCCGCCGGCAAGCTGATCCTGACCGCTTAAATAGGGACAGGTACACATTTCGCGGTGGTCGCCGCGAAATGTGTACCTGTCCCTATTTAGGCGTACTGGTCGACGATCGAGAGGATCTCGGCGGTCATTTCCTGCATCAACGCCGGATCCCCGCGCGACTCGACGTTGAGGCGCAGCAGCGGCTCGGTGTTCGAGCTCCTGAGGTTGAAGCGCCAGCGCGGGTGCTCGACCGAGAGTCCGTCCACCTTCTCGACCTTGACGGATCCCGGCACGAAGCGCTGGCGCACCGCCTCGACCGCGCCGGGCACGTCGCGGATCGTGCGGTTGATCTCGCCGCTCGACGGGAACATCTTCATGCGCTCGTTCACGAGCATCGAGAGCGGCTTGCCGGTGCGGCACAGGTGCTCCGTCAGCACGAGCCACGGGATCATGCCGCTGTCGCAGTAAGCGAAGCTGCGGAAGTAGTGATGCGAGCTCGTCTCGCCGCCGTACACCGCGTCCGCTCTGCGCATGCAGTCCTTCATGAAGGCGTGGCCCGAGCGGCACTGCACCGGCTTGCCGCCCAGAGCACGGACGATGTTCACGATGTTCCAGGTCAGCTTCGGGTCGTGCACGATCTTTGCGCCCGGTTCGCGCTCGAGGAACGCCGTGGCCAGCAGGCCGATGACGTAGTAGCCGTCGATGAACCGGCCGTTCTCGTCGAAGAAGAAGCAGCGGTCGTAGTCGCCGTCCCAGGCGATGCCGAGGTCGGCCTTCGCGAGCCTGACGTTCCGCGCCGTGACCTCGCGGTTTTCCTCCAGCATCGGGTTCGGCACGCCATTCGGGAAATTGCCGTCGGGCTCGTGGTGGATCTTGATGAACCGGTATGGCAGCGGGTCTTCCAGCATGTCGAGCGCGAGGCCGGCGCCGCCGTTGCCGGCGGTCGCGACGATCGTGAGCGGCTTCAACCTGTCGAGCTCGACGTAGGACAGCACGTGGTCGCGCCACGACGGCATGATCTCGAACGGGACCACGTTGCCGCGCGTCGGCGACGGCGCGAAGTCTCCCGCCTCGGCGAGCCGGCGGATGTCCTGCAGGCCGGTGTCGCCGCTGACCGGCCGCGAGTCCTCGCGCACGAACTTGAGCCCGTTGTAGTCGGGCGGGTTGTGGCTGGCGGTCACCATCACGCCGCCGTCGAGCTTGAGCGAGAAGGTCGCGAAATAGACGCACTCGGTGCCGCAGAGGCCGATGTCCACGACGTCCACGCCCGCGTCGTTGAGGCCTCGCACCAGGGCATCCTGCAGTTCCACGCTCGACAGGCGGATGTCGCGGCCGACCGCCACGCGCTTCGGCTGGAGCCACGCCGCGTAGGCGCGCGCGATCCGGTACACGGATTCCGGGTTCAGCTCCTCCGGAACCCGCCCGCGCACGTCGTAGGCCTTGAAGCAGCCGGAGAGGTCCATGCGCTCAGGCCCCGGCGTGGAACGCGGCGATGCAATCGACGACGTACTGCAACTGTTCTTCCTTCAGTTCCGGGTAGATCGGCAGCGCCAGCGTCTCCCGCGCCGCCCGCGCGGATTCAGGGCAGTCCTCGGGCCGGTACCCGAGGTAGGCGAAGCACTGCTGCATGTGCAGCGGCACCGGGTAGTACACCTCCGTGCCGACCCCGCATTCCGCAAGGTAGGCACGCAGCCGGTCGCGATCCGGGACGCGGATCACATACTGGTTGTAGACGTGCCGGTACCCCGGACGGGCGGTCGGCGTGACCACCCGGGCGGTCAGGCCGGCCGCGCGGAATGCGCGGTCATAATACGCCGCGTTCTGCTGGCGCCCGGCGTGCCAGTTCTCCAGGTGCCGGAACTTCACGAGCAGCACCGCCGCCTGGATCTCGTCGATGCGGAAGTTGCCGCCGATCAGCGCGTGGTAGTACTTCGGCTCCATCCCGTGCACGCGCAGCATCCGCAGCCTGTCCGCGAGCGCGTCGTCGTTCGTCACGCACATGCCGGCGTCGCCGAACGCTCCCAGGTTCTTGGTCGGGAAGAATGACAGGCAGCCGATGTCGCCGATGCCGCCGATGCGGCGCTTCGGCGGGTACTCCGCCCCGATCGCCTGTGCCGCATCCTCGATGACCGGCAGCCCGCACTCGCGCGCCAGCGTCAAGAGCGGCTCCAGGTCCGCGGACTGGCCGTACAGGTGCACCGGCATGAGCGCCCGGATGCGCCCGCCGGTCTTGCGGTTGTAGAAGCCGCCCGCGCGGCGCTCGCAGTCCTTGGCGAGGAAGTCGCGCACCAGGTCCACGCGCAAGTTGTAGGTCTCCGGGTCGATGTCGAGGAATACCGGCTGCGCGCCGGTGCGCGCGATGGTGCCGCCGGTCGCGAAGAACGTGTAGGGGCTCGTGACGACCTCGTCGCCGGGACCGATGCCATAGGCCATCAGCGCGATCAGGAGCGCATCGGTACCGGAGGAGAGCCCGATGCCGTGCTTGGCGCCGCAGTAGGCGGCGACCTGCTCCTCGAGTTCCCTGACCGCGGGCCCGAGGATGAACATCTGCGAGGCCGCGACCGCGAGCATCGCCTCGTCGAGCTCGGTCTTGAGCGCCTGGTACTGCGGCTTGAGGTCGAGCAGCGGGACGGTCATGCGCGACTTCGTGGCCGTCATGTTCAATCCGTCCGCCCCTGCCGCCCGTAGGTGTCCTCGATGCGCTCGATGTCGTCCTCGCCGAGGTAGCCGCCGGACTGCACTTCGACGATCTGCAGGGGTTCGCTGCCGGGGTTCTCGATGCGGTGCACGGCGCCCACGGGGATGTAGGTCGATTCGTTCTCGCCCAGCTCGAAGACCTCCGCGTCGCGCGTGATGCGCGCCCTGCCCTTCACCACCACCCAGTGTTCGGCGCGGTGCCGGTGCCGTTGCAGGGAGAGCTTCGCGCCCGGCTTGATCGTCAGGCGCTTCACCTGGAAGCGCGGGCCGGCGTCCACGCTGTCGTAGCTGCCCCAGGGCCGGAACACCTCGCGGTGGAGTCCGGACTCGCTGCGCCCCGCCTGCCTCAGGCGCTCCACGAGGCGCTTGACGTCCTGCACGCGCGACTTCGGCGCGACCAGGACCGCGTCCTTGGTCTCGATCACGACGTGGCCCTCGAGCCCGACCGCGGCGACCAGCCGCTCGGTCGAGTACAGCAGGCTGTCCCTGCTGTCCTCGGTGAGCACGTCACCGCGCATGACGTTGCCGGCGGCGTCGCCCGCCAGCGCGTCCTGGAGCGAGGCAAAGGAGCCGACGTCGCTCCAGCCGGCCTGCAGCGGCACGACCGCGGCCCGGTTGGTCTTCTCCATGACCGCGTAGTCGATCGAATCCGGGCGGCAGGACTCGAAGGCCGCCTTGTCGAGGCGGACGAAGTCGAGGTCGCTGACGGCCGCGTCATGG
>DATBLN010000115.1:0-15291 GCA_036555345.1 Steroidobacteraceae bacterium
TGGGGCACCGACATGGACCAGGCGAGCCTGGAGGTGCGCGACAAGATGGAGGCGCTGCAGTTGCCGCTGGAGGCCAAGGCGCCGGTGCTGCTGCGCTTCAACCCGTCCACCGAGCCGATCCTGCGCCTGGTGCTGTCGGACAAGGGCGCGCAGGGTAGCGAGGCCGATGCCCGGCGCCGCCTGATCGAACTGCGCCGCTACGCCGAGGACGACCTCAAGAAGAAGCTGGAGCCGGTGCCCGGCGTGGCCGCGGTCAAGGTCGGCGGCGGCCTGGAGGACGAGATCCAGGTCGACATCGACCAGCAGAAGCTGGCGCAGTTGAACCTCCCGATCGACACCGTGATCAACCGCCTGAAGCAGGAGAACATCAACATCTCCGGCGGCAACCTGGAGGAAGGTTCGCAGCGTTACCTGGTGCGCACGGTCAACCAGTTCGCCAGCGTGGACGAGATCCGCAACATGCTGGTGACGACGCAGTCGGCCGGCGGCGGCGCCGCCGCGAGCGCGGCCGCGCAGATGGCGCGGGTCGCGGCCGCGACCGGCGACGCCAGCGCGATGGCGGCGGCCGCTTCGGTGCAGAGCGCGTCCTCGTCGGACAGCGCCGCCGCGGCCGGCGGCGTGCCGGTGCGGCTGAAGGATGTCGCCAGCGTGCGCCAGGGCTACAAGGAGCGCGAAGCGATCATCCGCCTGGGCGGGAAGGAAGCGGTCGAGCTGGCGATCTACAAGGAGGGCGATGCCAATACCGTCGCCACCGCCGACGCCATCGAGAAGCGGCTCGAACAGATCAGGGCCGAGGTCCCTCCGGATGCGGAGCTGACCACGATCGACGACCAGTCGCAGTTCATCCGCCATGCCATCTCCGACGTCAAGCTAGACGCCGTGATCGGCGGCCTGCTCGCGATCCTCGTGCTGTACCTGTTCCTGCGCGACGCCCGCGCGACGCTGATCATCGGGCTCGCCATTCCCGTGTCGGTGATCGGCACCTTCCTGCTGATGCACCTGTTCGACCTCTCGCTCAACATCATGTCGCTCGGTGGCATCGCGCTCGCGGTCGGCATGCTGGTGGACAACGCGGTGGTCGTGCTCGAGAACGTCGTCCGGCACCGCGAGGAGGGACGCTCGCGCGTCGACGCCGCCAGGATCGGCACGAGCGAAGTCGGCACGGCGATCACGGCCGCGACGCTCACCTCGGTCGCGGTGTTCTTCCCGATGGTATTCATCACCGGCATCGCCGGGCAGCTGTTCCGCGACCAGGCGCTGACCGTCAGTTTCGCGCTGCTGTTCTCCCTCGTCGTCGCGATGACGCTGGTGCCGATGCTGGCGGCCGGCAAGCCCGAGCGCCTGCCCGCCGGCCCGGGCCGGCCTCCCGGCCGCATCGGCCGCGGCATCGGCGAGGCGGGCGCGGCGGTGCGCCGGTTCTCCGCCCGGGTCTCGCGCGGCGCCGCCTGGGCCATGTCCTGGCCCGCGCGCTGGACCCAGTCCGCCTTCGCCGCGCTCGCCCGCGCCTATGAGCCGGCCCTCGCCTGGTCGCTGGCGAATCGCGGGCGCGTGATCCTGATCTCGCTCGGGGTGCTGCTCGCGACCGCGGCGCTCTTGCCGCGCCTCGGCAGCGAGCTGATCCCGCAGCTGTCACAGGGCGAGTTCCTCGCTGACCTGCGTCTCGCGCCCGGCACGCCGCTCGAGCAGACCGACCGCGCCATGGCCGCCGCGCAGCAGCACGCGATGGAGCAGCCGGAGATCGCGCTCACCTACGCGGTGACCGGCACCGGCAACCGGCTCGACGCGAGCCCGACGGATGCGGGCGAGAACACCGGCCGGCTCGCGGTCACGCTCGAGCCCGGCACCGGCGCGGACGAGGAAGCGCGCGTGATCGACGAGCTGCGCGGGCGCTTCGACGCGCTCGCAGGCGTGCAGTACCAGTTCAGCCGGCCCGCGCTGTTCAGCTTTGCCTCCCCGCTCGAGGTGACCGTCACGGGCTACGACCTCGACCGGCTGCGCCAGGTGGCCGAGCAGGTGCGGCTCGGCATGCAGGCGAGCCCGACCTTCAGCGACATCAAGTCGACGGTCGAGGCCGGCAACCCGGAGATCCAGATCGTGTTCGACCAGGAACGGGCGGCGCAGCTCGGCATCACCGTGCGCGAGCTCGCCGACCGGGTCGTGTCGTCGGTGCGCGGCAACGTCGCGACCCGCTACAAGCTGCGCGAGAAGAAGATCGACGTGCTGGTGCGCAGCATCGACACGCGCGCCTCCTCGGTCGAGGAGATCCGCTCGCTGATCGTGAACCCGGGCAGCAGCCGGCCGCTGCCGCTGTCGGCGGTCGCGGACGTGACGGTCGCGACCGGTCCGGCCGAGATCCGCCGCACGCGGCAGCAGCGCGTCGCGGTGGTCACCGCCAACCTGTCCGCGGGCGACCTCGGGTCGGCCGTGGCGGAGCTCGAGGGCATCGTCGCGGGCGTCGAGATGCCGGTCGGGACGACCGCGGCCGTCAGCGGCCAGAGCGACGACATGAAGGACTCGTTCCGCTCGCTGCAGTTCGCGATGCTGCTGGCCGTGTTCCTGGTCTACCTGGTGATGGCCTCGCAGTTCGAGTCGCTGCTGCACCCGTTCGTGATCCTGCTGACCATCCCGCTCGCGCTGACGGGCTCGGTGTGGGCGATGTTCCTGACCGGCACGACCGTCAACGTGGTCGCCTACATCGGCCTCATCATGCTGGCGGGCATCGTCGTCAACCAGTCCATCGTGCTGATCGACGCGGTGAACCAGGCGCGCGAGCGCGGCCTCTCCAAGCACGACGCGATCCGGGAAGCCGGCCGCCTGCGCCTGCGCCCGATCATCATCACCAAGCTGACCACGATCCTCGGCCTGCTGCCGATGGCGCTCGGCCTCGGCGAGGGCGCCGAGATCCGCCAGCCGATGGCGATCACGGTGATCGGCGGCGTGGCCATCGCGAGCTTCTTCACCCTGCTCGTGATTCCGGTCGTCTACTCGCTGCTCGACCGCAAGCATTTCCCGGCGACCGCCGCCGGCGCAAGCTCGCGCCCCGCGCTCACGCACGGCGGAGGCTGACCCATGATCCACGTGAAGTTCGCGCTGCGCCGCCCGGTCACCACGCTCATGACCTTCGTCGCGGTGGTGCTGATCGGCCTGCTGTCGCTCAAGCTGCTGCCGCTCGAGCTGTTTCCCGACATCCGCTTCCCCGGCATCCTGGTCAACATCCCGTACGAGGGCTCGACGCCCGAGGAGGTGGAGCAGCTGATCACGCGCCCCGCCGAGGAGGCGGTCGCGACGCTGTCGGGGATCAAGGAGATGCGCTCGACATCGTCCGAGAACGGCCTCGAGATGATCGTCTTCTTCGAGTGGGGCCGCGACCCGGCGGCGGTCGGCTTCGAGGTGCGCACCAAGCTCGAGTCGATCCGCCACGAGTTCCCGGCGAGCGCGAACCGCGTGATCACCCGCATGTTCGCGGCCGGCGACGACCGCGTGGTCGTCGTGCGCATCTCGAGCCAGGAGGACCTCTCGCGCCAGTACGACATGCTGGACCGCTACCTGAAGAAGCCGATCGAGCGCCTCGACGGGGTCGCACGCGTGTCGCTCGAGGGCGTGGAGCCGCTCGAGCTCAGGATCCTGGTCGACCCCGTGCGGCTCGCGGCGCACGGCGTGGACGTCGCGCGGCTGCGCGACGCGCTCGAGGGGGCCAATTTCTCGGTCAGCGCCGGCGAGGTCACCGGCGGCCAGCAGCGGTTCCTGGTCAGGCCGATCGGCGAGTTCCGCACGCTCGACGACGTGCGCGATTTCATCGTCACCGGGGGCATCCGGCTGCGCGACATCGCCGACGTGCGGCTCGTTTCGCCGGCGCTCACGGTCGGCCGCCACCTGAACGGGCGGCCCGGCGTGGGCCTCGACGTGTTCAAGGCGACCGGCGCCAACATCGTGGACGTGGCGGACCGCGTCATGGCGGTCGTCGACGAGGCCCGCCAGCTGCCGCAGCTGCAGGGCGTGGACGTGATCGTGCTGGCGAACCAGGCCGAGAACATCCGCAGCTCGCTCGGGGAGCTGCGCAACGCCGGCCTGATCGGGGCCGCGCTCGCCCTCGTCGTGCTGTTCTCGTTCCTGCGCGACTGGCCGACCACGCTGATCGTGAGCCTGGCCGTGCCCTTCTCGCTCCTCATGACGCTGGCGGCGATGTACTTCCTCGGGTTCTCGCTCAACATCCTGACGATGATGGGCATGATGCTCGCGGTCGGCCTGCTGGTGGACAACGCGGTGGTCGTGACCGAGAGCATCTTCCGGCACCGGCAGATGAATGGCGGCGACCCGATCGCCTCGACCTACTCGGGCGTCACCGAGGTCGGTCTCGCCGTGCTCGCCGGAACGCTCTCGACGGTCATCGTGTTCCTGCCGATCGTGTTCGGCGAGGAGAGCGAGCTCTCGGTGTTCATGGTGCACGTGGCCGTGCCGATCGTGATCTCGATGGTGGCGTCGCTGTTCGTGGCCCAGACCATCATTCCGACGCTGACCGCGCGCTTCCCCTCGCCGCCGCCGATCCGCGCCGGCTCGAGGTTCGCGCGCGTGCAGGAGTGGTACCTGCGCCGGCTCGACTGGATGTTCGCCCACAAATGGTGGTCGGCGCTGATCGTCCTGCTGACGGTCGTCTCGGCCGTCGTGCCGCTCGCGACGGGCATGCTGAAAGTGGACATGTTCCCGCAGGACGCCTCGGACCGCCTGCAGCTGCAGTATCACATCGAGGGCACCTACCCGCTCGCGCGCACCGAGGAGGCCGTCACGCGCGTCGAGAACTACCTCGCGGAGAACCAGGAGCGCTTCGGAATCGAGCTGGTCTACAGCTATTACACGCCGAACGACGCCTCGAGCGTCATCAAGCTGCGGCCGCAGGACGAGCTGCCGATGGAGCCCCGCGAGATCATGAAGGAGATCGAGCAGGGGCTGCCGGAGATCATCATCGGCAAGCCCACCTTCAGCTTCGAGGAGAACCAGGGCGGCACCGGCGGCTTCAGCATGCGCCTGACCGGTGAGTCCACCGAGCAGCTGGTCGGGTTGTCGCGCACGCTGGTGACGCGCCTGCGCGACGTGCCGGGCTTCGACACGGTGCGCACGACCGCCCGCGCCGGCGAGCACGAGGTGCAGGTGATCGTGGACCGCGACCGCGCGTCCCGGCTCGGCCTGACGCCCGAGATCGTCGCGCAGACGCTCGCCGCCGCGATGCGCGGCGACCGGCTCAAGGAGTTCCGCGCCGAGGACCGCGAGATCGAGATGCGACTGGCGTTCCGCGCGGACGACCGCCAGACGCTCGAGGACCTCGCGGCGACGCCGCTCTGGCTGCCCGACGGGTCGCGCAGCACGCTGGGCGCGGTCGCGAGCTTCCGCATCGACCAGACCGAGCGCTCGATCGAGCGCGTGGACCGGCTGACGTCGGTCGTCATCGAGGGCATCGTCTCGCGCGATTCCACGCTCGACGAGGTCAAGGAGGGCGTCGAGGCGGCGATGAAGGAGTTCCCGCTGCCGGCGGGCGTCGCCTGGCAGTTCGGGCGCAGCGTCGAGGAGAACGACGAGACGGCCCGGGACATGCTCGTCAACATCCTGCTCGCGGTGGTGCTGATCTACCTGGTCATGGCCTCCCTGTTCGAGTCGCTGCTGTACCCGGTCTCGATCATCACCTCGATCGTGTTCGCCATCGTCGGCGTGTTCTGGGGTCTCACGATCAGCCTGACGCCGCTGACCTTCATGGCCATGCTCGGCATCATGATCCTGATCGGCGTGATCGTGAACATCGGCATCGTGCTGATCGCGCACGTGATCGACCTGCGCAAGGCCGGCATGAACCGCCACGACGCGATCATCGAGGCCGCGCGCCACCGGCTGCGGCCGATCCTCATGACCTCGTTGACGACGCTGCTCGCGATGCTGCCGATCGCGGCGGGCGACACGCAGATCGGCGGCGACGGGCCGTCGTACTACCCGATGGCGCGGGCGCTGATGTCGGGGCTGTTCTTCGGCAGCGTCACGTCGCTCTTCTTCGTGCCGATGTTCTACGTCTGGCTCGACGACCTCAACGAGTGGCGCCAGCGCGTGAGGCTGTTCTCGCGCGGCGGCGCGGCGGCGGCCGGGGCGGGCGGCTGAGCGGCGCGCTCAGCGCAGCAGGACCTTGTAGACGTCCCAGTAGTCGTCCACCAGCACGTTGGCGTCGGGGACGCCGCCCGCGGCCGCGGGCGGCAGCGAGGCCGGCTGCGGCACGGTCTCGGTGGCGTTGCGCCAGGTTGCGCCCTTCGCCATCTTCTCGACCCGCGCCCGGATGTGCGGCGCCAGGCCCTCCTGGGTGCCGACCTGGGCCAGCGCCTGGGAGATCTCGCGGATCCGCGCCAGGCAGGCCTCGAGCCCGCCGTGCTTCGCGCTCTCGACGCTGCGGTTGTTGGCGAGGCGCGAGTCCATCGCGAGGCCGGACGGCGCGAGCCGCGCATAGAGGATCTGCGCGTAGGCGATCACCGCGAGGTTCACCGAGCGGCGCCCCTCGATGGTCAGGCCCGGGAACTCGGGCCACGGCTCCTTCTCGATCGTGCGATGCGACTCGCGCATGTCGGCGAATTGCCGCTCGGCGACCACGCAGCGCTCGCGCTGGGCGGCGATCTCGGCCGAAAGCTCGCGCCGGCGGAAGTAGTTCCAGAACCCCTTCAGCTTCGTCATCCGCTCCACGCGCTGGCGCAGCCGCTCGCTCTCGGCGTCGGCGACCTCCTTGGCCTGCCGCAGGCGCTCGTCCGCCACCTTGAGGCGTTCCGCGCGGTCGGCCTGGAACTCCGCGAGCTGCTGCTTGCGCTGCGCATCCTGGCGGTCGCGCTTGAGGTCCGAGGCGAAGCGCTCGAGCTGCTCGCGGCATGCGCGCCACAGCGCCTTCAGCCCGAAGTGCACGAGCGCGTCGAAGCCGCGCTCCGGGTTGCCGAGCAGCATCTCGAGCTGCTCGATCTGCTGCTGCAGGCGGGCATTCGCATTTTCCTGCTGCTTGAGCTTGTTGCGCAGCCCGTGCAGCTGGTCGTCGAGGTCCTGCAGCTCTTTCTTGAGCTCGGCCCGGTTCCAGAACAGCTTGAGCAGGCGCTCCTGCTCCGCCGGGTCGGGCTTGCCGATCGACGGCAGCTTCAGCTGCGACCACTTGTCGGGAAGCATGACGGCCATGCCGGGAGCCGCCTCAGGTCGCGGGGGACGCGAACCGGTGGCCGCTGCCCGCGCAGTACTCGAGCCACTTGTTGAGCAGCATGTTGCAGGACCAGCGGTCGCCGTGGTCGCGCGGAATCGCGGCGGCGAGGCGGCGCAGCCGCGGGTGCCCGGCGTGCGCGCCAGTCCCGCAGGCCTCGGCGAGCCGCGCGTCGTGGTACACGCGGACTTCGAGCCCCGGGTCGCGCACCGGCGCCGCGCCGTCGTCGAACAGGTACGACATGCCGAGCGTCGTCGTGTAGCGGCATTGCTCGAGCACGGCGATCTCGAGCGCGGGCCCGCCCGCGACCGCGGAGATCAGCGAGCCGGTCATGCGGCGCAGGCCCGGGACCAGCCAGCCGAGCCGGAGGTAATTGCTCTCGTAGAGCGTCATCAGGCTCACGAAGGACCGTGGCCTGGAGCGCCAGGAGCTCGCGCAGAAGTGGTCCGCTGCCATGACCATGGATTTGACTATATCACAGCGAAAACCGGCCAAATCCCGCGCGAATCGTGCCGCTCGTCACGAATCCGTCACGGCCGCACGCGACGCGGGATCGCAAGCCGCTCGAGCACGCGGCTCGCGATCTCCTCGATGGAGGTGTCGGTGGTCTCGAGGTACGGGATGCCGTGCCGCTCGAACAGCTGCTCCGCGGCGCGCACCTCGAATGCGCATTGCTGCGCGGAGGCATAGCGGCTGTCGGGGCGCCGCTCCTGCCGGATCTGCTGCAGCCGCGCCGGATCGATCGTGAGGCCGAACAGCTTGTGGCGAAAAGGCTCGACGACGGCCGGCAGCCGCACGCCGTCGAGGTCGTCCTCGGTCAGCGGGTAGTTCGCCGCGTACGCGCCGTACTGCAGCGCCATGTAGACGCAGGTCGGCGTCTTGCCCGAGCGCGAGACGCCGAGCAGGATCACGTCGGCGCGGTCGTAGTCGCGCGTGCGCGCGCCGTCGTCGTTCGCGAGCGCGAAATTGGTCGCGTTGATGCGCATCGTGTAGGCGGTGACGTCGGTCATGCCGTGCGCACGGCCGAGCACGTGCGCCGAAGGCTCGCCGAATTCCCTCTCGAGCGGGCCGAGGAACGCATCGAAGAAGTCGAGGAACAGGCAGTCGGCGCGCTTGAGCGCGTCGCGGACGTCCGCGTTGACCAGCGTCGCGAACACGACCGGGCGCGCGGCCTCGTCGCGGCCCGCCTGGTCGATCTTTGCCGCCGCCTCGCGCGCCTTGTCAACGGTGGTGATGAATGGCAAAGTGACCGGCCTGAATTCCATGCCGTCGAACTGCGTCAGCAGGCTGTGTCCCATCGTCTCGGCGGTGACGCCGGTCTGGTCGGACACGAAGAAGACGGTTCGTCGCTGCTTCATGAATGACGATCGTAACAGGTGCGGGATGAGCGGGCTCCCGGCGTGACCGGCTACACGATACCCTTCGAGCGCATCGGCATGGGCGACGTCGCCGCCGTCGGCGGCAAGAACGCCTCGCTCGGCGAGATGATCGGACGGCTCGGCGCCGCCGGCGTGCGCGTCCCGGACGGGTTCGCGACCACCGCGCAGGCGTTCCGCGACTTCCTCGCGCAGGACGGGCTGGGCCCGCGCATCGCGGCGGAGCTCGCCGCGCTCGACGTCGACGACGTGGCGCGCCTCGCCGCGGCGGGCGCCCGCGTCCGCGGCTGGGTGCTCGCCACTCCGTTCCCGAAGCGGCTCGAGCAGGACGTGCTCGCGGCCTACGCCACGCTCGCGGCGGGCGCCGCCGCCGTCGCCGTGCGCTCCTCCGCCACCGCCGAGGACCTGCCCGGCGCCTCCTTCGCGGGCCAGCAGGAGACCGTCCTGAACGTGCGCGGCCCGCAGGCCGTGCTGGCGGCGATGCACCAGGTCTACGCCTCGCTCTACAACGACCGCGCGATCGCCTATCGCGTGCACCAGGGCTTCGACCACGCGCAGGTCGCCATCTCGGTCGGCGTGCAGCGCATGGTCAGGAGCGACCTCGGCGCGAGCGGCGTGATGTTCACGCTCGACACGGAGTCCGGCTTCCGCGACGCCGTGTTCATCACCGCCTCCTGGGGGCTCGGCGAGACCGTCGTGCAGGGCGCGGTCAATCCCGACGAGTTCTACGTCTACAAGCCGGCGCTGGCGGCCGGTCGCGCCGCGATCATCCGCCGCAACCTCGGCTCGAAGGCGACGCGCATGGTCTATGCGCCCGACCCCGCGCCCGGCCGCTGGACCGCGACCGAGGAGGTGCCGGCCGCCGAGCGCGCGCGGTTCTGCATCGCGGACGCCGACGTGGCCGAGCTCGCGCGCCAGGCGGTCGCCATCGAGGCCCATTACGGCTGCCCGATGGACATCGAGTGGGGCAAGGACGGCGAGACCGGCGCGCTCTACGTGCTGCAGGCGCGGCCGGAGACGGTGCAGAGCCGCGCTGGCCGGTCGATCCAGCGCTTCACGCTCAAGTCGCGCTCCCGCCCGCTGGCGCGCGGCCGCGCCATCGGCCAGCGCATCGGCGCCGGGACCGCGCGCATCATCGGGAGCGCGCGCGAGATGTCGCGCGTGCAGCCGGGCGACGTGCTCGTATCCGACATGACCGATCCCGACTGGGAGCCGGTGATGAAGCGGGCCGCCGCGATCGTCACGAACCGCGGCGGCCGCACCTGCCATGCCGCGATCATCGCGCGCGAGCTCGGCATCCCGGCCGTGGTCGGCTGCGGCGACGCGACCGCCGAGATCCAGGACGGCGACGCCGTGACCGTGTCCTGCGCCGAGGGCGACACCGGCGTCGTGTACGAGGGACGGCTCGACTTCGAGCAGCAGCAGATCGAGCTCGACGCGCTGCCGGAGCCGCCGGTGCGCATCATGATGAATGTCGGCAACCCGGACCGCGCCTTCGACTTCGCCTCCATCCCGAACCACGGTGTCGGCCTCGCACGGCTCGAGTTCATCATCAACCGCATGATCGGCGTGCATCCGCGGGCGCTGCTCGAGTTCGCGCGGCAGGAACCGGCCGTGCAGGACCAGATCCGCCGCCAGATGGCGGGCTACGCGGACCCGGTGTCGTTCTTCGTCGAGAAGCTCGCCGAGGGCGTCGCGAGCATCGCCGCGGCATTCGCGCCGCAGCCCGTGATCGTGCGGCTGTCGGACTTCAAGTCGAACGAGTACGCGAACCTGATCGGCGGGCGCGCCTACGAGCCGCACGAGGAGAACCCGATGCTCGGCTTCCGCGGCGCCGCGCGTTACACGGACAGCGGTTTCGCGCCGTGCTTCGAGCTCGAATGCCGCGCCATCCGGCGCGTGCGCGACGACATGGGCCTGCCGAACGTGCAGGTCATGGTGCCGTTCGTCCGCACCGTGGACGAGGGCCGGCGCGTCGTGGAGCTGCTGGCCGGGAATGGTCTCGTCCGCGGGGAACGCGGGCTCAAGGTCATCATGATGTGCGAGCTGCCGAGCAATGCGCTGCTCGCGGAGCGCTACCTCGAGCACTTCGACGGGATGTCGATCGGGTCCAACGACATGACCCAGCTCACGCTCGGCCTCGACCGCGACTCGGGCGTGATCGCGCGCCTGTTCGACGAGCGCGATGACGCGGTCAAGGCGCTGCTCGCCATGGCCATCCGCGCCTGCCGCGATCGCGGCAAGTACATCGGCATCTGCGGCCAGGGACCGTCCGACCACCCGGACTTCGCCCGCTGGCTGGTGGACCAGGGCATCAGCAGCATTTCGCTCAATCCCGATACGGTCGTCGAGACGTGGCTGTACCTGGCAAACGGCGCGAAGAAGTAGCACACGCACTGGCGCGCGGGGCGATGCGCCCTTGCGAGCTCAACAGAACAAGAGACCGGAAAATTCGCTCGCACGGGCCATCGCCCTGCGCGCCTGCACTAGTCCAACGTGCTTCGCGCGGATTCCCAGTGGCGGCCGTCGTAGGGCCGGACCGTCATCGACTTCACCGTCCCCGGATCGAGGCAGCGGGCGTTGACGCTGTAGCCGTCGGGGTGGGAGCGCGGGACGTAGAAGGATTTCACGCCGCAATGACGGCAGAAGAGATGGCGGGCGGCGCCCGTGCCGAAACGATACTCCACGAGGTCACGCTCGCCCGAGAGCAGGTGGAAGCGGCCGCGCGGCACGATCAGGTGAAGGAAGGCCGAGCGTGCGCACATCGAGCAGTTGCAGTCGAGGAGCGCCAGGTCGGCCGGGGCCTCGACCTCGAACCGCACGCGGCCGCAGTGGCAACCGCCTGCGTGGCGCACGGGCGGAGCGGCTGTCACGCCCGTGGCGCGTTCCAGGGCGCGGCGAGGAGCGCCGCGCGGTAGTGGCGCAGCTCGGCGATGGACTCGTGGATGTCCGCGAGCGCGGTATGCCGCGATTCCTTCGCGACGCCCGCGAGCACCTCGGGCGCCCAGCGCCGCGCGAGCTCCTTGATCGTGCTGACGTCGACGTTGCGGTAGTGGAAGTGCCGCTCGAGCGACGGCATCCAGCGCGCCAGGAAGCGGCGATCCTGGCAGACGCTGTTGCCGCACATCGGCGAGCGCCCGGCGTCCACGTGGGCCGCGAGGAAGGCCAGCGTCTCGCGCTCGGCGGCGGCCTCGTCGCGGGCGCTCGCGCGCACGCGCGCCGTGAGCCCGGTCGCGCCGTGAGTGCGCGTGTTCCACTCGTCCATCGCCGCGAGCACGGCCTCCGGCTGGCGCACCGCGATCACGGGACCCTCCGCGACCACCGCGAGGTCGGTATCCGTCACGACCGTCGCGATCTCGATGATGCGGTCGCTCTCCGGCACCAGGCCCGTCATCTCGAGGTCGATCCAGATCAGCCGGTCGTCGCGCGCCATGTTGCCGCGCAGTCTAGCAGAGGCTAGAGTCGGCCCCGCCCGCCCCATGCACCCGTTCACCGCGCTGTTCCTGTCCCTGCTCGTCGCCGGCCTCGCCCTGCAGCTGTGGCTGCTGCGGCGGCAGGCGCGCGCGGTGCTCGCTCATCGCGAGCGCGTGCCCGCTGCGTTCCGCGACGCGGTGACGCAGGCGCAGCACGCGCGCGCGGCCGACTACACGGTGGCGCGCGCCAACCACGCCGCGCGGCAGCTCCTGGTCGGCGCCGCCATGCTCGCGCTCCTGACCGTCGGAGGCGGAATCGCGGCGATCGATGCGGGCGTCCGCGCCGTCGTGCCCGGCGGGCTCGCCGGGCCCGTGGCCGTCGTCGCGGCCACCGCCCTGGTGACCATGCTCGTCAACCTCCCGTTCGACGCCTGGGCCGTGTTCGGCATCGAAGCCCGCTTCGGATTCAACCGTACGACGCCCGCGCTCTTCCTGGTGGACCTGTTGAAGGGCCTCGCGATCTCGGCGGCGCTCTTCCTGCCGGTCGTCGCGCTGCTCGTGTGGCTGCTGCCGCACGCGGGCCCGCGCTGGTGGCTCTGGGCTTTCGCGGGGTGGGCGGTCCTCACGGTGAGCCTCGGCTGGGCGTGGCCGCGGCTGATCGCGCCGCTCTTCAACCGCTTCCACGAGCTGGAGGCCGGGGAACTGCGCGACGCGGTGGAAGGCCTCGCCCGGCACTGCGGCTTCGAGCCGCGGGGCGTCCGGGTCATGGACGGCTCGCGGCGCAGCACCCACGGCAACGCCTATTTCACGGGGTTCGGGCGGGGCAAGCGCATCGTCCTGTTCGACACGCTGCTGGCGACGCTCGCGACCGCCGAGGTGACGGCGGTGCTCGCCCACGAGCTCGGTCACTTCCGCCTGCGGCACGTCGCCTGGCGCATCGTGCGCTCGCTGGCGGGGGCATTCGCCGGCTTCGCGCTGCTCGCCTGGCTCGCGCGGCAGGCGTGGTTCCAGCCGGCGCTCGGCGTCCCGGCGGGCGGCCCGCACACGCTGCTCCTGCTATTCGCGCTGGCGGCGCCCGTGTTCCTGCAGCCGGTCGGGCCGGTCGCCGCCTGGCTGTCGCGGCGCCACGAGTTTGCGGCGGATGCCTATGCCGCGCGGCACGCGAGCGCCCGGGATCTCGCCAGCGCGCTCGTCAAGCTGCACCGCGAGAATGCCGCGACATTGACGCCGGATCCCGTGTTCACGGCGTTCCACGCCACGCATCCGCCGGCGCTCGACCGCATCGCGCGGCTCACCGCGCCGAAATCCCCGTGACGGCGGACCGGTCCGCGGGCGCGCGCCCGGGCCGCGTGGTGGCGAGCCATGGGCGCGACGCGCTCGTCGAGGACGACGCGGGAGGCCGCGTCCGCTGCCGGCTGCAGGGCCGGCGCCTGGCAGTGGTCTGCGGCGATCGCGTGCGGTGGCAGGCCGGGCGAACCGAGGGTGGGGGCGGCATCGTGACCGAGCTGCTGCCGCGCACCACCCAGCTCCTGCGCATCAGCCTGCGCGGCGATCCGGAGCCGGTCGCGGCCAACCTGACGCAGCTGGTCGCGGTGCTCGCGCCGGTGCCGGCGCCGGACTTCGGCCTCTGCGACCGTTACCTGGCGGCCGCCGAGTGGGCGCGCCTCAAGGCCTGCGTGGTCGCCAACAAGAGCGACCTGGCGGATCCCGACGGGCGCCTCGCGGAGGCGCTCGCCGGGTACGCGCAAATCGGCTACGCGGTGCTGCGTGCCAGCAAGCGCGCCGCGGACGGCGCGGCCGCGCTCGCGGCCCGCCTCGCCGGCGAGACGAGCGTGCTGGTCGGCCAGTCCGGCGTCGGCAAGAGCTCGCTCATCAACCTGCTGGTGCCCGGCGTCGAGGCGGCGGTGGACGAGGTCTCGCGCGCGAGCGAGACCGGCCGGCACACGACGACGACCGCGTGGCTCTACCGGCTGCCGACCGGCGGCGAACTGATCGACTCGCCGGGGGTGCGCGACTTCGCGCCGCCATTGCCCGCGCCGCGCGAGATCGCCGGGGGCTTCCGCGAGATCGCCGCGGAGGCAGGCCACTGCCGCTTCCGGGACTGCCTGCACCGGCGCGAGCCCGGCTGCGCCGTGGCCGCGGCGGCGCAGGCAGGACGGGTCCAGCGGCGGCGGCTCGCGAGCTACCGGGCGCTGCTCTCGCTCGCGGAGGAGTTCGCCGCGCGGGCCCCGCGCGTCAGGCGATGACCTGGCGCCCGGCCAGCGCGTGGGCCAGCGTGCCGCCGTCCACGTACTCGAGCTCGCCGCCGACCGGGACGCCGTGCGCGATGCGCGAGGCGCGGATGCCGCGACGCAGGACCATCTCGCCGATGTAGTGCGCGGTCGCTTCTCCCTCGACGGTGGGGTTGGTGGCGAGGATCACCTCGCGCACCTCGCGCTCGTCCAGCAGCTTCTCCAGCGCGTCGAGGCCGAGCTGTCCGGGCCCGATCCCGTCGAGCGGCGACAGGTGGCCCATGAGCACGAAGTAGCGGCCGTTGTAGCCGCCCGACTGCTCGACGGCGACGACGTCGGCGGGCGACTCGACGATGCAGAGCAAGGACGCGTCGCGGCGCGGCGAACTGCAGGTCTCGCACAGCTCGCCCTCGGTCAGCATGCGGCAGCGCCGGCAGTGCACGACGTTCGCCGCGGCGTCTTCGAGGGCGCGCGCGAGCGAACGGGCGCCGTCGCGGTTGCGTTCGAGCAGGTGGAAAGCCATGCGCTGGGCCGATTTCGGGCCGACGCCCGGCAGCAGGCGCAGGGCCTCGACGAGGCGGGCGAGTCCCGGGGAGTACTTCACGGCCGCGCCGTCAGAACGGCAGCTTCATGCCCGGCGGCAGCTGCATCCCGCCCATCGCGCCGGCCATGTGCTGCTGCACCGCCTCCGCGACGCGGCGGGTCGCGTCGTTGCAGGCGGCGGCCACCAGGTCCTCGAGCATCTCGCGATCCGAAGTCGCCACCGACGGGTCGATGTCGACGCGGCGGACTTCGTGGCGGCCGTTCATGACCACCTTGACCATGCCGCCGCCGGCTTCGCCCGTGACCTCGAGCGCGCCGATCTGTTCCTGCGCCTTCTGCATCTTGTCCTGCAGCTGCTGGGCCTGGCGCATCAATTGCCCGATGTTCGGCTTCATGCGCCCATTCTACCCGACGGGCTTGATCGAATCGGGCTGCAGCACCGCGCCGAAACGGTCCCGCAGCGCCTGCACGGCCGGGTCGCCCTCGAGCGCCGCCCGGGCCTTCTCGAGGCGCTCGTCGCGGGCCTG
>DATBLN010000065.1:0-8083 GCA_036555345.1 Steroidobacteraceae bacterium
CCACGAGACCCTCGCCGCGGTCGACCTCGGATCCAACAGCTTCCACCTCCTGATCGGCCGCGTCTCCGGCGGCCAGGTCTACCCCCTCGACAACCTGCGCGAGCAGGTGCAGCTCGGCGCGGGCCTGACCCAGGACAAGCGCCTGGACCGGGCCAGCCAGTCGCGCGCGCTCGAGGCGCTGGCGAGGTTCCGCGAGCGGCTGCGCGGGCTGCCGCGCGACGCGGTGCGCGCGGTCGGCACCAATGCGCTCCGGGTCGCGAAGAATTCCCGCGAGTTCCTGCGCGAGGCGCGCGAGACGCTCGGCTTCCCGATCGAGGTAATCGCGGGCCGCGAGGAGGCGCGGCTGATCTACCTGGGCGTCGCGCACGCGCTGCCGCCCGCCGAGGACCGGCGCCTGGTCGTCGACGTCGGCGGCGGCTCGACCGAGCTCATCATCGGCCGCGGCCTCAAGCCGCGGCTGATGGAGAGCCTCTACATGGGCTGCGTCAGTTCGAGCCTCCGCCATTTCCCCGACGCCCGCATCGAGAAGCCCGGCCTCAAGGCGGCCGTGCTCGAGGCCCGCCAGGAGCTGGCCGCGATCACCAAGAGCTACCGCCGCGCCGGCTGGCAGGAGGCCGTCGGCTCCTCCGGCACGGCGCGCACGATCGAGGCCGTGCTGGCCGCGTGCGGCTTCGCGGACAACGGCATCACGCGCGACGGGCTCGAACGGCTGCGCAAGCTGCTGCTGGATGCGGGCCGCGCCGACCCCGAGCGCATCCCCGGCCTGAAGCCCGGCCGCGCCGCGGTGCTGCCTGGCGGCTTTGCGATCCTGTATGCCGTGTTCGACGAGCTCGACGTCGGGCACATGAAGGTCTCGGAGGCGGCGCTGCGCCACGGCGTGCTCTACGACCTGCTGGGACGCGTCGAGCACCACGACCAGCGCGAGGCGACGGTGGCCGAGTTCATGCGCCGCTACCACGTGGACGCTGCGCAGGCCGCGCGCGTGCGCGAGCTCGCGCTTCGCATCTACGACCAGCTGGCGGGCGCGGCCCGCGGCGAGGACGACCGGGACCGCCTGCTGCTCGACTGGGCCGCGCGGCTCGCCGAGGTCGGGCTGTCGATCGCGCACGCCCAGTACCACAAGCACTCGGCCTACGTGCTGTCGAACGCCGACATGCCGGGATTCTCGCGCGTCGAGCAGCAGCGCCTGGCGCGCGTCGTGCTCGCGCACCGCGGCAAGCTCGACAAGCTCGCGGGCGACGGCATGGATGACGCCGACTGGCTGCTGGTGTTCGCGCTGCGCCTGGCGTCGACGCTGCTGCGCCGCCGCACGCGGGTGCGCCTGCCGGCGTTTCGCGTGCTGCTCGGGGAGGAACGCTTTTCGCTCGAGCTGCCGAAAGCCTGGCTCGCCCGCAACGCGCTCACGGCGGCCGCGCTCGAGTCGGAGGCGAAGCAGTGGGAGACCGTCGGCCGGCAGTTCGCCGTGCGGCGCATGTCGCAATAGGCCATGGCGATGGACCTGCTGCTCTGGCGCCACGCGGAGGCCGCGGACGGCAGGCCCGACCTCGAGCGCGCGCTCACCCCGCGCGGGCGGGAGCAGGCGCGGCGCATGGCGCGGTGGCTCGCGCGCCGCGCGCCGCCCGGCCTGCGCGTGATCGTCTCTCCGGCGCGGCGGGCGCAGGAGACGGCGGCCGCGCTCGGCACCGCATTCGAGACGCTGGCGGACATCGGGCCCGACGCCCCGGCCGCCGCGCTGGTCGCCGCGGCCGGGTGGCCGGACGCGGCGCGGCCCGTGCTGATCGTCGGCCACCAGCCGACGCTCGGCGAGACGGCGGCGATGCTGCTCGGGACGCCGGGGCGCGGGCTGCCGGTGCGCAAGGGCGCGGTCGTGTGGATCCGCAGCCCGCGCCGTGCCGTGCGCGACGCCGCCCGGCTCGTCCTCGTGATGGAGCCCGCGATGCTCGAGGGCGCGCCCGACCGGGCCTAGCGAAGCGCCTTCCGCACGCGCGCGGCGCGCGACAGGTAGGCGGCGAGCACGACGAGCGCGACGATCACCCCGATCCCGAGCACGAGCTCGCCCGGACCGCGGGCGGTATTGATCTCGCGCCCGAGCCCGACCGCCCAGCCGATGGCGATCGCCGCCAGCAGCCAGCGCGCCGCGGAACGGCGCAACAGCAGCAGCACGAACGCCGCCACGTGCGCCACCGCGATCGCGGCGACGATCAGCCACTCGCCGGGCCGCGTCCGCAGCGCGCCCAGCGAATCGACCGCAAACACCGTCGACACGAAGCCCGCGATGCCCACCGCGACCGCCACGAGCGTCAGCTCGAATGGCCACGGTCCAGCGCCCGCCTCAAGGCGTGCCCGGCCCCGTCCCGCGAGCCAGCCGACGGCGAGCAGCAGCAGGTGGCCCGCCACGCCGGCCGCGAGCGCGTGCGGCACGAAGACGATGGGCGGCGGGTGGCCGCCCTGGAAGCTGCCGGCGACCAGGAGCGCGCAGACGAGCAGCACGAACGTTGCCCAGGCGACGTGCGCGTAGCGGAACGGCCGTGCACGCAGTCGCGCGAGCCAGGCGCCCACGGCGGGTCAGTAGCCTTGCGTGGCGATCCGGTCGCGCACGTCGCGCAGCTTCATCTTGACGCGCGCGGCATTGCCCGGGCCCATGCGCAGGAGCAGCTTGCGCCCGGCCGACTCGGCCTCGAGCGCCGGGTCGGCGAACTCGTAGAGCACGTTCGGCCGCGCGAGGGCGATGGTCTCGGGCGGCTCCGGCGTGGCGAGCAGGTGATCGATGACCTCGATCACGCGGTCGTTGAAGTAGCCGTCCGGATTGCCGAGGTTCTCGTAGGCCGACTGGAACTCGGGGTACAGCCGGCGGTACAGCCCGACCACGGCGTCCGGGTCGAGCGAGTCCACCAGCTCGATCCAGGGCGTGTAGCGCGCGTAGTTGGCGGCGCCGAGCACGAGATCGCCCTCGCCGCCCACGGCCGCGAATTCGCCGGCTGGCGGTTTCGCCGGGATGATGCGCGTCGCGACCTTCTGCCGCGGCAGGTTGTCCACGGTCGCGACCAGGTTGCGCACGAAATCCCCGGGAATGAACATCGCGGCAAAGCGCTCGGGGCCCACGAGCGCCGCGATGCGCTCGACGGCGGTGCCGGTGCTGCCGTCATCCGCGGGCGGCTCGATCGGGTTCCTGATCTCGGACGTGGTGACGACCGGCTCTTCCGCGATCGTGGCCGTCTCGGGCGCGGCCGCCTCGCGCCTGAACCAGTACCAGGCGCCGAAGCCGAGCGCGACCAGCACCACGCCGCCCAGGATCCAGCGGCCCAGCCGTTCGTCGGCATCCGGCGGCGGCAGTTCGCGTTTCTCCGCGTACATGTGGAATTCTCCAGTTGAACCCGGGCGCTCAGGCACCATCTTAGACGTTCCACCCGGGCCCGGCGGTTCCCTTGATCCTGATCCCCCTCACCTCCGAGCTGCCCGCCGCCGAGTGCGCGGATTTCGCCTTCGTGCTGGACGCCGTCGGCATTCCCTACGAACGGCGCACGACGGTGACCGGCACGAGCCTGTGGGTGCGGCCCGAAGACCATCCGCGCGCAGCGCGCGAACTCGCGCACTACCTGCGCGAGAATCGCCGCCCGCCGGCGGCGCCCGTGGTCTGGCCGAGCCATCCGCACGCGATCTACGGCGTCATCGGCTACATGCTCGTGCTCATCGCCGTCACGATCTGCGTGCTCACGGCCGCGGGCGGGCACAACTGGAAGTCCGCGGGCGTGCTGGACGCCGGCTTCCTCGCGCGCGGCGAATGGTGGCGCGTGCTGACGGCGCTCACGCTGCACGCCGACCTCCTGCACCTGCTCTCGAACCTCGCTTTCGGCGCGCTCTTCGGCTACCCCGCGGCGCGGCTGTTCGGCCCGGGGCTGGCATGGCTCCTGATCCTCACGGGCGGCGGCCTCGCCTACGGCGTGGACGCATTGCTGCACCCGCCGCAGCATCACCTGCTCGGCGCCTCGACCGCCGTGTTCACCGCGCTCGGGCTGGTCGCGGCCTATGGCTGGCGCCGGCACCTGCAGAGCTGGTCGCCGTGGATGCGCCGCAGCGCGCCCCTCATCGCGGGCGTGGCGCTCCTCGCCTTCACCGGCACGGGCGGGGAGAACACGGACGTGCTCGCGCACCTCGCGGGGTTCATCGTCGGCGCGGCGACGGGCGCGGCCGCGGCGCGCCTGCCGGTGCCGGCGCCGGGCCGAAGCGGCGTACAGTGGGCCGCGGGGCTCGCAGCCATCGCGCTGCTCGCGCTCTCCTGGGGGCTCGCACTCGCATGAAGCGCAGGGAACCGGTCGTCACCGCGCTGCCGCACTCGGACGCCTGCGAGCGCAACAAGGGCCCGATCCTCGAGGTGCTGCGCAGGGAGTTCGCGGGCTGCACGCACGTGCTCGAGATCGGCAGCGGCACCGGCCAGCATGCCGTGCACTTTGCGGCTGCGATGCCGGAAGTCGTCTGGCAGCCGTCCGAAACGGCCGACGGGATGCCCGGCCTGCGCCGGCGCATCTTCCGCGAGGGCCCGAGGAACCTGCGCGCCCCCGTCCTGCTCGACGTCACCGTGACGCCCTGGGACGTGCGCAAGGCGGACGGCGTGTTCACGGCGAACACGCTGCACATCCTGCACTGGCCGCAGGTCGAGGCGTTGTTCAGGAACCTGCCCGCCGTCCTGAAGCCCGGCGCCGTGCTCGCGGTCTATGGCCCGTTCCGCTACGGCGGCCAGTACACGTCCGGCAGCAACGAGGCCTTCGACGAGTTGCTGCACGCGCGCGATCCCGCGAGCGGCATCCGTGACTTCGAGGCGGTCGATGCGCTCGCGCGCGCGGCGGGATTCAGGCTGGTCGCCGACCACCGCATGCCGGCGAACAACCAGACGCTCGTCTGGAAGCTCGCCTGACGCGCCGGTCGCGGCGGCGGCTCAGGTCTCGCCGTCTTCCCGGCCCTGCGTCTCGCGGCGCCTGCGCGAGCGCCACCAGCCGTGCGCGATGAAGGCGATGACGAACAGGGCGGGAATCAGCTCGCGCCACTCGCCGGTCTCGCGCGCGCCGAGCGCGATCTTCACGATCACGCCGGCGATGATGAGCAGCACCAGCAGAGGCAGGAAACCCGGGCGCCGGCGCGATTTCCACGGATTCGAGGGCCCTTGCGGGGATGGCTCCCGGGGTGGCGGAGGGCCGGGTGACGCGGTCTCGCCCGGCTTTCCGGACAGCAGTTCCTCCAGCAGCTGCGCGGCCGTGTCTTCCTCGCGTGGCGGCGGCGCCTCGCGCTTGCGCGCCGTGTCCGACAGCTTCCAGGGGTTCGCGCCCTGCCGCGGCGGGGCGGGCGGCGGCGGCAACCCGCGCGATCCGCGATCCTCGAGCTTTGCCATTGCGTGCCGTGACCTCCGGGCCGATTCTATCCCCATGCGCTAGCATGCGCGCATGCCGGGGATGCGCGAGCAGGTCCGCAACAACGCCGTCGCCCTGATCAGCCTCGTGGTGGCGCTGGCGGCGCTCGGCTACAACACCTGGCGCAACGAGCGCACCGAGCAGAACCGCAACCTGCGCGCGGCGGGCTTCGAGCTGCTGTCCGAGATCGGCTCCCTGCAGCAGGTCGTCTTCTATGCCCATTACAACGAGGGCGACGCCCGCGGCGACCCTCGCATGGGCTGGGCGGATGTGCTGACGATCCAGGACCTGGCGGCGCTGATGCCTGCCGACGTCGGCCGCGATGCGGCGGCGCTGCGCGACGCGTGGCAGGCCGGCTGGGCGGCACTCGGCGAGAGCGACGCGGAACACCGGCGCATCGACGACTCGATCGAGCGCCTGCGTCGCACCACGCTCACGGAACTGCGCCGGCTGAACTGATCGCGGGCGGCCACGTGGCTCGCGATGGCGCCGGGCCGGCCGCTCAGAGCGCCGGCTTCAGCACCATCAGCGCGAGCCCCGCGAGCGGCGTGACGGTCGCGACGGCGCCCCAGACCTCCCAGCGCGCGGCGAGGCGATGATACGCGTCGAAGTCGAAGGCCCCGCCCGCGGCGCCGGCTGTCGCGAGGTCGCGCAGCCGCCGCTGCAGCGGCGCGACACGCAGGCCGAAGACGGCGCCCGAGATCCCGAACAGCACGAGCGTCCAGGCGATCCAGCCGGTGCGCAGCAGCGGCAGCCCGCCCTGCACGGCGGCGAGGATGCCCGTGCCGATGATCACGAACACGCCGGGCATGGTGAACAGGCGGTCGCTGCCGATGACCCCGTCCATCGTGTGCGCGAGCAGGCGCGGGTCCCGGGTACGCTCCGCGTGCCGGTGCCAGAACAGCCCGGTGATGATGTTGCCGAGGAACAGGATGACCGCGAGGATGTGCAGCAGCTTCCACCAGAGATACATGTCGCCTAACTCCTTCGGGAGAATGCTTTCTGCCGCATGCGCGTCATCCAGCGCAGGAAGGCGCGCGGCGCGAGCCGCTTGTAGCGCCACAGCCAGCGATAGGAACCGGGCAGCACGACGTGGGTGGCGCCGCGCGCGGCGCGGTCGAGGATCTCGGCCGCGACCGCGCCGGCCTCGAGGTTCGAGCGCTGCATCATCTTCTGCGCGAAGCCGCGCGCGTCGTCGGGCGCGCGCGCGTGCTCCATGAGCCGCGTGCGGAAGAATCCCGGCATGGCCGCGGCGACATGGATGCCGTGCTCCGCGAGCTCCTGGAACATCGTCTCGGAAAGCGCGACCACCGCGGCCTTGGTCGCGTTGTAGGCGCTCATGCGGCTGCCGCAGGCGAAGGATGCGGCGCTCGCGACGTTGACGATGAGCCCGCCCTTCGAGGCGGTCATGTGCGGCACCTCGGCGCGGCAGCTGTGCACGATGCCCATCAGGTTGATGCCGACGATCCACTGCCAGTCGGCCATCGAGGTCTCGAGCAGGTCGCCGGCGACCGCCACGCCCGCGGAGTTCAGCGCGAAGTCGAGCCCGCCGTGGCGCCCCGCGAACTCGTCGACCGCGGCCCTGACCGCCGGCTCGTCGGTGATGTCCACGGCGTGGCCTTCGCAGTGCGCGGCGCCCTTCCCCTGGATCGCCAGCACCGCTTCCGCCAGGCGCGGAACGTCGCGGTCGATGAGCGCGATCCTCCAGCCGCGCGCGGCGAGGAGTTCCGCGGCCGCGAGGCCAAGGCCGCTCGCGCCGCCGGTGATGACGGCGCGTTTCCGCGGGAAGCGGGCGTCGAGCGCTTGCAGCGTCAGTTGCCGGCCGGCGCGAGCTTCTGCGCCACGATGCCGAGCACGACGCCGCCGACCAGGTTGAGGATCGTGCCCTCGATGAACCACCACTGCCAGATCTTGCCCGGGAGGTTGAAGACGCCCCAGTACCCGAGCAGGTTGACGAGCGCGAACAGCGCCACGATCACGCCGAATTTCAGCCCGCGCAGCCAGGCGGCCCCCGTCAGTGACGATCGGACGACCGAGTAGATGCCGCCGACGATCACGGCGCCGATCAGCCCGTTCGTGATCCACATCGGCAGCAGGGCCGCCATGTCGGGCGGCACCGCGTTCAGCTCCGGCCGCCAGAAGGACGCGGTCGCCTTGTAGGCCTCGGCCAGCACTCCGGCCTCCGGCGAGTGTATGAAATACCCCGTGCCGAAGCCGACGACGAACATCGCGACGTACGCGACGATGCCGCCGATGATTGCGATCTTCCAGTTCATGGTCCCCCCTCGGGATTTCTTCTTGGCTGGCGCCCCGCCGGGCGCACGAGGGGGGCATGTTGCGCCCGATGCCGCCGCCTCCGCAAGGAATGGGGACGGCCGCCTTTTGCACACTGCAAAAAATGGGACGCACCCCGATTGCGGCGGTGCGTCCCCTGTTCTTGCGCAGGCCGGCGAAACAGGGGGGCGTCCCCTGCTTCGCGCTATTTCAGGTCGAAGCGGTCGAGCTCCATCACCTTGGTCCAGGCCGCCACGAAGTCCTTGACGAACTTCTCCCTGGCGCCCGCGCCCGCGTAGACCTCGGCGAGCGCGCGCAGCTGCGAGTTCGACCCGAACACGAGGTCGACCCGCGTGCCGGTCCACTGGACCTTGCCCGTCCTGCGGTCGCGGCCCTCGAACACGTCC
>DATBLN010000163.1:0-35118 GCA_036555345.1 Steroidobacteraceae bacterium
CTCGGCCTACGATGCGTATTCCTTCAGGGTGCTGCCGGCGCTCGGGCGGATGGTCGCGGGCGACGAGGCGAGCTACCGCTACCTCGCCGAGTCCATCCGCATGCACCCGGACCAGGAGGCGCTCGCGGCGATGATGAAGGACGCGGGACTCGACGACGTGCGCTTCCACAACCTCGCGGGCGGCATCGTCGTGCTGCACGTCGGCTGCGTGTACTGAGCCGCCGTGACGCCCGAGCTCCTGAAGCCGCTGGAATCGCTGCTGAACCGGAACATCGCGGGATCGTCGCGCGCGCGCGGGCTGCTCGCGCGGATTGCCGGCCGGTCCCTCGAGCTGCGGCTCGCGGCCACTCCCCTGCGGCTGCGGTTTGCGGCCGGGTCCGAGGGCGTCTCGCTCGCCATGGGCGGCGAGGCGCCTGCCGACGCGACCATCGAGGGCACGCCATTCACCTTCGCGCGGCTGGCGCTCGGCAACCCGATGGAGTCCCTGCGCGCGGGCGGCGCGCAGGTCACGGGCGATGCCGAGATCGCGCAGGGATTCCAGCGGCTCTTCGAGGCGGCGCAGCCGGACTTCGAGGAGGAGCTCTCGCGCCTGACCGGCGACGTCGCGGCGCATCAGCTCGCCAATCTCGCGCGCGGCGCGAGCGGCTTCATGCGCCGTGCCGGCAGCACCTTCGCGCAGAACGTCGCGGAGTACCTGACGGAAGAGAGCCACGACGTGCCGCTTCGCGCCGAGGTCGAGGAATTCGTCACGGACGTGGATGCGCTCCGCGAGGCGACCGACCGCCTCGAGGCGCGCATCGCCGGACTCGAGCAACGCCGGTGATCTCGCTGGCCGTTGCCGGGCGCCTGCTCACGATCCACCGCACGCTGGTGCGCTACGGGCTCGACGATTTCGTGCGCGCGACGCACCTCTACCCGCCGCTGCGCTTCGTGTTCTGGCTCTCGCCCTGGACCTGGTTCTCGCGCCGGCGCGGCTCGCGTGGCGAGCGCCTGCGCCGCGCGCTCGAGGACCTCGGGCCGATCTTCGTGAAGTTCGGGCAGGTGGTCTCGACGCGCCGCGACCTGCTGCCGCCGGACATCGCGGACGAGCTCGCGAAGCTGCAGGACCGCGTGCCGCCCTTCCCGGGCGCGGCCGCCAGGGCCCGCATCGAGGCGGCGCTCGGCAGGCCCGTGACGGAGCTCTTCGGCGAGTTCGAGGCGGAACCGCTCGCCGCCGCCTCCATCGCGCAGGTCCACGCCGCGCGGCTGAAGGACGGTCGCGAGGTCGTCGTCAAGGTGCTGCGCCCCGGCATGCGCGAGATCATCGGCCGCGACCTCGAGGTGCTGCACACGCTCGCCGGGCTCGCCGAGGACTACTGGCCCGGCTCGCGGCGGCTGCACCCGCGCGAGGTCGTGGTCGAGTACGAGAAGACGATCCTGAACGAGCTCGACCTGATGCGCGAGGCCGGCAACGCCTCGCAGCTCAAACGCAATTTCGCCGGCAGCCCGATGCTGCACGTGCCGGAGGTCCACTGGGACCTGTGCCGGCAGGACGTCATGGTCATGGAGCGCATCCGCGGCGTGCCGATCTCCGAAGTCGCGCGGCTGCGCGAGCTCGGCACCGACATCCCGAAGCTCGCCGAGAACGGCGTGACCATCTTCTTCACGCAGGTGTTCACGCACAATTTCTTCCACGCCGACATGCACCCCGGCAACATCTTCGTGGATGTGTCGGACCCGGCGAACCCGCGCTACGCCGCGGTCGACTTCGGCATCGTGGGCACGCTCGACCCCCGCGACCAGCTGTACATCGCCGGGAATTTCCTCGCGTTCTTCGAGCACGACTACCGCAAGGTCGCGGTGCTGCACCTGGAGAGCGGCTGGGTGCCCGCCGGCACGCGCGTGGACGAGCTCGAAAGCGCCGTGCGCACGGTGTGCGAGCCGGTGTTCAACAAGCCGCTGAAGGACATCTCCTTCGGCGTCGTGCTGCTGCACCTGTTCGAGGTCGCGCGCCGCTACGACATGCAGGTGCAGCCGCAGCTGATCCTGCTGCAGAAGACGCTGCTCAACATCGAGGGCCTCGGCCGGCAGCTCTATCCCGAGCTCGACCTGTGGCAGACCGCGCTGCCGATCCTGCGCCGGTGGATGCGCGAGCGTTCCGGCCCGCGGTCGCTGCTGCGCAGCCTGCGCGCGCACTGGCCGGACATCGCCGAGGCGATCAAGGTCATGCCCGTGATCGCGCGGCGCACGATCCGCCGCGCCTACGACGAGGAACTCGCGGTGCGCACGGAATCGGAGTCGCTCGACCGGCTGCGCGCGGAGCTCAGGCGCGACCGCCGCCGCAGCGATTCCATCATCGCCGCCGGCGCGATCTTCGTCGGCGGCATCATCTGGCTGTCGCTCGGCACGCAGCCTTCCTGGCTCGGCTGGCTGCTCACCATCGCGGGCGCCCTCTGGCTCCTCACCCGCCTCCGCAAATAAAGGGGAAATAAAGGGGACGCGTCCATTTAGACAGGGGGCGCCCCTCTTAAATGGACGCGTCCCCTTTATTTCCCTTTATTCATCAGGCCAGCGGGGCTTTAGGGACGACCCAGGTCGCGGTCGCCAGGCCGCAGAGCTCGCCGGCTTCGTCGAAGACGGCGGTGCCGGTGTAGTGCTTGCGGCCGTCCTGGCCGAGCTGCCAGCCGATCACGACACAGGGCTCGTTGAGGCGCACGCGCCGATGGATGCGCGCCGCGTACTGACCGAGCAGCGCGCCGCTCCGGCCGCCGCCGCAGGCGAAGAATCCCGGGCAGTCGAGCACGGCCCACATGAACTCCGGCAGGACCTTGCCGTCCGGCCCGCAGAGCGAGGCATCCGGCAGCCAGGCGGCCGCGACCATGTCGCGCCCCTCGATCGGCGATGCGAAGATCCGCATGCCGTCGCCCCGCGTGCGCTCGGGGCCGCAGACGAAGCAGCCCGGGTAGGCATGCTCGCGGAAGCCCTGGAAGTTCTTGGCCGCGCCCAGCGCCTCGGCATATGTCGGCGGCTTCGGCACCGCGAGCTCGAACGTCTTCGGCGCCGCGCTCGCGACCGGCTCCTCGCCGTCCATCAGCAGCAGCCGCGAATTCTCCGGGTCCTCGCGGATCTCCAGCGGCTTCTCGAGCGGCGGCGGCTTCATGAGCCGGATCTCGACCGGCTGCGCGGCCGCGGCGGCGAGCATGCCCGCGGTGTAGCCGCCGTTGCCGGACTGCGGCGGTCCGCGAAAGCGCCGTGCGATCACGAGAAGATGGCTGGCGGTCATCCTGCGGCGCATCGTAGCCGATCGGGGGTGGCATGGGACGCCCGCAGCCGCTACATTGACCGTCCCTCGAACGACTCCGGGAGCGCCGCACCGTCATGAGAGCCGCCGTGATCAGCCTCGCCTGCCTGCTCCTCGCCCCCGCCGCGCTCGCCGACGACGCCCGGTCGATGCGCCAGTTCCTCGCCGCCCGCGCCGCGCGCGACGCCGAGGTCGCCCGCTCCATCTGGGAATGGGCCGAGGTCGGCTACCAGGAGACGAAAAGCTCCGCGCTGCTCCAGGGCGAATTGAAGAAGGCCGGGTTCAGGATCGACGCCGGTGTCGCCGGCATCCCGACCGCGTTCGTGGCGACCGCTGGCAGCGGCAAGCCCGTCATCGGCATCCTCGCCGAGTTCGACGCGCTGCCGGGCATCAACCAGGACGCCGTTCCCGAGCGCAGCCCCATCCCCGGCAAGGCCGCGGGCCACGCCTGCGGCCACCATCTCTTCGGCACGGCCTCCGTTTCCGCCGGCATCGCCATCGCGAACTGGCTCAAGTCGAGCGGCACCCAGGGCACGATCCGCGTCTATGGCACGCCGGCCGAGGAAGGCGGCGCCGCCAAGGTCTACATGGCGCGCGCGGGGCTCTTCGACGACGTGGACACCGTGATGCACTGGCACGCCGCGGACGTGAATTCCGCCGGCATGGATCGCGCGCTCGCCAACAAGACCGCGAAGTTCCGCTTTCACGGCCTCTCGGCGCACGCCTCCGGCGCGCCGCACCGCGGCCGCTCCGCGCTCGACGGCATCGAGGCCATGAACGTCATGGTCAACATGATGCGCGAGCACGTGCCATCGGACGCGCGCATGCACTACATCATCACGAGCGGCGGCTCGGCGCCGAATGTCGTGCCGGACTTTGCCGAGTCCTACCACTACGTGCGGCACGAGGACCCGAAGACGGTCGTGGAGATCTTCGACCGGGTGGTCAAGGCGGCCGAAGGCGCCGCGCTCGGCACCGGCACGACCATGGACTACGAGGTGATCGGCGGCGTGTACAACCTGCTGCCGAACGAGACGCTGCAGCGCGAGATGCACGCGAAGCTCAGGGAAGTCGGCGGCATCGCGTACACGCCCGAGGAGCGCGCCTTCGCCGAGAAGGTCTACGCGACGCTCACGGCGCCCACGCTGCCGCTCGGCTCGGAATCCCAGGTGCAGGTGTTCGAGTTCCAGCGCCCCGGCGCGGGCTCCACGGACGTCGCCGACGTCAGCTGGACGGTGCCGACCGTCGGCCTGCGCACCGCCACCTGGGTGCCCGGCACGCCCGCGCACAGCTGGCAGGCGACGGCCGCCGGTGGCATGAGCATCGGCTACAAGGGCATGAACGTCGCCTCGCAGACGCTCGCGCTCATGGGCCGCGAGCTGTTCACGCGCCCGGAGCTGATCTCGCATGCGAAGGCCGAGTTCGAGAGCCGCCGCGGCCCGGATTTCGTCTACCGACCCATGCTCGGCGACCGCGACCCGCCGCTCGACTACCGCCGCGGCGTCCCGGGCGGCGGCGAGGACTGAGCGGGGAACCGCCCGGCGCAACGGCCGGGCGTTTCGTCGTAACGGCCGCACGGCCCGACCCCGGCAGGCATACAGTCGCACGCATCCCGCACCACCCGAGATGAGGAGAGCCCTCATGCGCCGCTTCGCCCTCGCACTCGCCGCCCTGTTCGTCGCGCTGCCGCTGCAGGCCGCCGACATTGCCGCCCACCTGACAGCTGCAGTCGCCGCGCCCGAGCGCAGTGCCGCGGATCGCGAGCGCGACGTGCGCGAACGGCCAGCCGAACTCATGGCCTGGGCCGGCGTGCAGCCCGGCATGAAGGTCGCGGACGTCTTCGGCGGGGGCGGCTACTGGTCCGAACTGCTCTCGCGCGCGGTCGGCGCCAATGGCGCCGTGACGCTCGTGAACAATTCGCCGTACTGGAATTTCGCGAAGGACGACCTGAAGACGCGCTTCGCCGACGGCCGCCTTTCCGGGATCACGCGACGCGTGGTTGAGACCTGCGACCTCAAGCTCGGCAAGGAGCAGTACGACCTGATCCTGATGTTCATGTCCTACCACGACATCTACTGGGTCAACGAGGCCGGCGGCTGGCCCGCGATCGACACCGACGGCTTCGTCCGGCAGCTCTACGCGGCGCTGAAGCAGGGCGGCCTGCTGCTGGTCGTGGACAACGCGGCGGCGGCGGGAGCCGGCAGTTCCTCGGTCAACCAGCTCCACCGCATCGAGGAATCCTTCGCGAAGCGCGACTTCGAGGCGCATGGCTTCGAGCTCGAGGCGACCTGGGACGGTTACCGGAACCCGGGTGACGACTACACGAAGCTGGTCTTTGACCCGGCGGTGCGCGGGAAGACCGACAGGTTCGTGCACCTCTACGAGAAGGAATAGGGGACGCTTCGCAGCCCGCGCAACAGCCTGGCCGCGTCCCGCCCCCCCTCGATCGCCTCGACCAGCGCCGACCCGACGATCGCCCCGTCCGCGTGCCCGGCGAGCCGCGCCACCTGCGCCGCGCTGCGGATGCCGAAGCCCGCGCACACGGGGACGGCCGATGCCGCGCGCACGCGGTCTAGGTACGCCAGCAGGCTCGCGGGCACTTCGGCCGCGCCGCCCGTCGTGCCCGTCATGGTGACCGCGTAGACGAATCCCTGCGACGCCTGCGCGAGCATTGCGAGCCGCGCGCGCGGCGTCACCGGCGTCACCATCTGTACGAGCGCGATGTCCTCGCGATTGAGCGCCGCGCGAATTTCTGCGCACTCCTCCCACGGCAGGTCCGGGACGATGAAACCCGCAACGCCCGCTTCCCGCGCCGCGCGTGGCAGGCGCGCGACGCCGAAAGCCAGCAGCGGGTTGAGATAGCTCATCAGCACCATGGGGGCCGCCGGCCGCGGCGCGAGCGCCGCGAGCTCGTCCAGGATCCAGGCGAGCGTCACGCCTTCCGCCAGTGCACGGCGACTCGCGCGTTGGATGGTTGCGCCGTCCGCCATTGGGTCGGAGAACGGCACGCCAACCTCCACGACATCCGCCGCAGAGGCGAGCGACCCGATTTGCGCACGGAACGACGCACGGTCCGGGAACCCCGCCGTCAGGAAGCCGACCAGCGCCGGTGAGCCGCGCGCCGCCGCGCCCCGGATCGCCTGCGCGATGCAGGCGCCCGCCTGCATCAGCCGCGCTCCGCAAAATAGGTCGACAGGTCCTTGTCGCCGCGGCCCGAGAGCCCGATCAGCACTCGGCCGACCGGATGCTTCGCGGCGAAGCGTTTCGCACCCGCGAGCGCGTGCGCGCTCTCGAGCGCGGGCAGGATGCCTTCCAGCGCATTGCACTCGCGCGCGGCAGCGAGTGCTTCCGCGTCGGTCGCGACGCCATACTCCACGCGGCCGATGGCCTGCAGCAGCGCGTGCTCGGGGCCGACTGCCGAGTAGTCGAGGCCTGCCGAGATCGAATGGGTCTCCTGCACCTGGCCGTGCGCGTCCTGCAGCAGCATCGTGTAGCAGCCGTGCAGCACGCCGGGCCGGCCATGGGCGAGCGTCGCGGCATTCTCGCCGAGGCCTGCACCGCGCCCGCCCGCCTCGATGCCGAGCAGCGCGACGCCCGCGTCGCCGAGGAAGGGATGAAAGAGCCCGATGGCGTTCGAGCCGCCGCCGACGCAGGCGATCGCGACGTCCGGCAGCGCGCCGGCCGCCGCCAGCATCTGCGCCCGCGCCTCGCGGCCGATGACGGACTGCAGCTCGCGCACGAGAAACGGATAGGGATGCGGCCCGACCGCGGATCCGAGCAGGTAATACGTGCCGAGCGGATCGGACACCCAGTCGCGCAGCGCCTCGTCGATGGCGGCGCGCAGCGTCGCGTCGCCCGCGGTCACCGGCACGACCGCGGCGCCGAGCAGCTTCATCCGCCCCACGTTCGGCGCCTGGCGCTCCATGTCCACCGCGCCCATGTAGACCACGCAGGGCAGGCCGAGCCTCGCGCAGGCGGCGGCGGTCGCCACGCCATGCTGCCCGGCGCCCGTCTCCGCGATCACGCGCGAGGCGCCCAGGCGTTTCGCGAGCAACGCCTGGCCGAGGGCGTTGTTGATCTTGTGCGCGCCGGTGTGCGCGAGGTCCTCGCGCTTGAGCCAGATTTCCGCGCCCCAGGCGTCCGAGAGCGCCGCGGCGCGCGTGAGCGCCGTGGGGCGGCCCGCCCAGCCGTGCAGCTCGCGCGCGAACTCGCGCTGGAAGTCCTGCGCGCGCAGGAAGCGCTCCATGCCCTCGGTCAGCCGCTCGAGCGCCGGCACGAGCGTCTCCGGCACGTAGCGCCCGCCGAAGGGGCCGAAGCGCCCGCGAGCGTCCGGCAGCCGCCCCGCGAGCGCGTCCTCGCGCAGGCGGCGGAGATCGTCGATCGCGGGCACGGCGCTCATGCGATCCTCCGCTCGCGCGCGCTGCGCGCGGCCGCGACGAACGCCCGGATCAAGGCCCCGTCCTTCACGCCTGGCGCACGCTCGACGCCGCTCGAGACGTCCACGCCGAAGGGGCGCACGGCGGCGATGGCATCGGCCACGTTCGACGGCTTGAGCCCGCCGGCCAGGACCAGCTCGCAACGTCGCGCGAGCGCCGCGGCGCCCTGCCAGTCTCCCGGAATGCCCCGGCCACTCGCGGGGGCATCGAAGACGGCGCGTCGCGGCAGGGCCACCGCGGCGCCCGCATGACGGAAGACCGGCCAGCGCTCGATCGCCACCGGCAGCCCGAGCGAGTCGAAGTCCCCGGCGTCGGACTGCCAGGCATCGGGCACGAAGGCATCGAGTATCCGCGCGACGCGGTCGCCATCCGGATGCAGGGTGACGCAGACGCTCTTCACGCCCGCCGGCAGCCGGGCCGCGAGCGCCGCCGCCCGGCGCGGCCCGATGTCGCGCGACGAGCCGGCATGGAACACGAATCCGACCGCATCCGCGCCCGCCTCGACGGCCGCCTCGAGCGCGTCCGCACCCGTGATCCCGCAGATCTTGACGAACAGTCTCATGCCGCCGCCAGCGCCGCCGCGCGCCCGGCGGCCAGCATCTCGCGGATCGTCCGCACCGGGTCGGGGGCGCGCATCAGCGAGCCGCCGACCAGCGCGAGCCCGTAACCCGCCCGCGCGAGTTCCGCGCACTGCCCCGCCGTCGCGATGCCGGACTCGGCGACCCACGGCAGGCCCGCCGGCAGGAGCGGCGCCAGCTCGCGGAACCGGAACGGCAACACCTCGAGCGTCGCGAGGTCGCGGCTGTTGACGCCCACCAGGACCGGCGCACCGTCCGGCGCGCCGAGCCGGCGGATGGTCGCCGCCGCGCGCCCGATGTCGCGGGCATCGAATGCCTCGACCAGCGCGAACAACGCAAGCTCACGCGCGCAGTCGAGCATCTCGGAGAGCCGCGTGTCGTCCAGCAGGCGCGCGATGAGCAGCACGCCGCCCGCGCCGGCGGCGCGGGACTCGTAGACCTGGTACGGGTCCACGAGGAAGTCCTTGCGCAGCACGGGAACGCCGATCGGCACAAGCGCGGCGGCCGCGCGCGACAGCTGCGCGAGATCGCCGTCGAAGCGTGAAGGCTCGGTGAGCACGGAGACCGCCGCCGCCCCGCCGCGCGCGTAAGCGATCACCTGCCGCTCGATGCGCTCATCCGGCCCCGCGAGCGGCCCGAGCGCGGGCGACCGGCGCTTGTACTCCGCGATCAGCTCGAAGGAGTCGTCGAAGGCGAAGGCAGGGGGATCCGGCGTGTCGGCCGCGCGGGAGCGCAGCGCCGCGAGCGGCTCCCGCGCGCAGGCGGCGGCCATGCGCTCGCGGCTCGCCTGCGCCATCTGCGCGAGAAACCCGCTCATCGCGCGCGCTGCTCCGCCCTGGCGCCGATGCCGTCGAGCAGGCGCGCGGCGCGGCCGTCGTCGATGGCGGCAGCGGCCAGCGCGACGCCGTCACGCGGATCGGCGACCAGGCCCGTGACCTCGGCGACGAGCGCCGCGCCCATCACGAGCGCGTCGCGATGGCCGCCGCGCTCCTGCCCGCGCAGCACGGCAGCGAGGCGCCGCGCGTTCTCGGCGGCATCGCCCCCGAGCAGCTCCTCGGGCGCGCAGGGCGGCAGGCCGAAGTCCACGGCGCTGCGGCGCGTCCCGCGGACCGCATTCGGACGCACGTCGAAGAGCGTGAAGGGCGACGCCGGCGTCGGCTCGTCCCAGCCCGCGTCTCCGTGCACGACGAACATGCGCTCGATCGGCATGCCGGCAAGCGTCTCGGCCATGAGGCGCGCGATCTCCAGGCTCCAGGCGCCGATGAGGCCGTAGGGCGCCTGCGCGGGATTGGCGAGCGGGCCCAGCAGGTTGAAGATCGTGCGCACGCCGAGCGCGGCGCGCACCGGCGCGATCGCCTTCATCGCCGGGTGGTAGTGCGGCGCGAACAGGAAGGTGAAGCCGGTGCGCTCGAGACAATCGGCCGCCGCGTGCTCGTCGAGCGGCAGCGGGAGGCCGAGCGCCTCCAGCACGTCGGCGCTGCCGGAGCGCGAGGACACCGAGCGGTTGCCGTGCTTGGCGATGCGGATGCCGCAGGCGGCGGCGAGGAGCGCCGTGCCGGTCGAGAGATTGAGGCTGCCCGAGCCGTCGCCGCCGGTGCCGACCACGTCCACGACCGGCGACCCGTTCGGGATCTGCGGCCGGCGCGCGAGCGAGCGCATCGCGCCCGCGAAGCCGCGCACCTCGGCCGCGGTCGCGCCCTTGATGCGAAGCGCGGCCAGCAGCGCCCCCGTCATGGCCGGCGGCATGGCGGGGTCCGTCAGCGAGATCATCAGCTCGAAGGCGGCGCCCTCGGACAGGTCGCGCCGCTCGAGCAGCGCGTCGAGCGCGACTCCGCCCGGCCGGCTCATTGCAGCGCTCCGCGCGCGAGGAAGGCGGCGAGCAGCCTCGGCCCTTCCGGCGTCAGGATGCTCTCGGGGTGGAACTGGACGCCCTCGACGTCGAGCTCGCGGTGCCGCACGCCCATGATCTCGCCCTCGCGCGTCCAGGCCGTCTCTCCGAGCTCGCGCGGCAGCGACTCGCGCTCGGCGATCAGCGAGTGGTAGCGCCCGGCCTCGAAGGGATTCGGCAGCCCGGCGAAGAGGCCGCGTCCTTCATGCATGACGAGCGAGGTCTTGCCGTGCATGAGCCTTTCCGCGCGGCCGACCTTGCCGCCGAACACCTCGACCAGCGCCTGGTGGCCGAGGCAGACGCCGAGCACCGGGATCTCGCCCGCGAAACGTTCGATCATGCGGGTCGAAATGCCCGCCTGTGCCGGCGTGCCGGGACCCGGGGAGATGCACAGGTGCGTGGGCGCGAGCGCCTCGGCCCCGGCGACCGTGATGCGGTCGTTGCGGTGCACCAGCACCTCCGCGCCCAGCACCATGAAGGCCTGCACCAGGTTGTAGGTGAACGAATCGTAGTTGTCGATCAGCAGCAGGCGCGCGCTCATAGTCCCGCTCCCGCCACTTCCAGCGCACGGCGCATCACGGCGCTCTTTGCGAGCACCTCCGCGTGCTCGCGCGCCGGGTCGCTGTCGGCGACGATACCGGCGCCCGCCTGGTAGCTGTAGCGGCCCTCGCCGAAGACCATGGTGCGGATGGTGATCGCCTGGTCCATGTCGCCGCCGTTGCCGAAGTATCCGACGGTCCCGCCATAGAGGCCGCGGCCGACCGGCTCCAGCTCGTCGATCAGCTCCATCGCGCGGACCTTGGGCGCGCCGACCAGCGTGCCGGCGGGGAAGGCCGCGGCGAACAGGTCGAAGGCGTCGCGCCCCGACGCCAGCTCGCCGTCCACGCCGCTCACCAGGTGCATGACGTGGCTGTAGCGCTCGATCGAGCGGTACGGATTCACGCGGATGCTGCCCGCGCGCGCCACGCGCCCGAGGTCGTTGCGCGCGAGATCCACCAGCATGACGTGCTCGGCGCCCTCCTTGGCATCCGCCAGCAGTTCTTCCGCATGACGCCGGTCCTCAGCGAGGTCGCCGCCCCGCGGTCTCGTGCCCGCGATGGGTCGAAGCTCGGCGCGACGCCCGGTGAGGCGAACCAGCGCCTCGGGCGAGGAGCCGGCGACCGCGAGCCCGCCCGCCTCGACGAAGTACATGTAGGGCGAGGGATTGAGCAGGCGCAGCGCGCGATAGACCTCGAAAGGATCGTGCTCGCATTCGCCCTCGAAGCGCACCGACAGCACGAGCTGGTACACGTCGCCGGCCGCGATGTGCCCGCGCGCGCGGCCGACCGCGCCCTCGAACTCGCCGCGGGCGAGGCTCGCCGCCGCCGGCGAATGGCGGTACGCCTTCGGCCCGCGCGGCAGCGGCCCCGCGAGCGCGGCCACGATCTCGCGCCGCAATGATTCGCGCTCGGCTTCGTCGCCATCGTGCAGGAGCGTCACGCCGCGCGAGACGTGGTCGAACACGAGCAGCGACTTTGGCGCGACGTAGCAGGCTTCGGGCACGGTGATGCCGTTGCCGCGCGCGGCCGGCAGCCGCTCGAAGCTGCGCGCGAGATCGTAGGCGGAATAGCCGACCAGCCCGCCCGCCAGCGGAATGCCGTCGGCATGCGGCTGCGGCCGCGGCGCGCGCAGCAGCGCCTCGCGCAGCCCGGCCAGCAGCTCCTCGCCATCCGCCGGCCGCGGCCGGCGATCGCCGTTCACGGCGAAACCGCTCCGGTCGAGCCGCACCTCGAAGCAGTCGCCGAAGCCGATGAACGAATAGCGGCCGAGGCGCAGGCCCTGTTCCACGCTCTCGAGCAGGAAGCGCGGACGGAAGGGCCGCAGCTTCAGGTAGGCCGAAACCGGCGTGTCGAGGTCCGCGGCGATGTCGAAGGGCAATGTCATCTCATTTCACGCGCACGACAAAAAACCCACCCCGGGTGCGTCCGGAAGTGGGTCCTGGTTGATGCGAAAAACTAGACGGGTACTACGCGACCAGCGCCCACTCCGGAGAGCGGCGCCACCACCAGGCGTGAGCAACGGCCTTGCGGTTCGCGTTCATCTGGCGCCGAGTATCAGCCGGGCCCCGCCCTGCGGTCAAGCCGGGGACCCGTCAGGGCCCGGACAACGGCAGCTTCAGGTAACGCCGGCCGTTGCCCTCGGCGGGCGGCGGCCGCCCGGCCCGGATGTTCACCTGCACCGAGGGATAGAGCAGGTTGGGCAGGTCGAGGCCGGCGTCGCGCTTCGTCCGCAGCGCCACGAACTCGCCTTCCGTCGTGCCGTCCCGAACGTGGATGTTGCCCGCGCGCTCGGCCGCGATCGTCGTCTCGCAGGCGATCTCGCGCCCGCCCGGGCCGTAGTCGTGACAGACGAACACGCGCGTCTCCGGCGGCAGCGCATAGAGGCGCTGGATGGAGGCGAACAGCACCCTCGCGTCGCCGCCGGGAAAATCGCAGCGCGCCGTGCCGCCATCCGGCATGAAGATGGAATCGCCCGTGAAGACCGCGTCGCCCACCAGGTAGCTCAGGCTGTCGCTCGTGTGCCCGGGCGTCGGGATCGCGCGCGCGGCGAGTGAGCCGATCGTGAACTCCTCGTCGTCTGCGAACAGCCGGTCGAACTGCCGGCCGTCGGTGGCGAAGTCCGCGCCGAGGTTGAGGACGTCGCGAAAGGTGCGCTGTACGTCCTGGATCCCCCGCCCGATGGCGATCTTTCCGCCGACCGCCGCCTGCATGTACGGCGCGGAGCTCAGGTGATCGGCGTGCGCATGAGTCTCCAGTATCCAGTCCACGGTGAGTCGTTGTTCGCGCACGAACTCCACCATCGCGTCCGCCGCCTCGGTCCAGGTGCGCCCCGATTTCATGTCGAAGTCGAGCACCGGGTCGATGACGGCCGCGCGCCGGGTCTCCGGGTCCGCGACGACGTAGCTCCAGGTGCCGGTCGGCTGGTGCAGGAACGGCCGGACCTCGGGGCGCGCCGGCTTCACGCGCGCCGGCCCGCGATCCAGCGGTCCACCTCGGACTCGAGCACGGTCAGCGGCACCGCGCCCGTGCGCAGCACGAGGTCGTGGAACTCGCGGAGATCGAAGCGCTCGCCGAGTGCCGCCGCCGCGCGCTGGCGCAGCTCCACGATCTTGAGCATGCCGATCATGTAGGACGTGGCCTGGCCGGGATTGAGGATGTAGCGCTCGGTCGCGCGGATCGCGGCATCCTCGCCGGTCGGGCTGTTCTCGACGTGGTAACGGATGGTCTGCTCGCGGGTCCAGTGCCTGGCGTGCAGGCCGGTATCCACGACCAGGCGCACTGCGCGGTGCAGCTCGAGCGCGAGCCGGCCGAACTCCGAGTACGGGTCCGAGTAGAAACCGAGCTCCTTGCCGAGGCGCTCGGTATAGAGCCCCCAGCCCTCGGAGTAGGCGCTGTACCCGCCGAGCCGGCGGAAACGCGGCAGCGACGCCTCCTCGGTCGCGATCGCGATCTGCATGTGGTGGCCCGGGATCGCCTCGTGATAGACGAGCGCCTCCAGCTCGTACTTCGGCATCTCCTTCATCTGGTACAGGTTGCCGTAGAAGACGCCGGGCCGCGTGCCGTCGAGCGACGGGCGCTGGTAGAACGCCTTGCCCGCGGACTTCTCGCGGAAGGGCTCGACCGCCTTCACGACGACGTCCGTCTTCGGCAGCGTGATGAAGAGCTGCGGCAGCTTCCCGCGCATGCCGGCGATGTAGCGGTTGGCGTCCGCGAGCCAGGCCGCGCGCCCTTCGTCGCTGTCCGCGTAGTAGAACCGCGGGTCGCTGCGCATGAACCCGAAGAACGCCTGCAAGTCGCCCTCGAAGCCCACCTGCCTCATGACGCCGCGCATCGCCTCGTGGATGCGCGCGACCTCGCGCAGGCCGATCGCGTGGATCTCCTCCGCCGTCAGCTTCGTGGTGGTGAAATTCTCGAGCAGGTAGTCGTAGTAGGCCGTGCCGTCCGGCAGCTTCCACACGCCGTCGTCCGTGGTCGCCTGCTTCTCCATTTCGCGCGCCCAGGCGATGACCTCGTCGTAGGCCGGCCGCACGGAGGTGAGGAGCGCCCGCTCCGCGCGTGCGAACAGCGATTCCTCCTTCGACTCCCCGATCGACAGCGCCGTCACCTTGCCGCGGAAGTCCGCGAGCAGCGGGCTGTCGGCGGGGCCGTCGTCGAAGGGCCGCCCGCGGATCATGTTGCCGGCGTCCTCGATCACGTACGGGAACACGAACCTGGGCGGCAGGACGCCTGCCTTCGCCGCCGCGGTCGCGCGCTCGAGCTGCTGCTCGACAAGCGTGCGCATGCCCTCGAGCCGGCGCACATAGGCGATCGCGTCCGCCTCGGTCTCGACGCGGTGCGTGTTGATCAGGAAGGCCGGCAGCGAGACGTGGGCGCCGTCCTTGTCGAACAGGTAGTCGTGGTTGCGCCAGCGATGGCGCGCGATGCGCCGCTGCTCGGCGATCTCGAAAGCCTTCCACGAGAGGCGCGTCGCGTCGTCGAGCGTGGCCGGGTCGATGGCGCGCAGTTCGGCGAGGTGCCGCTCGGCGAGCGCCAGGCGCTCCGCATCCCCCCGCTCCGTCGGGTCCGGCCAGCGGTCGTAGCCGATGCGCAGGCCGAGGCTCGCCGCGAGCAACGGTTCGAGCTGCAGGCGTTCATCCAGCGCCCGCTCGAAGAAGGCGTTCGCCATGGCATTCGGGTCGGGGGCCGCGTCCTGGGCGGAGGCCGCGCAGGCGGCCAGGGCCGCCATGGTCACGAGGGTCGCTCGCAGCATGGGATTCGTGCGGTGGCTGGGTGGGCGGCCAGTATAATCCGGGCGATGAGCGACTTCGAAAAGCTGGGCGCCTTCTACCTCGGGCGGGAATACGACCCGGCGAAGGACGCGACCTCCGCCCTGCCCCTCATGTACGACTCGAAGGACCTCACGACCCACGCCGTCTGCGTCGGCATGACGGGCAGCGGCAAGACGGGGCTGTGCCTCTCGCTGCTCGAGGAGGCGGCACTCGACGGCATCCCGGCGCTCGTGATCGACCCGAAGGGCGACATCCCCAACCTGATGCTCAGCTTCCCGGAACTGACGCCGGGGGAATTCGAGCCCTGGATCGACGCGGCCGAGGCCTCGCGCAAGGGCACGACGCGCGCGGAACTCGCCGCGAAGACCGCCGGGACCTGGAAGAAGGGCCTCGCCGAATGGGGCCAGGACGGCGCGCGCATCCGCAAGTTCCGCGAGAGCGTGGACGTTGCGATTTACACGCCGGGCAGCACCGCGGGGCTCCCGCTGTCGGTGCTGCGCTCGTTCGCGCCGCCCGCGGCGGGCGCCGACCCCGCCGCGACGCGCGACCGCATCTCCGCGACGGTCGCGGGGCTGCTCGGGCTCGTCGGCATCGCCGCCGACCCGCTCAGGAGCCGCGAACACATATTATTGTCCGCGATCGTGGATGCCGCCTGGGCCAGGGGCCACGCGCTCGACCTCGCGGGCCTCATCGGCGCCATCCAGAAGCCGCCCTTCGACAAGGTCGGCGTGTTCGACCTCGAGACGTTCTATCCGGCGAAAGAACGGCTCGAGCTCGCGATGGCGATCAACAACCTGCTCGCCTCGCCCGGCTTCGGCGTGTGGCTCGAGGGCGAGCCGCTCGACATCCAGCGCCTCCTGTTCACGCCCGAGGGCAAGCCGCGCATCTCCATCGTCTCGATCGCGCACCTGACGGACGCCGAGCGCATGTTTGTCGTCACGCTGATCGCGAACGAGCTGGTGGCCTGGATGCGCCAGCAGCCGGGAACCTCTGCGCTGCGCGCGATCTTCTACATGGACGAGATCTTCGGCTACTTCCCGCCCACCGCCATGCCGCCCTCGAAGCTGCCGATGCTGACGCTCATGAAGCAGGCGCGCGCCTTCGGCCTCGGCGTGGTGCTCGCGACGCAGAATCCCGTGGACCTCGACTACAAGGGCCTCTCGAACGCCGGCACCTGGTTCATCGGCCGGTTGCAGACCGAGCGTGACCAGCAGCGCGTGATCGACGGGCTCGCCAGCGCGCTTGCGGGGCAGTCGTTCGACCGCGCCACGCTTGAGAAGCTCATGGCCGGCATCGCGCCGCGCGTCTTCCTGATGCGGAACGTCCACGACGACGTGCCGCTGCTCTTCCGCACGCGCTGGGCGATGAGCTGGCTGCGCGGGCCGCTGACGCTTCCCGAGATCACGCGCCTGATGGCCGCGCGCAAGGCGGCGGCGCCCGTCGCGGCTCCCGCGGCGGCCGCCATGAAGCCCGCCGCGAGGCCCGTGCTGCCGGCCGGCGTCCAGGAAGTCTTCCTCGCCGCGAAGCCGGGCCAGGGCGAGGTCACCTACCGGCCGCGCGTGGTCGCGACCGCCGAGCTGCACTACGCCGACAAGCCCGCGGGCGTGGACGCCTGGACGCGCAACGCCTGGTTTGCGCCGTTGGCGGACGGAGACGGCGCGCCGGCCTGGAGCGATGCAACGATCGCCACGAATCTCGAGGCCGCGCTCGCCGACGGGCCGGTCGAGGGCGCCGCCTTCGCCGAGCTGCCGGCCGCCGCGCTCGCCGCGAAGAACTACCCGGAATGGGGCAAGGCGCTCGCCGCGCGCCTGTACCAGGACGGGGCAGTCGAACTGCTGTCGTGCAGGAGCCTGAAACTCACCTCGAACCCGGGCGAGAGCGAGGGGGATTTCCGCACGCGGCTCGCGCAGGCACTGCGCGAGCACCGCGACGATGCCGTGGCGAAGCTGCGCGAAAAGCACGCGGCGAGGCTGCAATCGCTCGAAAACCGCATCCGTGCTGCCGGGCAGCGCGTCGAACGCGAGAAGTCGCAGTACTCGCAGCGCAAGCTCGACACCATGGTCTCGATCGGCACCTCGGTGCTCGGCGCCATCTTCGGCGGGCGCAGCACCGCCGCGACGCGCGCCGGCTCCGCCGCGCGGCACGCGGGGCGGGTCTTCGGCGAGCGCGGCGACATCGAGCGCGCCGGCGAGAGCCTCGAAGCGCTCGTGGCGCAGCGCGATGAGCTGATGAAGGGCATCGAGCAGGAAGCGGCGGAGCTCACGGCCACGCTGGACGCGTCGCGGGTGCCGCTCGACCGCCTGCGCATCGCGCCGCGCAAGTCCGACATCGCCATCGGCCGGATGGCGATCGCCTGGGAGCCCTGGCGTGCGGGCGCCGACGGCTTCCCGCGGCCCGCGTCCACGCTCGCGTAGGGCCCGTGCGCGCGCGCCGCTGCCTGCCTGCCTGCCTGCTGCTGCTCGGCAGCCTGCTGCTCGCCTGCGGCCGCGGCGCGCCGGACGCCGGCGATCCGCCGCTCGGCATGTACCGCGGCGTGCTCTCGGTCGCGGGCGGCGACCTGCCATTCGGCCTCGAGCTTGTGCGCGAGAATGGCGCGCTCGTCGCCTACCTGGTGAATGGCCCGGAGCGTGCGCGCGCGCCGGACATGCGGCTGGAGGGCGATCGCCTCGAGATCCGCATGCCGGGATACCCGCACAAGCTGGAGGCGCGGTTCAGGGACGCGCGCTTCGAGGGCCACATCAGCTTCCTGCGGCCGCGCGGCGTCATCCGCACGGTGCGCTTCGTCGGCATGCCGGGCCAGGACTGGCGCTTCTTCCCGAAGCCGGATGCCGCCCCGGCGGACTTCTCGGGCCGCTGGGCGATCACGTTCAGAAACGCCGAAGGCCGGGAGAGCCCGGCCATCCTGGAGCTGACGCAGCAGGGCCACGTCGTGCAGGGCACGGCGCTGCGCAGCTCTGGGGATGACCGCTACCTGGCGGGCGAGGCGCGCGGCGACACGCTGTTCCTGTCGCGCTTCGACGGCGGCAGCGCCTATCTCTACCTCGCGCGCCTGGGCGCGGACGGCGTGCTCGCGGGAGACTTCCATTCGCAGGGCGGCTCGCACGACACCTGGCACGGCCGGCGCGACCCGGATGCGAAGCTGCCGGACCCGGCGACACTCTCCGCGCTCAAGCCCGGCGTCGAGCGCATCGAGTTCAGCTTCCCGGACCTCGACGGCAGCCTGCACGCCTTCCCCTCGGAGCGCTATGCCGGCAAGGTCGTGCTGATCACGATCGGCGGGAGCTGGTGCGCGAACTGCCACGACGAGGCGGTGCTGCTGCGCGAGCTGCTCGCGACGCGGCGCACGCAGGGCCTGGAGGTCATCCAGCTCATGTTCGAGTACACCCCCGACTTCGCGAGTTCCGCTTCCGCCGCGCGCGCCTTCGTGCAGAAGTTCGACATCGACTACCCGGTGCTGATCGCGGGCACCACGTCCGACGACGACGTGCTGAAGAAGTTGCCGCAGCTCGCCGCATTCCGCGGCTACCCGACCATGATCGCAATCGACCGCAAGGGCGCAGTGCGCGAGGTGCACACGGGATTCAATGGCCCGGCGACGGGCCAGCATTACGCGGAGCAGAACCGGGAGATCACGGCGCTGGTGGACGAGTTGCTGGGTGAACGGCCGGCTGCGCTGGGCGCACAATAGCCGGCGCCATCCCGGGCAGTCGGTGCGCATGCGTGCCGCGGTCCGGGGCCATTCGGCTACACTGGCCACAACGGGATCGCCTGATGCTGCGAGTCATCGCCTTCTGTCTGCTCCTTGCGGGCTGTGTCACACGCCCGGAGATGCACGACTCCTGGGCGGATCAGGTGCAGGTCGGCGAGGGTCAGTGCCCGGACATCGACGGCGTCTATCGGAATGCCGGCGATCGCAGCATCCTGCATTTCACCCTGGGCGCGACGGCGAGTCTTGCCCACCTGCTGAACGGCGAATTCGAATCGTTCGAACACCGCAACGAGGCGCGTCTGGGGACGACCTGGAGCAATCCCGAGCGCGACCCCGTGCGCGCCATCCGGGTCATCCATCTGGGCGACACCCTGCGCTTCGAGACCATGGTGGAAGGTGGCCGGGGACGAACACTCGAACTTCGTACGAGTGAAACCTGCCAGAACTCGCTGGTGACTCCGGCGGAGGAGTGGCCGCACGAGTATCCCGGAGTCGGCGAACCCGTTGACGCTGCCTACGGCCTTGCGTTCGGGCGACTCGCGGACGGTTCCCTGCTGGTGCGGACCAGCACGAAGTTTCCGACGCCGGGACTCGGCTACAGATTGGTGCTGTTCGCAGAGTACTTCAATTACCGGTTTGCACTGGCGGACTGACATACTGCGCGCGTGCGTGCGGTATTCCTCGACTTCGGCACGGTCAGCAGCGGCGACCTCGACACCGCGCCGCTGGAGCGCGTCCTCCCGGGCGTGTTACTGCACGAGCGCACACCGAACGAGGAAGTCGTCGCCCGCACCGCGGATTTCGAGGTCGTGCTCGCCAACAAGTCGCGGCTCGACCGCGCGGCGATCGCGGGCAACCCGGCGCTCAAGCTCATCGCGCTGACGGCGACCGGCACCGACAACGTGGACATGGCCGCGGCCCGCGAGGCGGGCGTCGCGGTCTGCAACTTGCGCGACTACTGCACGCCTTCGGTGGTGCAGCACGTGTTCGCGATGCTGCTGGCGCTCACGCACCGCCTGGCGGACTACCAGGCCCTGGTCGCTTCCGGCCGCTGGCAGGAAGCCGGGCAATTCTCGGTGTTCGACCACCCGATCCGGGAGCTCGAGGGCCGCGTGTTCGGGATCGTCGGTTATGGCGGGCTCGGCCGCGCCGTCGCGCGAGTTGCGGAGGCCTTCGGCATGCAGGTGCAACTCGCGAACCGCCCGGGCGGACCGCCCGCCGACGGCCGCCACGATCTCGATGAGCTGCTGCCCCGCCTCGACGTGCTGTCGCTGCACTGTCCGCTCACCGGCGCGACCCGCGGACTCATCAACCGTGAGCGGCTCGCGCGCATGAAGCCCGATGCAGTCCTCATCAATACTGCGCGCGGGGCACTGGTGGACACCATAGCGCTCGCGGATGCGTTGCGGGCCGGCCGCCTCGGTGGCGCCGGCATCGACGTGCTCGAGCAGGAGCCGCCGCCCGCGGATCACCCGCTGCTCGATCCCGCGATACCGAACCTGATCGTGACGCCGCACGTCGCCTGGGCGGCGCGCGAGGCGCGCCAGCGCTGCCTCGACGAGCTCGCGCTGAATGTCGAGGTGTTCCTCGCGGGCGGCACCCGCAACCGCGTGATCTAGCTGTCAATTTCAATTAAGAAAGACTAATGTCCATTCGTTGACACAACGTCAGTACGGGCCTAGACTCGGCCCATGTCCTACGTCGCCGCCCGCCGCGAAGAAGAGAAAGAGCGCCGCCGCGCCGAGATCGTGGACGCGGCCGAGCAACTCTATGCCGACGTCGGCTGGGACGCGGTCACGATGGAGAACGTGGCGAAGAACGCCCGCCTCTCCCGCGCGCTGATCTACGTCTACTTCCGAGACAAGAGCGACCTCCTGCACGCGATCACCGAGCGCGCGCTCATGGAGCTGCGCGAGCGCTTCGTGCAGGCCGCCGCGAAGCAGCGCCTCGGGCTCGACAAGGTGCAGGCCATCGGCCGCGCCTACGTGCTGTTCCAGCAGGAAAAGCCCTATCGTTTCGACGCCTGCAGCCGGTTCCACGCGCACCAGTCCGCGGCCGGCGAGCCGACCGAGGCCGCCTGCGCGGCGGCCGGCGACGCCGTCATCGCGGTCATCGTGAAGGCGCTGCTCGAGGGCCAGGCCGACGGCTCGATCCGCAAGGACCTCGGCAACCCCGCGCAGGTCTGCGTGATGCTGTGGGCCTTCACGCACGGGCTGATCCAGGTCGGCAACAACAAGAAGCAGGAGATCGCGCGCATCGGCGTCGAGGTCTCGCAGCTCATGGAAGGCTCGTTCTCGATGCTGCGCTACCTGCTCGCCGCGAAACCCGGCAGCTGATTTTTTTGTCCTGTATTTGACACATGTCTAACGTAACGACACCTGCACAGTTCAGCCGCCCCGCCCTGCTCGCGGCGCTGCTGCTCGCCGCCGCCACGGCGGCTGCCGACACGCCGCCGGTCAAGCGCGTGGCCGACGGGCTCGTCGCCGAGGCACTCGAATCGAATCTCGGCCTCGCGGCCAACGTGGCCACGGTGGAGCAGAAACTCGCGGCGCTCGATGCCGTGCGCGCGGAGTACCTGCCGCAGCTCGACCTGCAGCTGCGCTACACGGAGTCCGACGGCGGCCGCACCATCGAGATCCCCGCGCTCGGGCTCGACTTCCGCTTCCTGCGCGAGCGCGAGCAGGAATCCGTCCTGCGGCTCACGCAGCCGCTCTATGACCCGCGCCTCGGCGCCCTGAAGCGCGGCGCCGGGCATGACTACGACGCCGCGCGGTTCGGGGTCGATGCCTACCGCGCGCGGCTCGCGCGCGACGTGCGCCAGGCCTACTACCGCTGGCTCGCCGCGCGCGAGGCGATCGGCGTGCTGGAGGCGACCGCGACGCTCGCGCGCGAGAACGAGCGCGTCAACGAGAGCCTGCACCGCAACGGCAAGGTCACGCGCGACCTGCTGCTGCGCGCCGAGGCGGAGCGGCTCGAGGTCGAGCAGCAGCTGGTGCGCGCCCGAGCGACCGAGTCGCTGGCGCGCCGCTACCTGAACCTGCTCTGCGACGCCCCGCTCGAGCGCGAGCCGGAGGCGGCGGCCGTCGCCGACACCGACCTGCCTCAGCTCGCGGCCGGGATCCCCGTGCGGGACGGCGCGCGCCTCGAGGACGCCGCGCTCGGCCGGCGCGCGGAGCTGCGCCAGCTCGACGCGGGCCTCGCCGCGGCCGGCGAATCCGAGCGCGCGGCGCGCGCGGCCTTCAAGCCGCAGCTCGCGCTCGCGGTCGATGCGGGCACCCAGGGCGCGGACTGGGGCTACGACGACCAGGACCCGTTCGTGATGGCCTCGCTGGTCGTCCGCTTCAATCTCTGGAACGGCGGCGGCGACCGGGCGGCGCTCTCCGGCGCGCGCGCGCAGAGCGCGGAACTCGCCGCGAATCGCGCGCTCGCCGAGCAGCAGATCCGCATCGAGGTCCAGGAGGCGCTGACCGACCTCGAGGTCGCCGAGGCCTCGCTCGCGACGGCCGGCCGGCGCGCCGAGGCGGCGACCACCGCCTACGCGATTGTCGCGAAGAAGCGCGACCTCGGCCAGGTCTCGCCGGCCGAGTACCTGGACGCCCAGCGCGCGCTGACCGAGGCGCGCCTGAACGAGAACGTCACGCGCTACGAGGCCCTGGGCGCCCTGGCCCAGGTGGAGTACGCGGTCGGCGGACTGGAGCAGCAGCCATGAAACGGATCCCGATCACCCTGGCCGCCGCGGCGCTGGCGCTCGCCGCCTGCGGCGATGGCGAATCTCCCGGCGCCGGGACGGCGGCCGCGCCCGTGCGCGTCGCGGTCGTCGAGACGGCGCCCGCCGTCGAGTCGCTGCGCGCCGTGGGCGTCATCGCCCCCGCGGATGAAGTGCGCCTCTCGTTCAAGTCCGGCGGCGTGATCCACTCGATCGAGGTGCAGCAGGGCGAGCGCGTCCGCGCCGGGCAGCTGCTCGCGACGCTGATGGACGACGAGGTCGCCGCGGCGGTCGCGCAGGCGCGCGCCGTGGCCGAGAAGGCACGGCGCGACCTCGAGCGCGGCAGGGCGCTGCTCGCCGACGAGGTGGCGACCCGCGAGCAGGTCGAGGACCTGACCACCGCGAACGCGGTCGCAGAGGCCCAGCTGCGCACCGCCGTCTTCAACGCGCGGCATTCGCGCATCGAGGCGCCGGCCGACGGCGTGGTGCTACGCAAGCTCGCGGAGCCCGACGAGCTGGTGGCCGCCGGCCAGCCGGTGCTCGTGGTCGGCAACACGGGTGGCGGCTGGATCGTGCGCGCGGCACTCGCCGACCGCGACGTCGTGCGCGTGCAGGAGGGGCATGTGGCGGAGGTGTCGCTCGACGCCTTCCCGGGCCGCGTCTTCGCCGCGAGGGTGACCGAGATCGCCGCGGCTGCCGACCCGCAGACCGGCACCTACGAGATGAAGCTCGCGGTGGACCCGGCGGGCGCGCGCTTCGTGCAGGGCCTGGTCGCCAAGGTCGTGATCTCGGACCAGGACGCCGAGAGCGTCGCGGTCGTGCCGGTCACCTCGCTGCTCGAGGCCGACGGCAGCGAGGCGACGGTATTCGTGGTCGCCGCGGACAACGTGGCAAGGCGCGTCGCGGTGCGCACCGGGCGGCTGCTCGGCGAGCGCGTCGAGGTGACCGCGGGGCTCTCGCCCGGCGACCGCGTGGTGACGGAGGGCGCCGCCTGGCTCGACGACAACGACGCGGTGCGCGTCCTCGGCGGCGGCTGAGCCTTCCGTGAGCCTCTGGGCATTCTCGGTCCGGCGCTGGCAGTTCACGCTGGTCGTGTTCGCGCTCCTGATCGCGACCGGCCTGTGGGCGCTGTCGTCCATCCCGCGCGCCGAGGACCCGACGCTCAAGTTTCCGGGCTCGCTGGTCGTCGTGAACTACCCGGGCGCGGACCCCGAAGACGTCGAGCGCCTCGTGGTGGACCCGATCGAGGACGCGCTCGCCGAGCTCGAGGACGTCAAGAAGCTCACGAGCACCGCCCTCGACGGCCTCGCCCTGATCGAGATCGAGTTCATCTACGGCACCGACCCCGACCGCAAGTACGACGAGGTGATCCGCGAGGTCAACGTCGTGCGGCCCACCCTCCCGGCGGACGTGTTCTCGGTGGAGATCCGCCAGTTCACGCCGGGCACGGTCAACATCGTGCAGCTCGCGCTGGTCTCCCCGGACGCCGACTGGCGGACGCTCAAGAAGCAGGCCGAGGACCTCGAGGAACTGCTGGAGACGGCGCCCGGCGTGCGTCGCGCCGCGACCTGGGCCTATCCGGACCCCGAGGTCCGCGTCGCGATCGACCTCGAGCGGCTCGCCGCCGCGCGCGTGACGCTCGGCCAGGTGATCTCCGCGGTGCAGGGCGAGAACGCGAGCATCCCGGGCGGCGCCGTGGACGTCGGCCTGCGCCGCTACAACCTCAAGACCTCCGGCAGCTACGAGTCGCTCGGGGAGATCGGCGACACCGTGGTGGCCGCCGCCGGCTCCCGCACCGTGCGGCTGCGCGACATTGCCGACATCGGCTGGAGCGCCGGCGAGGAGCGCTATGTCGGGCGCTTCAACGGCACGCGCGCGGTGTTCGTGACCGCGAGCATGAAAGACAACCAGAACGTCTTCGACGTGCGCAACGCGATCTACGAACGCCTGCCGCAGTTCGAGGAGGGCCTGCCGTCGAACATCCGCCTGGAGCGGGCCTTCGACCAGTCCGCCAACGTGGACCGCCGCCTCTCGCGCCTGCAGTTCGACTTCACCATCGCGATCGCGCTCGTCATCCTGACGCTGCTGCCCCTGGGCCTGCGCGCCGCCAGCATCGTCATGGTGTCCATCCCGCTGTCGCTCGCGATCGGACTTGCGCTCCTGTACCTCGCCGGCTTCTCGCTGAACCAGCTCTCCATCGCGGGCTTCGTGGTGGCGCTCGGCCTGCTCGTCGACGACTCGATCGTCGTGGTCGAGAACATCGCGCGCAACGTGCGCCAGGGCATGCCGCGGCTCAAGGCCGCGATCGCCGCGACCGACCAGATCTGGCTCGCGGTGCTCGGCTGCACGGTCACGCTGCTGCTCGCGTTCGTGCCGCTCCTGTTCCTGCCCGAGGGCGCGGGCGACTTCGTGCGCTCGCTGCCGGCCGCGGTGCTGTTCACGATCCTGGCGTCGTTCTTCGTGGCTCTTTCGATCATCCCGTTCCTCGCGAGCCGCCTGCTGCGCGGCGGCAGGATCCGCGAGCCCCGCCAGCCGTGGCTCGCGGCGCTCCTTGCCCGCGGCCGCGCGATCGTGGACCGCTCCGACGACGTCGCCGACGGGCTGCTCGCCCGCCTGATGGGCGCGATCCACCGCATCTACGGGCCGGCGCTGCGCTGGGGCCTCGCGCACCCACGCCGCACGCTCGCGGGCGCGCTCGGCGTGTTCGTGCTTTCGCTCGCGCTCGTGCCGCTGATCGGCTTCAGCCTGTTCCCGACCGCCGACATCCCGCAGTTCCGCGTGCGCATCGAGGCCCCGGACGGCGCCAGCCTCGCCGAGACCGACCGCGCGCTGCGATTCGTCGAGGAACAGTTGGCGGCGACGCCCGGCATCCGCTGGTGGTTTTCGAACCTCGGCCAGGAGAACCCGCGCATCTACTACAACGTCCTGTCGCGGAACGCGTCCGCAAACATCGCCGAGGTCTTCGCCGAGGTCGAGGACTATCACCCGGCGGAAACGGAACGCATGCTCGACGGCCTGCGCGCCGCCTTTGCGGACTACCCCGCCGCGCGCATCAGCGTGCACCAGTTCGAGAACGGCCCGCCGGTCGCGGCGCCGATCGAGATCCGGGTGATCGGCCCGGACATCGGGACGCTCAGGCTGCTCGCGGCCGACGTCGAGCGCGTGATCGCCTCGGTGCCGGGCACGCGCGACGTGGTGAACCCGATGCGCCTCCAGCGCACCGACCTCGACCTCGGCATCGACACCGAGAAGGCCGCGCTCTTCGGCGTGCCGGCCATCGAGGCCGACCGCACCGTGCGGCTCGCGGTCGCGGGCCTCGCCGCCGGGACCTTCCGCGAGCCGGACGGCGACGAGTACGACATCGTGCTGCGCCTGCCGATCGGCGCGCGCCCGACGCTCGAGCTGCTGCAGTCAGTGCAGGTGTCCACGCTCGCCGGGCGGCAGGTGCCGCTCGCGCAGATCACGGACCCGCAGTTCCAGACGGCGGCCTCCATCATCAAGCGCTACAACCGTGAGCGCGCCGTGTCGGTCACCGCGCATCCCGCGACCGGCCACGCGACCGACGACCTCACGCGGCACGTGATGGCGAAGCTCGACGCCATGACCTGGCCGCCCGGCTACCGCTGGGTCGCCGCGGGCGAGGTCGAGGCGCGCAACGAGAGCTTCTCCGGCCTCGGCGTGGCGATGCTGGTCGCGGTATTCGGGATCCTGGCGGTGCTCGTGCTCGAGTTCGGCAGCTTCCGCTCAATGCTGATCGTGTTCGGCGTGGTGCCGCTCGGCATCACCGGCGCGCTCGTCGCGCTGTTCCTGACCGGATACACGCTTTCGTTCACGTCGCTGATCGGGATGATCGCGCTCGTCGGCATCGAGATCAAGAACTCGATCCTGCTCGTGGACTTCACCAACCGCCTGCGCGAGCAGGGCAAGGCGCTGGACGACGCGATCGCGGAAGCGGGCGAAGTCCGCTTCCTGCCGATCCTGCTGACCTCGATGACGGCGATCGGCGGCCTGCTGCCGCTCGCCGTGCAGGGCTCGGGCCTCTACTCGCCGCTCGCGATCGTGATCATCGGCGGGCTCGTGAGTTCCACGCTGCTCGCGCGGCTCGTGACGCCCGTGATGTACAAGCTGCTGCCCCCCGCGGTGGAAACAGGGGACGCATCCCGATTATCGGCCCAGCCCGCAGGCGCCGCGGCCTGAGCCTCGGTCGAGGCATCTGCAGGCAGGATGCGAAGATCAGTCGCGCGTCTCCGGCACCATCCGCCGTGTCAACGACGCGTGGAACGGATGATCGATCAAGTCCGCGACTGTGGCGAGGAAGCGCACCGTATGCGGCAACGCCGCGTGCGCGTCGAAAGCGGCCCGGTCGCGCCAGCGCGTGTGAAGGCAGTACTCGTCGGGGTCGCGCACTGACCGGAACACCTGGTAGTCGAGGCAGCCGGGCTCATCGCGCGTCGGGCCCCTGACCTCGAGAATCGCCCGGTAGAGCGCCTCGCGGCAGCCCGGGCGCGCATGAAAGCGCGCGAAGAGATCGAGACCGACCGCCGCGCTCATGGCCCTACTTCCGCCGCGCATAGCTGACCGTCAGGGCCTCCCACACATGCCCGTCCGGCTCGTTCCAGTACACGATGCGCCCGCCGTGCGAAGTGTTGATCAACCGGTCGGCCGGTCCGTGCGGCGTGCTGCGGAACGCGATGCCCCTGGCCCGGAGCCGCGCCAGGATCCCGTCGAATTCCGCCTCATCGACGCGGAAGCAATAGTGCAGCACCGGAAACGCACCCTCGGCCTGGTCGAAATCGAGCGTGAGCCCGTCGCCCACGTAGACAGGGCAGAACGGTCCGACGCCGGTCTCGGACCACGGGACATCCAGGATCCCCGCGAGCAGCTCGGCCCCCGCGTGCCGGTCCCGCGACGGGACGATCAGGTGGTCAAGCTCGATGGCCACGCCGTCACTCTCCGCGCCCGCCGTCACCGCGCTTGCGCCGCGACAGGCGCAACGCAATGAGCGCGATCACGATGATCAGGGCGATGAGGAGTATTGCGCGCGGCATTGGATGCTCCCGGTGTTCCGGCCGAGGATCGCGGCCTCAGCCGCTCGCGGCCTTCGCCTCGTCGCCGAGCCGCGTGTAGCGGTCCACGACCGTCGTCGTCACCACGTCCGAGCCCACGTTCACCATGGTGCGCGTCATGTCGAGGATGCGGTCCACGCCGAGGATGATGCCGATGCCTTCCGGCGGGATGCCGAAGGAAGCCAGCAGGCCGGCGATCAGTGGCAGCGAGCCGCCCGGAATCGCCGCGACCGCGACCGCCGACAGCACCGCGAGCAGCAGCAGCGTGATCTGCTGCGCGAAGCCGAGCTCGATGCCGAATACCTGCGCGACGAACAGCACGACGCAGCCTTCGTAGAGCGCGGTGCCGGCCATATTCATCGTCGTGCCGAGCGGCAGCACGAAGCCGGCGACCGGCGCCTTGACGCCGAGGTCCTCGCGCGCCGCGGCGAGCGCCGTCGGCAGGGTCGCGGCGCTCGAGCTGGTCGAGAACGCGGTCACGAGCACCGGCCGCAGCAGCTTCCAGGTCTGGAGCGGGTTGCGCTTCGCGAGCAGTCGCAGCCACAGGGACATCGTGCCGAACAGGTGGATCAGCATGACGGCGACGCATCCCGCGACGAACACGCCGAGCGCGATGACGATGTCCCAGCCGATCTTGACGATCACGCTGTAGATCATCGCGGGCACGGCGTAGGGCGCGATCGAGAGCGCGAAGTGCACGATGCCCGTCATCAGGTCGTTGATCGTGCCGAGGCCCGCGCGGAACCGGTCGCGCTTCTCCCCGGCGAGCTTCGTCGCCGCGGCGCCCACCAGGATCGCGAACAGGATCAGCGGCAGCACGTCGCCCAGCGCGTTGCGGTCACTGCCGACGAACGCGCCGAACAGGTTCCGCGGCATGAACATCTCGACCACCGTCATCGGCGTGACGTCCGGCTGCGCCGCCCGGCGCTCGATATGCTGCTGCGCCGCCCCGCCGTACTCCTCGAGCAGGCGGGTCCTGGCCTCGGGCTCCAGGGTCTCGCCCGGCGCGACGACATTCATCATGATCATGCCGAGCGCGACCGCGATCGCCATGTTCAGGAAGAACAGCACGAAGGTCCGGGTCGCGAGCGGCCCGAGCTGGCCGAGGCGCTCGAGCTGCGCCACGCCGCTCGCGAGCGAAGCGAACACCAGCGGGATCACCACGAAGAACAGCATGCGCAGGAACACCTGGCCGAGCGGGTCGAGCACGAGCGTCGCGAACTTGCGCGCCGCCGCCAGCAGGTCGGGATACAGGGTCCCGGCCAGGAGCGTGGCGGCGCCCGCGGCGGCCCCGATGCCGAGGCCGATCAGGATGCGGTTCGCCAGCCGGCTGTCGATGTCTCCGCTCATGAAGCCACTCCCCGGCTCCGGCCGGTGCCGGGAATGTTAACCTTTCGGGCGTATCCCTGGAGCCGGTCCCTTGCCGCGGCGCATATCCTGGCTTGCGATCCTGCCGTTCGCTATCGCGCTGGTCGCCTGTGCGACCGGCGGGCGGACGCCCGACCTCGCGCGGCTGTACCAGGCTCATGCCCTGGACGACCGGCGCGTGCCCGTCATCCTCGTCCCCGGCATGCTCGGCTCGCGGCTCGCGCGCCGGGACACGGGCGAGGAACTCTGGCCCGGTGGCACGCGCAAGCTGCTGACCAGCGGCTACGAGGACCTGGCGCTGCGGATCGACCCGGTGACGCTCGAGCCGATCGACGACGGACTGGTGCCGAGTGGCCTGTTCGAGGAGGCCATCGGCCAGGACTTCTACGGGCGCATCGTGCGCGTGCTGCGGGAGGTGGGCGGCTACCTGCCGAGCCGGCCGGGCCAGCGCGTCGTGCAGCAGAAGGCGCGGCTGTACGTGTTCACCTATGACTGGCGCCAGGACAACGTCGTGACGGCGCGCAGGCTCGACGAGTTCATCGAGCAGATCCGCCGCGACTACGGCGATCCTGCGCTCCGCATGGACGTGATCGCCCACAGCATGGGCGGCCTCATCGTGCGCTATTACCAGCGCTACGGCACCGCGGACGTGCTGAATGGCAACACCTTCCCGGTGACGGGCGCGGGCGCCGCGAAGCTGCGCCGCGTGGTGCTGCTCGGCGTGCCGAACCAGGGCGCGACGCTCGCGATCCACAAGTTCCTGAACGGCTACCAGGTCGGGATTTCGCGGCTGCCCACGGAGGGCGTCGCAACCATGCCCGGCCTGTTCCAGTTCTTCCCGCACCCGGGCGTGGACTGGGTCGCCTCGATCCAGGGGCGGCCGCTCAGGCTGGATCTCTTCGACGCGGATACCTGGCGCCGGTACCGCTGGTCCATCTTCGACCGCCGCGTGCAGCGGCGCATCGCGCACCGGCCGGACGTCTGGCCGGCACCCGCGGTGTTCGAACGCTGGTTCGAGAAGCGGCTCGAGCGGGCGCGGCGCTTCGCCTGGTCGCTGCTGGTGCCGACGCCGGAGGCGGAGCCCGGGGAGATCCTGAACGCCGGCGGTGACTGCCTGCCGACGCCGCGGCGACTGGTGATCGAGGAAATCGCCGGCGAGTCCGTCGCCCGCCTGCGGCCGGAGCAGATCGAGCGCCCGGCACCCGGCATCGACTACGAGCGCATCATGTATGAGCCGGGCGACGGCAGCGTTACGCGCTCCTCATTGCTCGCGCGGCAGGAGATGGACGCCGAGATCCCGCGACATGAGTACTCGCGCGCCGGTCTCGGCCGTGCGTTCTTCGTCTGCGAGCAGCACGACTCGCTCACCGGCAACGTCGGCCTGATCGACAACCTGCTGCACTTCATCGTGAGCGAGGAGTGAGGCACGCTCAGCGCCCGCTGCGCACGGCGCGGTCAACATAGGCGCAATACGCGCACTCTTCGCCGGGCTCCGGCGCGTCGGCCGATTCCGCGAGCTCGACCGCGCTCCTGAACGTCGGCAGCACCCACTCGTCGTCGCCGTCGTAGGGGATCATGTGCATCTCGAACTGCAGCCGGCCGCCGAATTCGCCCGCCGCCGCGTCGCCGTTCGCGTAGACGAACCAGCCGCGGTCGCTGACCTCGAAACCCTGGCGCCGCACCAGGAACTGGTACACGTCCATCTGCCGCTGGTACGACGGGTAGAGCTTCGCGGCCGTGGGCGCCTCGGAACGGGCCGTCGCCTTGTAATCCGCGACGATCAACTCGCCGGATCGCGCCTGCCAGAGGTCGTCGATCGCGCCGAACAGCGTCCAGCCGGTGTCCTCGTCGAGCCAGCGCACGCCGGTGAAATTGTGGCGCCAGCGGTCGAGCTCCGCATGCGCGAACGGCACGGCGTCGAGACCTGCGGCCTCCATGAGCGGGTGCGGCTCGCCGGCCTCGCGGTAGCGGTCGAACTCGTCCTTGAGCAGCGCATCCACGGCGTTGTTCAGCGTGAATGGCGGGCCGCTCGGCCGGCGCACGCCCTGTGCGACGTCCAGCCAGAAGCAGCGCGGGCATTCCACGAACAGGTCGATCTTGGAGCGGCTGAGCTGGCGGCGCTGGCGGGACTGGCTTGGCACCCGGGGGACAATGCCCCCCGCCGGGCGCGACTGGCAAGGGGTACCCCGCGACGAACCGTTATTGCCGGTCGGCGGAACGCCGGGGTCCGGCGGCTGTCCGAGCCTATCATCGGGTCACCGGCCGGCCCCTTGAGCGGCCGAGGGAGGGTTCCATGCCTGCTGTACCCCAGTTCCTGCCTGCCTGGCGAAGCCTGTCCGCAACGCTCGTCCTCGCCTTCGCCCCGCTTTCCGGCGAGGCCATGGAGACGCCCGCCTCGGCGCTTGCCGAGGGCGTCGACCAGCTGCGCCACACGGTCGGCACCTGGAACGTCACCACGACGCAGTATCGCGGCGACGGGACGGTCGCGAGGACCCTGAAAGGAACCTACCAGTTCGACTGGGTGGTGCCGGACCGCGTCGTGTCGGGGCGCTCGAGCATCCCCGCGCTCGGCCAGATGGCGGGCATGCTGTTCTACGTCAACGAACGCTGCGCCACACTCGAAATGGCCCAGGTCGATGCCGACGGCCAGCTGGCGGTCCTGAGCGGGGCGGCGGGGAAAGAGCTGCGCACGACGGCGCCGGTCGCGAACCCGGATGGCACGCAGGTACAGCTGCGCTTCACTCGCTTCAACGTCGGGCCGGACCGCTTCGAATCGCGCCTCGACTTCAGCACCGACGGCGGCATGAACTGGCGGGCTGGCAGCCACCAGCGCTTCGTGCGCGTCGAGGATGAAGGCGGCGCGGCGGCGGGCCTGCGCTACCGCAAGCGCTCCCAGAACTACGTGCCGCTCACCTGAGGGGGACGACTCCCCTTTATCGTCGTGCCGGCACCAGGAGCACCGGCACCCGCGACTTGCGCACGACGCCTTCGGCCACGCTGCCGACCAGCAGGTCGTAGACCGCGCCGTGGCCGTGGCTGCCGAGGACGATGAGCCCGGCCGGAAGTCTCTCGGCCTCTGCGATCAGCGTGGCGACGGTCGCGCCCTGCAGCATCAAGGCCGTGGTGTCGACACCGGCGGCGCGCAGCTCCTCGGCATGTTGCTGCAGCTTCTGGTGCCAGGACCTCTGCTCAGCCGCGACCTGCCCGCGCACCACGTCGGGTCCCGCCCCGTAGCCCACGAATTCGGGTTCCGGTGGCGCCACGTGCACCAGCCATACCTTCGCCGGCATCGCCGCACCGATGCGGCGCAACGCCGAGAGCACCTCGCCCGTCACCGCCGAGAAATCGACCGCCGCCAGTATGTTCATGGTCCGGCCTCCCCGGCCGCATGTTCCCGCAGCCAGGGGACGTCCTGCATCAGCATTTCCACGTAGGCCCGCGTGAACCTGGGCTGCGACTCGCCCGACAGGTGCGACCATTCGGGCGAATCCAGCCCCTGCATCGAGGCATGGTCCTCGAAATGGATGCCGTAGGCGCCGGTCGCCGCCAGCAGCGGGTCCCAGGTCCTCGCGCGCGGCTGGCCCTGCCGCTCGCTTTCGAGGTAGAGCCCCGCCGAGGGCGCGCGGATGAAGACCACCTCGCCGCCGCGCGCGCGGATCATGTCCACGTGCTTCTTCGTCTCGGCGATGATGCGCTTCGCATCCGCCTCCTCGATGCGCGGCTCGCCGCTGAACGGGCCCCACACCCAGCGTGCGTGGTCGCGCAGGTATTCGTCAGTCTCGAGCCGCGGCCACATCGTCGTCTGCCGGTCGTCGAAGCTCTCGGCGATCTTCCAGACGTCCCGGATCGGCCCGCGCACGCCGGGGCGGTCCTTGAAGGGCGCTGCGCGGTCGATCAGGTTGCCGAGCCGGTAGGCGTCGTCGAGGAACGCGAGGTGCCGCTGCAGCCCGATCCACACGAGATGCCCGAATCGCGAGGAGGGTGATTCCTCGTGCCAGAACCCGGTCAGGCCGGCGAACAGCGGGATTCCCGGCCAGTCGGTGAAGAAGATGTCGGGCGTGACGCCGACGACCAGCAGGCCGGCGAAGTCGCTGTTCTCGGCGAGATCCTTCAGGTGCGGCCGCGGATTGGTGCCCGGCAGCGCGAGCTGGATGGGCCGCAGGCCGCTGACTTCCTCCCAGACGTCCAGGTTCGTGTCGAACAGGATGCGCGAGGAGCCGATGATCACGACGCCGTCGTGTTCCCCCGAGGCGACCTTGCGCCGCTCCACCGCCCAGTGCGACTTGCTGTCGTCGAGGTCGCCCGCGCGCAGCCCGAGCCGGCGCATCTGCCATTCCCAGGCGCTCACCGAGGCGACGACCAGTGCGAGCGCCAGCCAGCCGATCGCGGTCCAGCGCACCGGCGGGACGTCGCGCGTCGTGACTTCGTCGTGCCTCGGTTCCATCTCGCCGCCCTCAGAACTGGAAGTAGATGAAAGCCTCGCCCGAGCCCTGGGTCGTGATCACGGCGAACAGCATCGCCGCGACCAGGAGCCCCGTGAGCCACCAGGGCGTGCGCGCGACGACGGCCTCGAGCTCGCGCTTTCGCATCAGCCACTGGGTCGCGACGATGCCGGTGACGATCACGCCGACCTTGACCATCGCGACCGTCGCGAGCGCCGCCTGCGGCTCCACGGCGAGCCCCGCCATGCCCGTGAGGATGCGCGCCGCGCCCTCGAATGTCTCCGCGCGGAAGAACACCCAGGTGATGTTGACGAGGAAATAGGTCACGAGCGCGAGCGCCAGGCGGTTCCAGGCGCTGGCGGGATCGCCCTGCACGCCCGTCCGGCCGCGGATCCAGCGCTCGGCGGCGAGATAGAAGCCGTGCAGTCCGCCCCAGACGACGAAGGTCCAGTTCGCGCCGTGCCACAGGCCGCCGAGCAGCATCGTCAGCATGAGGTTGACGTAGGTGCGCGCTTCGCTGCCGCGATTGCCGCCGAGCGGGATGTAGAGATAGTCGCGCAGCCACGTCGACAGCGAGATATGCCAGCGCCGCCAGAAGTCCGAGAACCCGATTGCCGCATACGGCATGCGGAAGTTGTCGGGCAGCGCGAAGCCGAGGCAGAGCGCCGAACCGATCGCGATCGTCGAGTAGCCGGCGAAGTCGCAGAAGATCTGCCCGGAGAATGCGAGCGTGCCGAGCCAGGCGTCGGCAAAGCCGACCGCCTTCTCCGCGCCGAAGACGGCGTCTGCCGCCGCCGCGAGCCCACTGTCCGCGATCACGACCTTCATGAACAGCCCGAGCACCATGAGCGCGAGCCCCCACAGCATCATGTCGCGCGTCGCCTGGCGGGGCTGGGCGAACTGCGGGACGAGCTGGCCGGGACGCACGATCGGACCCGCGACGAGCTGCGGGAAGAAGGTCACGAACAGCGAGAAATCGAGGAACGAGTCGAGCGGCTTCGAGCGCCCGAGGTACACGTCGAGCGTGTACGACATCGTCTGGAACGTGTAGAACGAGATTCCGACCGGCAGGATGATGTTCCATGCCGGCGGCACGTACTCGATGCCGAAGGTGGCCATCAGCGCCTGCCAGTTCTTCAGCAGGAACTCGCCGTACTTGAAGAAGCCGAGGAAGCCGAGGTTCGCGGCGAGCGAGACCAGCAGCCACCGACGCCGCGTCGCGCGGCTCCGGTCGCGCGCATTCCAGATGCCGCGCGCGACGTACCAGTCGACGATGGTCGAGATCCACAGCAGGATCACGAACGGCGGATTCCACGCCGCGTAGAACACGTAGCTCGCGACCAGCAGGTTGAGCTTCTTCGCAGTCCACGGCAGCGGCAGCCGGTGCAATGCGAGCACCAGCACGAAGAACACGACGAACGTGAGCGAATTGAAGACCAATCGGGTGCCTGTTCGAGGTTCTGGTTAGGCGGCCCCGGCGAGTATGCATGCAGGTCGCGCTTGTGCAAACCGGCAGATTGGAGGACGCTGCGCTCTCTTCGCGGCTCCGGATGCGGCAGATGCGGCGCGTCCCCTTTTGCCGGTTTTCGATCAACAATCAACCAGTTAGGGGGCCCATGGGCCCGACTCATTGGCTCGCGCCCGCGATGACCGCCCCCGCGGCTGACACGGCCGCCTGAGTGGCCGGCACGGATCAGGTCGCGGCGCCCGGGCTGCTGCGCGGCCTGCGGCGCCTCGACGTGGTGTCGCTGACGATCAACTCGGTCGTCGGCGCCGGCGTATTCGCCCTGCCCGCGGGGCTCGCGGTGTCCTCGGGACGCTGGAGCCTCGCGGTCGTC
>DATBLN010000149.1:0-5716 GCA_036555345.1 Steroidobacteraceae bacterium
GGTGCCCAGGAGAGGACTCGAACCTCCACGCCTCTCGGCACTAAGACCTGAACCTAGCGCGTCTACCAATTCCGCCACCTGGGCACAGGTTGCGGCCGGGGCGACCCCGGCTGAGGGCGCGTCAATTTACGCAGGCACCCGATTCATGTCAATCGCACCAACCCCATGAGCCGCAAGCCGCGCTGGCAGCAGCAGGACCCGCGCTTTGGCGAGGAATCGGCGCGCTACGAGCGCCCGGTACCGAGCCGCGAGTGGCTCCTGAAGGCGCTCGCCGAGGCGCGCGAGCCGCTCGCGTTTCCGGCGCTCGCGGACCGCCTCGGCGTCGGCGACGCGGAGCGCGACGCGCTCGCCAAGCGGCTCGAGGCGATGGTGCGCGACGGGCAGCTGCTCAGGAACCGCGCCGGCCAGTACTGCCTGATCGACCGGCTCGCGCTCGTCGTCGGCACCGTCAGCGGTCATCGCGACGGTTTCGGCTTCCTGGCGCCGGACGGCGGCGGCGACGACCTGTTCCTGCCGTACCGCGAGATGCGCATGCTGTTCCCGGGCGACCGCGTCGCCGCGCGCGTCAGCGGCCGCGACGAGCGCGGCCGGCCCGAGGGAGCCGTGGTCGAGGTGCTGGAGCGGCGCACCCGCCAGGTCGCCGGGCGCTTCACGCTCGAGGCCGGCGTCGGCTTCGTGGTGCCCGACAACCGGCGCATCAGCCAGCGCGTCGTGGTGCCGCGCGAGCACGCGGGACCCGCGCGGCATGGCGATCTCGCGGTGGTCGAGATCGTCGAGCAGCCGAGCCGCAACCGCGACCCGGTGGGCAGGGTGCTGCGGGTGCTGCCGGAGGGCGGCGGCGCGGCGACCGCGATCGACCTCGCGATCGCCTCGCACGGGCTGTCGCACGAGTTTCCGGCGGAGGCGCTCGCCGAGGCGCGCCGCTTCGGCCGCGAGGTGGAGGCGGCCGCGGCCGCCGGCCGCGAGGATCTCCGGCGGCTGCCGCTCGTCACCATCGACGGCGAGGACGCGCGCGATTTCGACGACGCGGTGTGGGCGGAGGAGACGCCGCACGGCTTCCGGCTGATCGTCGCGATCGCGGACGTCAGCCACTACGTGCGACCCGGCGCCGCGCTCGACGCGGAGGCGCGCGAGCGTGCGACCTCGGTGTACTTCCCGAACCGCGTGCTGCCGATGCTGCCGGAGGAGCTCTCCAACCACCTCTGCTCGCTGATGCCGCAGGTGGACCGCCTGTGCATGGCCTGCGACATGCAGGTCAGCCGGGCGGGTCACGTCACGAGGAGCCGCTTCTACGCCGCGATCATGCGCTCGGCGGCGCGCCTCACCTACACGCAGGTGGCGGCGCAGCTCGAGGGCCGCGAGCCCGCCGCGCACGCGGCGCTCGCCCCGGTCGCGCCCGTGATCGGGCGGCTGCACCGCCTGTACCGCTCGCTGCGCAGGCACCGCGAGTCGCGCGGGGCGCTCGACTTCGAGGCGCCGGAGGTGAAGGTGCTGCTCGACGAGCGGGGCGGCGTCACCGGCATCCGCGAGTACCCGCGCAACGACGCGCACCGGCTGATCGAGGAATGCATGATCGCCGCCAACGTCGAGGCGGCGAAATTCCTGAAGAAGCGCGGGCTGCCGGCGCTGTTCCGCATCCACGGTAAGCCGGACGAGGAGCGCATGGAGGAGCTCAAGCGCTTCCTGTCGATGCGCGGCGTGCACCTCGACATCGCGGGCGACCTGACGCCCGCACGCCTGCAGAAGACGCTGCGGTCGATCGCCCCGCGCCCCGACGCCGGCGTGCTCGAGAACGCGATCATCCGCTCGCTGCCGCAGGCGCTCTACCAGCCGATGAACATCGGCCACTTCGGCCTCGCGCTCGCCGAGTACGCGCACTTCACCTCGCCCATCCGCCGCTACCCGGACCTGCTGGTGCACCGCGGCATCCGCCACGCGCTGGCGGGTGGCCTGGCCGCCGATTTCGTGCATTCGGCGCGCGAGATGGAGACGCTCGGCCAGGAATGCTCGATGCGCGAGCGCAAGGCCGACGAGGCGTCGCGCTCGGTCGTGGCGTGGCTCAAGTGCGAGTACATGCGCCCGCGCGTCGGCGAGGAATTCGACGCGGTCGTGACCGGTGTCGCGGAGTTCGGCGCATTCGTGCAGCTGAAGGGGCTGCAGGTGGACGGGCTCGTGCACGTGACCGCGCTGCCGCGCGACTACTTCCGCTTCCACGAGCGCGACCGCACGCTGGTCGGCGAGCGCACGCGCCTCTCGATCTCGATCGGCGACGAGCTGCGCGTGCGGCTCGTGCGCGTGGACTCCGCCGAGCGCAAGATCGACTTCGAGCACGTCGCCAAGACCGGCGCGCACCATCACCCGCGCCGGCGCGAGGGCCGCACCGCTCGGAAAGGCGCGCGGAAGAAGAGATGAGCCAGGCGTCGCTCGTCTACGGGCTGCACGCGGTGCGCGCGGTGCTCGGTCAGCGCCCCGGCGACGTGCTGCGCCTCGTCATCGCCTCGGGCCGCGGCGATGCGCGCATGCGCGAGTTGCGCGAGTTCGCGGCGGCGCGCGGGGTGCGGGCGGCACAGGCGCAGGCCGCGGAACTCGACCGCGAGACCGGCGGCGCCGCGCACCAGGGGGTATTCGCCGAGGTGCGCCCGCTCGCGACGCTCGACGAAAACGGGCTGCTCGACCTCGTGGTCGCGGCGCCACCGCCGCTGCTCGTGCTGGTCCTCGACGGCGTGTCGGATCCCCACAACCTGGGCGCCTGCCTGCGCACCGCCGACGCCGCGGGCGCGAACGCCGTGGTCGCGCCGCGCGACCGCGCCGCCGGCCTGACCCCCGTGGTGCGCAAGGTCGCGGCCGGCGCGGCGGAGACGATGCCCTTCGCCCAGGTGACCAACCTCGCCCGGTCGCTCAAGGACCTCAAAGCCGCCGGGCTCTGGATCGCCGGGACCGCCGAGGACGGCGAGCAGGACCTGTTTGGTGCCGACCTGACCGGCAGCCTCGCCTTCGTCATGGGGGCGGAGGGCAGGGGCCTGCGCCGCCTGACCCGGGAATCCTGTGACTTCTGCCTGCGGCTGCCCATGCGGGGCGCCGTGGCTTCGCTCAACGTCTCGGTCGCCTCCGGCATCGCGCTCTTCGAGGCGCGCCGGCAGCGGCATGAGCGGCTTGCAAGATCCGAGCGGGTCCGGTAACTTACGCGCCCCTCGCCCCGGACCCCGGGACGATTTCTCCTTGCCTCACCGGCGCCGCAGCAACGGGAGGCTTATAGCCACGAGGAGGACACGATGCGGCATTACGAGATCGTTTTCCTGGTCCATCCGGACCAGAGCGAACAGGTTCCCGCCATGATCGAGCGCTACCGCGGCATCATCACCGCGGGCGGCGGGGCCGTGCACCGGCTGGAGGACTGGGGCCGGCGGCAGCTGGCGTTCCCGATCGCCAAGATGCACAAGGCCCACTACGTGCTCATGAACGTGGAGTGCGACGGCAAGGTCCTCGAGGAACTGACCGGGGGCTTCCGCTTCAGCGACGCGGTGCTGCGTCACCTCGTCGTCAAGATGGACCGCGCGGTCACCGAGCCCTCGCCGATGGCGAAGGAGCCCGAGGAGCGCGAGCGCGGCGACCGCGACCTGCCCCTCGACGCGATGGGCGCGGACTGAGCGAACGGCGGAGACCCACCATGTCACGATTCTTCCGGCGCAAGAAGTACTGCAAGTTCACGGCCGAAGGCACCGACCAGATCGACTACAAGGACCTGGCGACGCTCAAGGCCTACATCACGGAGACGGGCAAGATCGTCCCGAGCCGCATCACCGGCACGCGGTCGTTCTACCAGCGGCAGCTCGCGGTCGCGATCAAGCGCGCGCGGTACCTGGCGCTCCTGCCCTACACCGACCAGCATTGAGGCCCGCGGGCGCCCGCCCGCGGCTGGATGCGCGCGATGACTTCGCTGCTGCAATGGATGACCGCGACCCGGCCGCGCGCCTTCCTGGCGGCCGCTTCGGCGTCGCTGCTGGCGCTGCTGGCGCTGCCGGTGGCGGCCTGGCTTCCGGCCGGGCTCGTGGTACTCGCGCTGCTGGCCGGCGGGCACGCGCTCGCGGCCGCGGCGGCGGCCGGGGCGGCGCTGGCACTGCTGTGGATGCTGGCGCCGGCGTTCGGCACGGGGCCGGCGCTTGCGATCGCGATCGCGGTGCTGCTGCCGGCCTGGGCCGGCGGCTCGGCGCTCGCGGCGACGCGCAGCCTCAACCTCACGTACCAGGCGCTGACGGTGGGCGCCGCGCTGCTGGTGCTCGCCATCCACGCGCTGCTCGGCGATCCGCGCGGCGTGCTGATGCCGCTCTTCGCGCAGCTCGAGCCGGTGCTCGCGCGCGTGGCGGCAACGCTCTCGCAGTTCGGCATCGAGAGCACGCCCGCGGAGATCGGCGCGGCGACCGCGCGCGCCGCCTGGGCGACGCTCGGGTGGATGGTGCTGCTGCACGCACTGGTCGCGCAGTTCGCGGGACTGTGGGGCCTCGGGCGCCTGCGCGAGCCGGGCCTGTTCGGGCGCGAGTTCCGCCGGCTCAAGCTCGGCCGGTTCATCGCCTGGATGCTGGCCGCGGCCTTCGTGCTGTCACTCGCGGCGCACCGGCTGGTCGCCGGCGGCTGGCAGGCGGCCGACGACGTCGTCTTCGTGCTGGCGGCGGCCTTCCTGGTGCAGGCGCTCGCCGTCGTGCACGGCCTGCGCGAGCTGCAGGTGATCGGCCAGCTGCCGTTGATCCTGGCGTACGTGGCCCTGGTGCTGGCGCCCCTGGCGCTGGTCGGGATCGGTTTCGCGGACACCTGGTTCCGCTTTCGTGAGAGATTCGTCAAAAGGTAACCGTCCATGGAAGTCATCCTGCTCCAGAAGATCGCCAACCTCGGCGACATCGGCGACCGCGTGAAGGTCAAGCCCGGCTTTGGCCGCAACTACCTGCTGCCGGGCGGCAAGGCGACGCTCGCCACCCCCGAGAACATCGCCAAGTTCGAGGCCCGCCGGGCCGAACTCGAGGCCAAGGCCGCCACGGACCTCAGCCGCGCGCAATCGCGGGCCGCGGCGCTCGAGGGTTTCAAGCTCAGCATCACGGCCAAGGCCGGCAGCGAGGGCAAGCTGTTCGGCTCGATCGGAACGACCGACATCGCCGAGGCCTGCAAGGCCGCCGGCCACGTGATCGAGCGCTCCGAGGTCCGCCTGCCGGGCGGCCCCATCCGGGCGGTCGGGGAGCACGTCATCGTGCTGCACCTGCACAGCGACATCGACGTCCAGGTGCCGCTCACGGTGGTCGCCGAGGAGTAGGCCCTCCTGCCGAGCGGCACCGGGCCGCCGGGGGTATGCTTTCCGCATGGTCGCGATCATCCGCCAGGACGAGGTCCGCACGCCGCCGCATTCGGTCGAGGCGGAGCAGGCGGTGCTGGGCGGCCTCATGCTCGATTCGAACGCCTGGGACGCGGTCGCCGACATCGTCCTGGCCTCCGACTTCTACCGCCGCGACCACCGGCTGATCTTCGAGGCGATCGCCGAGGTCGCCGAGCACCGCGGCTCCTGTGACGCGGTCACGGTCTCCGAGCACCTCGAGCGCAAGGGCCGGCTCGACGAGATCGGCGGGCTCGCCTACCTCGGCACCATCGCGCGCGACACGCCCTCGGCGGCGAACGTGCGCGCCTACGCCGAGATCATCCGCGAGCGCTCGATCCTCCGGCAGCTGGTCGCCGC
>DATBLN010000155.1:0-6793 GCA_036555345.1 Steroidobacteraceae bacterium
CTCTCGAGCGTCGCGCGCTCGCGCTGGTATTCGTTCTCGAGCGCGGGACTCACCAGCGTTGCGAGCGGCTGACCGGCCTTCACGGCGTCGCCCGCGCGCACCAGGTAGCTGATGCTGCCGGGCGCGACTGCGAAGAGGGTCGGGCTCACGGCGGCGACCACGGTGCCCTGCGCGGAGACGTCGCGCACGAACGGCCCTTCCGTCACGGTCGCGATGCGCAGGCGCTCGCGCGAGACGGTGTACTCGGATGCGCTCCAGGCGCGGATCAGCCAGGCGAACAGGAGCACGAGCAGCACGGCGCCCGCGATGACGCCGTAACGGATGAGGAGCGCCCTGCGGTCCGCGATCGGCTGGACCGAGACGTCCTGGGACTCCGTGCCGCGGATCGAAGAGTCGCCCGCAGGCGCATCGCTGCGTTCTGCGGACGACATGAGGGGACGAAGATTGGTGATCTTCATGCTTGACGTGGCCTCACGCACGGTTCATTGCAACCTCCGTGCCAGCGGCGACCGCTGCGCGCATCTCATTGATAATGTTGGTAAAGACTACCGGCGCCGCGGTGCCGGCCGGTCCCGGCCCGTGTCCGCGGACACTCTTCGGACGGTACGCCGGACACTTCCACGGGACCCGGCCGGGTTGCGCTCAGGTACGGTATCCCCCGCACCACGCGCCGGAGAGCCCCATGACTGCAGCACCCGCGGAAATCGGCCAGATCGCCATCACGGTCAGCGACGTGCCGAAGGCGCTCGCTTTCTATCGCGACGCGCTCGGCCTGCCGTTCCTGTTCAGCGCCGGCCCGGAACTTGCGTTCCTGGCCGCCGGGCCGGTGCGCATCATGCTGACCACGCCGCAGGGCGCCGGGGCGGTCGGCGCCAATTCCATCCTCTATTTCAGGGTGCGGGGCATCGACGAGGCCTGGCGTCAGATCGTCGCGCGCGGCGGCGCCGAGCACCGGGCCCCGCATCTGACCGCGAAGCTCCCCGACCACGAATTGTGGACGGCTTTCGTGCGCGATCCGGACGGCAACCTGGTGGCGCTGATGGAGGAAAGACGCTGAGGCGTGCGCGCTATCGGGCGATCCCGAGGTCCCTGCTGTAGGTGACGTTCATGACGTTGTCGTACCAGCCCGAAACGCGCGGCGCGACCAGGTGCTTCGAGACATAGAAGTACAGCGGGATCAGCGGCACATCCGCGAGCAGCTGACGCTCCGCGGCGGCGAGCAGCGCGGCACGTTCCCCGCCTGAAGTCCCCGATGCCGCCGCCAGCAGCCCGTCGTACTTGCGGCTCGCGTAGCGCGGCAGGTTGATGCCGAACCCGCCCTTCAGCAGCTGGAGGAAGGAATAGGCGTCGTTGTAGTCGCCGATCCAGCTCGCGCGGAACAGCGCCGCTTCGCGCGCGTCGATCGCGGCCTTGAGCACGCGGAAGTCCTCCGAGCGCAGGCTCGCCTCGGCGCCGAGGTGTTCCTTCCACATCGCGGCGACCGCCAGTGCGATGCGGTCGTGGACCGGGCTCTTGCTCGAACGCAGCTCCACGCGCAGCGGATTCGCCTTCGAGTAGCCCGCTTCCGCATAGAGACGCCGGGCCTCGGCGATGCGCCCTGCATCGTCGAGGCCGGCCCATGAGAACCGCTGGGGCGCGTAACCGGCGATACCTTCCGGCACCCAGCCGAGCGCGGGGCGCTCGCCGTCGCCCAGCACCTGCTCTGCGAGCACGTCGCGGTCGATCGCCATCGCGAGCGCCTGCCGCAGCATCGGCGCGTCCCTGAATGGCGGCAGGTCGAGGGCCAGGCCGTAGTAGTACACGCCCACGTGCGGGGCGATGTGCAGCTGCCCCGGCAGCTCGCGCTTGAGCCGCGCCACCTCGCCCGGGGGCACCGTGTAGGTGACGTCCAGATCGCCGGCGCGAAAGCGCGTGAGTTCCGTCACCGGATCGGCGACGTGCAGGTACCGCACGGCATCGAGCCGCGTCGCGGCGTCGTTCCAGTAGTGCCGGTTGCGCGCCGCCAGGATGTGCGAGCCGATCTGCCACTCGACGGGCACGAAGGCGCCGTTCGTGACGGCGACTCCCGGCCGCGCGAACTCCACGCCCTTCGCCGCGAGCGTCGGCCGGTGCACCGGGAAGGTGCTGGGGTGCGAGAGCATCGCGATGAAATAGGCGGAGGGTTCCGCAAGCTGCACGACGAGGGTGCGGTCATCCGGCGCCGAGACGCCGAGCGCTGCCGGCGGCTTGCGGCCTGCGACGATGTCCACCGCATTGGCGACCGGCTCCAGCATCAGCGCGTACTGCGAGGCGGTCGCCGGGTCCACGAGCCGCCGGAACGCGAACGCAAAGTCCTCGGCGACGAGCGGATCGCCGTTGGACCAGCGCGCGGCGGCGCGCAGCACGAACGTGTAGCTGCGGCCATCCTCCGAGACGGCCCAGGACTCCGCTGCGCCCGGGACCGCGCTGCCGTCGGCAGCCATCGAGACGAGCCCCTCGTAACAGTCGCGCAGGATCGTCATGGCGGCTTCCATGCGCGCGAGCTGCGGGTCGATGGAGTCCGGCTCGCTGCCGTTGCCGCGGCGAAGCTCGTTTGCGGCGGCGGCATCGCCGCCGCCACCACACGCCGCGACCAGCGCGAGCGCCGCGGCGAGCGAGGCGGCGCGGACGATCCGGCCCGTCATGCGGCGCGGGTGCGCTTCTTCAGGTGCACGAGCAGGAGGGAAATGGTCGCGGCGGTGATGCCCGGCATGCGCGACGCCTGCCCGAGCGTCTGCGGGCGCCACTGCAGCAGGCGCTGGCGCGCCTCGTTCGAAAGGCCGGGGACGGTCGCGTAGTCGAGCGAGGCAGGCAGGCGCGTCTCCTCGTGCCGGCGTTGGCGCTCGATCTCGGCGCGCTGCCGCTCGATGTAGCCCGCGTACTTGGCATCGACCTCGACTGCGAGCGCGGCCTGCTCGGCGACACGCGGATCGTCCGTCGCGCCGCCCGCGGCAATGGCGTCCTGCTTGCGGCGGAAGAAGTCCCAGCGCGCGTCGTCCACGAGGCCGAGCCCGCGCGCGACGGGCGTGAGGCGCGCATCCGCGTTGTCCTCGCGCAGCAGCAGCCGGTGCTCCGCGCGGCTCGTGAACATGCGGTAGGGCTCGATCGCGCCCTGCGTGACGAGGTCGTCCACGAGCACGCCCATGTAGGCTTCGTTCCGGCGCGGCCACCAGGGCTCGCGGCCCGCGACTGCCAGCGCGGCATTGACGCCGGCCAGCAGGCCTTGCGCGGCCGCCTCCTCGTAACCGGTCGTGCCGTTGATCTGCCCGGCGAAGTAGAGCCCCGCGAGCGGCCTCGTTTCGAGGCCGTACGTCAGGCCACGAGGATCGAAGTAGTCGTACTCGATCGCGTAGCCGGGGCGCGTCATCTCCGCGCGCTCGAAGCCGCGGATGGTGCGCACGAAAGCCTCCTGCACGTCGGCCGGGAGGCTGGTCGAGATGCCATTCGGGTAGACGATGTGCGTGTCGAGCCCCTCCGGCTCGACGAAGACCTGGTGCGAGGCCCTGGTCGCGAAGCGCACGACCTTGTCCTCGACCGAGGGGCAGTAGCGCGGGCCGACGCCCTCGATGCGCCCCGTGAACATCGGCGAGCGGTCGGTGGCGCCGCGGATTATCTCGTGCGTGCGCTCGTTGGTCTGGGTAATGTGGCAGTGGAGCTGCCGCGGGTGATCCTCGCGCCGGCCGAGGAAGGAGAACACGGGACGCGGCTCGTCTCCGGGCTGCGGCTGCATCACGGAATAGTCGAGCGTGCGCCCGTCGAGGCGCGGCGGCGTGCCGGTCTTGAGCCGGCCGGCCGCGAACGGCAGCTCGCGCAGGCGCGCGGCGAGCGCGTTCGAGGGCGCATCTCCCACGCGTCCGCCCGCGCGGCTCTCGAGGCCGACGTGGATGCGCCCGCCGAGGAAGGTGCCGACGGTCAGCACGACCGCGCGCGCCCGGAGCGCGTCGCCCGCGGTCGTGACGACGCCCGCGACGCGCCCGCCCTCGACGACGAGGTCCGCGACCTCGGCCTCGTGCAGCGCGAGCCGGGGCTCGGCATCGAGCAGCGCCCGGATCGCGCGCCTATATAAGGTGCGGTCCGCCTGCGCGCGGGTCGCGCGCACCGCCGGGCCCTTGCTCGCGTTCAGCGTGCGGAACTGGATGCCGGCGCGATCGGCGGCGATCGCCATCGCGCCGCCCATGGCGTCGAGCTCGCGCACCAGGTGGCCCTTGCCGATGCCGCCGATGGCCGGGTTGCAGCTCATCTGGCCGATGGTGTCGAACTTCTGGGTGACGAGCACCGTCCCCGCGCCCATGCGGGCGGCCGCGAGCGCCGCCTCGGTGCCCGCGTGCCCGCCGCCGATCACGATGACGTCGAAGGCCTTCATTTCAGGGGCAACATGGTACCGCGCCGGCACCCGGGGCTGTAACGAACCAGGCGGACGCGAGACTATTGGGTCATGCGGGACACGAATCGGAAGCTGGAAGGGGTGCTCGCCATCCACGCCGCGCCCGGAGAGAAGACGTGACCGACCAGGATCGCGAGCGCCGGAAGCCGGCCTGGCGCGAGGGCGCGCCCGCACCCGCGGACCTGTCGCGGCTCGCCGAGCGCGAGCGCCGCGTGCTGCTCGCGTGGGTCGCCCTTGACTGGTTCGCCGGGCTCGCGCTCCTCGGCTTCGCCGCCTGGACCTGGCTCGCGATCGGCACGCCCGTCATGCGCTTCGCCGCCGCCGGCATCGCACTGCTCACGGTCGCGGCGCTCGCCTTCACCGTGGTGAACTGGCGCGGGAGCCTCGCGGGCGGGGGCGCCGCCGCCACCGATCTCCTCGCGCTCGCGCTCAGGCGTTCGCGGGCGCGGCTGCGCTACATCCGCTTCGGCTGGTGGCTGCTCGCGGCGGGTCTTGTCGTGATCGCGGGGGCGGCGTTCCTCGAGTACCGGGACGAGGGCCCGGCGCGGATCGCGTCGATGCTCGCGATGGCGGCGGCAGCGACCGCCGCCGCGGCCGCCATACTCTTCTGGTGGGGCCGGCGCGAGCGGCGCCGCGCCGGGCGGCTTGCCGCCATGAGCCAGGCGATCGCCGCCGGCGCGGAGGATGCCGAATGAACGACCGTTCCCGCATGCGCCTCGAGCTGATCGCCGCATTCCTGCTGGGCAGCCTGCTCATGCCCGACTTCGCGCAGGCGGCCGGCATCGTGCTCGAACCCTGCCGCATCTCGGACCCGCAAGGGCTCGTCTCGACCGAGGCGCGCTGCGCCAGATTCCCCGTCGCCGAGAATCCGGACGAGCCCGGCGGCAAGACGATCGAGCTCGCGGTCGCGGTCGTTCCCGCGGTCGCAACCCGCGGGAAGCCCGATCCGCTCTTCCTGCTCGCGGGCGGGCCGGGCCAGGGCGCGATCCAGGGCTACGCGCCCATCCTCGGCGCCTTCGCCGGCATCCGGCGCGAGCGGGATCTCGTGCTCGTGGACCAGCGCGGAACCGGCGGCTCGAGCCGGCTCGACTGCGACATGCCGGAGGACGCGCTCGAGTCCGGCGAGCTGGCGCCGGCGGAACTGCGCGAGCTTGCACGGGAATGCCTGGCCGGGCTCGCGGCGCGGCCGCAGTTCTACACCACGAGCATCGCCGTGCGCGACCTCGACGCGGTGCGCGAGGCGCTTGGCTACGGGCAGATCAACCTGTTCGGCGGCTCCTACGGCACGCGCGTCGCCCAGCATTACGCGCGCCGCTACCCGCAGCGCACGCGCGCGATCGTGCTCGATGCAGTGGTGCCGCCGGACCGGGCTCTCGTCCCGGCGATCGCCATCGAGTCGCAGGCAGCGCTCGACGGCGTGTTCGCGCGCTGCCAGGCCGATCCCGCGTGCAACGACCGCTTCCCGGACGTCGCCGGCCAGTTCAGGGTCCTCGACGAGCGGCTGCGCAGGAGCCCCGCCAGCATCCCGTTCGCGGACCCGGTGGACGGCGTCACCACGGAACTGGAGGTCACGCGCGCGCACCTCGCGACGATGGCGCGCATGCTGACTTATTCCGCGCGCACGGCATCGCTCCTGCCGCTGGTCGTCCACGAGGCGGCCACCCGCGGCAACTACGCGCCGCTCGCCGCGCAGGCCGAGATGATCGGCGAGGAGCTCGGCGAGATGATCGCGATGGGCATGCACCACACCGTTGTCTGCGCCGAGGATGCGCCGCGCTTCGCGGGCGCGGTGGACCGCGCGGCACTCGCCCGCACGTACCTCGGCGCGCAGATGCTGGACGGCATGGAGGCGATCTGCGAGGTGTGGCCGCAGGGTCCGGTGGATGCGGATTTTCACGAGCCGCTGAAATCGAAGGTGCCCGCGCTCCTCATCTCCGGCGAGTTCGATCCGGCGACGCCCGCTGCCTACGGCGCCGCGGCGGCCGCCGGCTTCGAGAACGGGCTCCACGTCGTCGTGCCGGGCCAGGGCCACGGACAGACGCGCCTGCCCTGCGTGCAGCGCCTCATCCGCCGGTTCGTGGAGGCCGGCAGCGCCGCCGGGCTCGACACCGCCTGCGTGGATGCGATCCGGCCCGCGCCCTTCTTCCTCTCGTTTAGCGGGCCCGCGCCATGATCCGGCTCCAGGGGCTCACGCGTTCCTTCGGCGCGGTCCGTGCGATCGACGGCGTCGGCTTCGAGGCCGGGGACGGACGCATCACGGGCCTGCTCGGCCCGAACGGCGCCGGCAAGTCCACGACGCTTCGCATCCTGTACACCGTGCTCAAGCCCGATGCCGGCTCGGCGACCGTCGACGGCATCGACGTCGTCGCCCGTCCGCTCGACGCCCGCCGC
>DATBLN010000013.1:0-12518 GCA_036555345.1 Steroidobacteraceae bacterium
GTCTCCACGCGCGGCGCGGCATGGGTCGCCTGCGGGCCCGGGTCCAGCTTGGCGTGATAGGCCTCCGCCTCCGCCCGCGTCCTGAACGCGCCGCACTGCGGCATGCCCATGAATGCCGGATTGTTCTTGATCACGTACTGGCCGAATGCCCGGCGCCAGAGCCCTTGCGAATTCGCCTGCGCCGTCTGAAAGCCTGCGCTCGCGGGCATCTCGACGCTGAACACGGCGCTGTGGTAGTTCGGATTCCCGGCGGTGAAGCAGAACCCGTACACCTCCAGGGTTCCCGCCGCGGGCGCGGGAGCCGCCGGCTTCGCCACGGTTGCCGGTGCCTGGCCCGGTGACAGCGTCCAGCCCGTTTCCACCACCGGATCCTCGGTGCGCTGGGCGCGCGTGCTGGCATAGCGGGCCTGCTGGATGAGCAAGCCCTTGCTCGCCTCGGCCATCTGCGCATTGTCCATCAGGTAGCACATGGCGTTGCCCGGGCTGCGGTTCACGTAGCCGTATTTCTGCTGCAGGAATTCCGCGTAGACCTTCGCCATTGCGCGATTGTGGTCGGGCTGGGCATCCTGCGGCACCCGGTACTCGAATACCGGCGTGAAGTAGACCTTCGGTTCGTAGTAATTCGGATCGTCCGAGCCGCAGAAGACGCTCATCGTCCGTCCCGCGTAGTTCGGTGAACGCGGCTCGCCGGCGAAGGCCGGAACCGACGCCATCAGGCAGAGGATTGCTGCTGCGACCTTGATCTGCCGAATCCTGTTCTTCATCGTCGCCTCCACTTGATCAATTCTTCGGTAGCCGGCCGCCGCTCTCGAGGCACTTCTTGATCGTGTTGAAGGGTTCAAAGTGGATAGTCTGCGCATACCACTGCGAGTCGCGGTTGTGGCAGATGCCGGAACGGCTCTTTTTCACCGGCGGCCAGGGCAGTTCGTTGCCGGCGGCGTCGTGGCAGTGCATCGCGCCGGTCTTCTCGTCCTCGTGGCATCCGTAAGGATCCGTATTGCCCGAATGCGGTGAAGCCGCGAAGCTGGCAAAAGACAGGCAGGCGATGGCGACCAGGTGCCTGACCATTGGCACATCATACGCGCCCGCTCGCCGATATCCCTGATACCGGTTTACAATCCGCCGATAGTCCGCATCCCAAGATGGACACCACCATGAAGACGATTCGCCAACCACAGGCCGCCGCCTGGCTGTCTGCCTTCATTCTTTTCTGCGCCGGCCCCGCGAACGCCGCCGATGTCTTTGCCGCCGAGCTCGGGCCCGACGCCGCGAGCGTTGCGGCGGACGTCAAGATCAGCATGATGAACGGCGACGGCGATGGCGCCGACAGCGGCCGCGGGCCGGTGCCCTACCTGAAGGCTCTCGGCAAGCCGCCGGCGCGCGTGGCGCTCGTGTCCTTCTATGTCTGGGACTGCGGCAACAAGAAGGAGAGCAGCTACCGCATCTATGGCGGCAACTACACCTACCACGTCACCAATACGAGGAAGCGCGCGGTCGCCGAGGGAGAGGTCGCGGTGCTTGCCAACGAGCTGCACGACGCCGGCATCGGCGCGCTCAAGGAATCCTTCGCTTCCGCCGGCATGCAGCTGCTGACGTCCGAGGAGTTCCTCGACACCGCCGACAAGCGTGCGGCCTACGATGCCTTCAAGATGGAAGCGGGCGGCTTCAGCGGGCTCCTGAGCGGGCTGCAGATGAAGGCCCATGGCGACGTCTGGCAGTGGGGCGCGGCCGACGGCTACAAGCTGCTCCAGCTCGTCACCGTCGGCGACGTCAAGGGCAATCACTTCCAGCTCGGCCAGACCGGCATCTCGATCGGCAAGACCGCGGCAGCGCTCGGTTACGACCTCGCGGCGAAGCTCGGCGTGGACGCGGTCGTCATCCTCTACAACGTCGTCCAGGCCGACAAGACCACGATCAACATGCGCGGCGCCGGGCTCTACATGTTCGGTCCCAATCCCGTCCCCAACAGCGGCCAGAGCCTGTACTGGAACGGACACCAGTACTCGGGCGTGTACCTGCGCATGAAGGACGTCCCCTTCATCAAGACCGACAAGAACGGCAACCTCGTGGACGCCGACTACCAGGGCTACGCGATCGTCGCCGGCGCGCTTGGCAAGCGCATGGCGGAGCACGTCAAGGGGAAGACGGGCTGAAATGGTTCAGGGAAGTGCGGGCAGGATCCTGACCTCGCCCGCAGACCGGCTGGTCCGGTTGTCGAACGCGCCCGTCACCGCGACGCCTGGCGCGCCGAACGCGATATTGGTGAGAAAACGGGTCGGCAAGTCCGTCATGCCGAGCAGTTCTCCGCGCGGCGAAAACCGCAGCAGCCGCCCCTCGCCGTAGATCGCGACGTAGAGGTTGCCATCCGGCCCGAACTCGAGGCCGTCCGGGCCGGCAAGCGTGTATGTCCGACGATAGCGGGCGGGGCGCGGTATCCGCGTGAGGTCCGCGAAGATCTGCGCTTCGTCGAGCTCACCCGGCGCTTCGATCCCGTAGCGCAGCACCCTGCTGCCCAGGTGCTCGCTGACGTAGAGCGCATCTCCTGCCACGTGCACGCCATTCGGATACCGGAGCGGGCCGGCCGCGCGCCGGAGCACGCCGCTCGCCGACAGATGCATGACCCATCCCTGCGGACGGCCGACGCGCGTGAAGGGGCCGGGATCGCTGAAGAAGACGCCGCCCTGGCCGTCCGCGCTCGCATCGTTCGGGTCCATGAGCGGCGCGCCCGATTCGTCATTGCTCCAGCGGCGGAGTTCCCGGCCCTGGGCGTCCACGGACACGACGCGCGCGCCGAGGTGGCAGAGCACGAGGAAGCCCTCGCCGTAGGGCGCGATCGCGGTCGGGCCGCAACCCTTCTGCACGAAGAAGACGCTTGTTCCGGCCGGCTCGACGACCATGACGCGGTCGGCGTGCATCTCGGCGAAATAGAGCCGTTCGCCCTGCCACAGCGGGCCCTCCGGGTAGCGGGCGGGAATGACGCGGGCCGCGTCCGCGAGGGCCGTGCCGGCGAGCGCAAGCCAGAGGAGCGTGAGCCTAGTCGCCATCCACGCGCGCCCGCATGCGAAGCGCGATCAGCGCGATCCCGCAGGCGATCACGACCGCGGCGAACATCAGCATGATGTCGCGACTCCCCAGGATGCGCATCAGGTAGATCGGCGTGCCGAGGGTGCCGACGACGTTGCCGACCGTCGTAATGGAATAGACCAGCCCCGCCACGCGCCCGCCGTGCTGCGCGTCGGCGAGCAGCAGGCGGACCGCGAACGGCGAGAAGAAGCTCAGGAACATCATCGGCATGAACAGGAGCGCGACCGACGCCGCCAGCACCGCCGGGGGATCGTAGCCCAGTTGCTGGAGCATCCATTCCAGCATCGCAGTGGCGAAGAAAGGCACGGCGACGACGTAGAGCCCGGCCACGAGGACCACGCCGCCCAGCACCTCGGAGCGGGGCGCGCGGTCCGCGACGGCGCCGCCGAGGTAGTAGCCCGCCATCATCGAGAGCATCACCGTGGCGATCATGCAGGCCCAGATCTCGATGGCGCTGCCGAAGTACGGCGTCATCATGCGGATCGCGGCCATCTCGACGCCCATCAGGGCGGCGCCCAGCAGGAAGCCGACGAAGAGTATCGCCACCTGCTTCCACGCGCCCGGGCGCCGCACCTCGCTCACGAGCGCCCCGCGCGGCAGTGCCGGTCATAGGCCATGTAGCCGACCGGCGCGAAGTCATCGGTGAACGGCGAATCCTTCGCGTCGACGCCGCCGCGCCGGTGCGACAGCATGTCCGCGAGCGGATAGCGCAACGCGCGCGTCCGCTGCAGGTCCTGCGCGCGGGCGAGCAGCTCGCCGTCAGACTTCGCCGCGCCGTCGTAGGCCATCAGCACCCAGTTGCTGCGCGCGCGGTAGAGATCCACGTTCGGGAACACGGCCCGCGCCGTCGCGACCATGCGGTTGAGGTCCAGCACCCGCGGCGCGATGTTCTGCGCCACGACCCCGCCGGGCGCCAGCCGGCGCTTCAGGATGGCGAAGAACTCCTGCGTGACCAGGTGGAAAGGCACGATCGTCCCCTGGTAGGCGTCCACCAGGATGAGGTCGAAGGCCTCCTTCGAGCGCGCCAGGTACACGCGCCCGTCGGCGGTCACGAGCTCGAGGCGCGGGCCCGGCTTGACGTCGAAGTAGCGTTGCGCGAGTTCCACGACGCCCGGGTCGAGCTCGACGCAGGTGATGCGTGCGCCCGGAATGAAGTCGTGGATATAGGTGGCGATGCGCCCGCCGCCGAGGCCGATCTCGACCACGCGCGCCGCGCTCGCCGCGTAGGCGAGCGCGAGCGTCATGTAGCGCGTGTAGACGACCGGCAGTTCCGCCGGGTCGCGCGGGTTGTACTTGCTCTCGGTGAAAAGGCAGCGGTTGACGCCGAAGCGCATCGTCAGGTAGCCGCCGTCGCGGTCCACGTAGGTCGTCGCGTACTGCGACTCGCGGCGCGCGACGTTGCCGTAGCGCGGCGCCTGGGCCCATGCCCGGGGCACGCAGGCGGTGAACAGGGCGGCCAGCAAGCCGTCCGCGAACTGTCGCCGATTGAGCCGGTGCTGCACCCGCTATTGTGGATCGAACACCACCCCGTGGATCAAGCGAGGCGGGAATTCGCTGTTTGCGCAGGACGGCAGCCGCCGCTCGTCAGTCGCTATCGCAGCCGGTCGGCCACCGGCGGCGGTTCGTCACGGCAGGCTGGCCTCCCGCGCGGGCCTCGGCAATAGTGTCGTACGGAAGCCGGAGAGAGGGGGGCCGACATGCGCACCTGGATTCGCCGCATTCTCGGCGGGCTGGCCGCCATCGTGGCCATCGCGATCGCGGGCCTCGCCATCGCCCTGGGTTACACCGCGGACTGCGGCCCGTCCCCCTCGCTTGCCAGAGGCGTCATTTCCATGAAAGCCGTCGTCCGCCGCTGCTATGGCCCGCCCGAGGTGCTCAAGGTCGAGGACATCGAGAAGCCGGTGCCCGCCGACAACCAGCTCCTCGTGAGGGTCCGCGCCGCCAGCGTCAACCCCGCGGACTGGCATTACGTGCGCGCCGAGCCCTACCTGATCCGGCTGGACGCCGGCTTCGGCGCGCCGAAGAACCCGCGCGTCGGCATCGATTTCGCGGGCACCGTCGAGGCGGTCGGCAAGGATGTGACCCGGTACAAGCCGGGCGACGAGGTCTTCGGCGGCAGGAATGGCGCGCTCGCCGAGTACGTCACGCTGAGCGAAGAGGGCAGCTTCGCCATCAAGCCGCCGGATGTGAGCTTCGAGCAGGCCGCGGGCGTGAATGTCGGCGGGCTCACGGCACTGCAGGCGCTGCGCGATCGCGCGGGCATCAGGCCCGGGCACAAGGTGCTGATCAACGGCTCTTCCGGCGGCGTCGGCACCTTCGCGGTGCAGCTCGCCAAGTGGCTGGGTGCCGAGGTCACGGCCGTGTGCAGCACGCGCAACGTCGAGCTCGTGCGCTCGCTCGGCGCCGATCACGTCATCGACTACACCAAGGAGGACTTCACGCAGGGCACGGAACGCTACGACGTGGTGATGGACAATGTCGTCAACCATGACCTGCTCGACGTGCGCCGCGTGCTCGAGCCGGGCGGCAAGCACCTCATCATCGGCGGCGGCGGGCCCGACACGGACCCGTGGATCGGCGCGTTCTGGGCGCCGCTCAAGGGATTCGTGATCTCCTGGTTCGTGGACGAGGACATCGCGTTCTTCCTCTCGCATGCGAGCGCCGAGGACCTGGCCACGCTCGCGCGGCTCATGGAAGAGGGCAGGCTGCGGACGGTCGTCGACCGGATCTATCCGCTGGAGGCCACGGCGGAAGCGATGGCCTACCTCGAGACGGGCAGGGCGCGCGGCAAGGTGATCGTGTCGGTCGACTAGCCGCCCCGCGCCCCCGGGAATCGTTCCCTGCGCCACGCTAGACTAGCGTGATGAACAGCCTTACCCGTCGCTCATTCCTCGGGACCGCCGCGGCCGGCGCTGCGCTGGTGGCAGGGCTGCGCAGCGTTGCCGCCACCTCGTCGCCCGCGGGCCTCAGCTCCCTCACGACGAATGCGCAGCCGATCTCGCCCGCCGAGCACGCTACCCGCATCGCGAGGCTCCAGGGCCTCATGCAGGAGCAGAAGATCGCGGCGATGCTCATCGAGGCGGGCTCGAGCCTCGAGTACTTCACGGGCATCCGCTGGTGGCGCTCCGAGCGCACGACGGCGGCGCTCATACCGGCCCTGGGTCAAAGCATCGTCGTCACGCCGTTCTTCGAGGTGCCCTCGGTCGAGGAGTCACTGAAGGTCGAGGCCGACGTGCGCCCGTGGCATGAGGACCAGAGTCCCTTCGCCCTGATCGCGGACGCGATGCGGGCGAACCGCGCGAAGGGCCCGCTCGCCATCGAGTGGACCACGCGCCACTTCATCATCGACCACGTGCAGAAGGCGCCCGGATTCAGGCGGCGGGTCGTCTCGGGCGAGGATCTCGTCAACGCCTGCCGCACGATCAAGTCGCCGGCTGAGATCGCGCTCATGCAGGCGGCGAACGACGTCACGATCGCCGCGATCCGGCACGTGCACGGTGGCATTGAGGCCGGCATGAGCGCTGCGGACATCGGCGACATGATCGCCTCGGCCCATGCGGCACTCGGCGGCAAGTACGAGTTCGGGCTCGTGCTCCTGAACGAAGCCAGCGCCTATCCGCACGGCACGGAGAAGCCGCAGGCCGTGCGCGAGGGCTCGGTGATCCTCATCGACGTCGGCTGCAAGGTGCACGGCTACTCGTCCGACATCTCGCGCACCTGGGTCTTCGGCGACCCGACGGCGAAGCAACGCGAAGTCTGGAACACGGTGAAGCGCGGCCAGGAGATCGCGCTCGAGACGGCGAAGATCGGCGTGCCGGTCGGCGACCTGGACATCGCGGTGCGCAACCACTACGAAAGCCTTGGCTGGGCGAAGGACTACGGCCTGCCCGGCACCTCGCACCGTACCGGCCACGGCATCGGCATGGACGGTCACGAGCCGCCCAACCTGATGCGCGCGGACCGCACGCCGCTCGCGGCCGGCATGTGCTTCTCCGACGAGCCCGGGATCTACATCCCGGGCGAGTTCGGGGTGCGCATGGAGGACATCTGGCACATGACGGAGCAGGGGCCGAAGCTCTTCACCCCGCTCGCGAAGTCCATCGACGATCCCATCTGAGGCCCCGTGAGAAGACACCTCGTATTGCTGCTGACGGCAGCGCTCCCGTTCGCGGCCGCTGCCGCCGATCCGCATTCCTACGCCGAGCCCGAGCGCTTCCTGGTGCGCGACGTCGCGCTCGACCTGCGCGCGGATTTCGAGGCGCGGCGCCTCGAAGGCAGCGCGGACCTGACCGTGGAGCAGCTCGATCCCTACGCGCAGTCGCTCGTCCTCGATACGCGCGACCTCGAGGTCCAGTCCGTGCACCTGATCGAGGCCGGCGGTGCCGCGAAGGTCCTCGCGTTCACGCTCGGCGAGCGCGACCCGATCCTGGGGCAGAAGCTGACGATCCGCTTCGCCAGCTGCTGCGAGCCGGCGGAACGCATGCAGGTCCGCATCGCCTACCGCACCTCGCCCGGGGCGACGGCGCTGCAATGGCTGGAGCCCGCCCAGACCTTCGGCAACAAGCCCTACCTGTACAGCCAGGGCCAGTCCATCCACACGCGGAGCTGGATCCCGCTGCAGGACACTCCGGCGGTGCGCATCACCTACAGCGCGCGCATCGAGGTGCCGCCGGGGCTGGTCGCCGTGATGGGCGCGGCGCGGCGCGAGCGGCAGGACGACGCGCCGAACGTGTTCCGCTTCGAGATGCGCCAGCCGATCCCGTCCTACCTGATCGCGATCGCGATCGGCGACCTCGCATTCCGCAGCCTCGACGAGCGCGTCGGCGTGTGGACGGAGCCTGCGCTGCTGGACGCGGCCGCGGCGGAGTTCGCCGACCTGCCGCGCATGGTGGATGAAGGCGAGCGCATGGCGGGGCCGTACCGCTGGGAGCGCTATGACCTCCTGATCATGCCGCGCGCCTTCGCCTATGGCGGCATGGAGAACCCGCGGCTCTCGTTCATCTCGCCCTCGGTGATCGCGGGCGACCGCAGCCTCGTCTCGCTCGTCGTGCACGAGCTGGCGCATTCCTGGTCCGGCAACCTCGTCACCAACGCCACCTGGAACGACTTCTGGCTGAACGAGGGCTTCACGACCTACCTGGAGCGGCGGCTGGTCGAGGCGATCTACGGCGAGCGCCGTGCGCGCATGGAGGACTCGATCGGCCACGAGTCGCTCGAGCAGGCCATCGCCGACGCGAAGGCCGCGGGCCTGCCGCAGGACGCGGCGCTGCAACTCGACCTCGCGGGCCGCGATCCCGACGAGGGCGTGTCCGATGTCGCCTACGAGAAGGGGCGCTGGTTCCTCGGCTTCCTCGAGTCGCGCTTCGGCCGGCCGGCCTTCGACGCCTTCCTGCGCGGCTACTTCGACGCGCACGCATTCCAGAGCATGACGACGGCGGGTTTCCGCGATTGGCTGCTCGCGCAGCTCGCGACGCCCGGCGCACCCTTTATCCCGGCAGCCGAGATCGACGAGTGGCTGTATGGCAGCGACATGCCGGCAACGGCGCCCAAGGTGCCGCAGGGCGCGTTCGACGCCGTCAACCAGGCCGCCGCCGACTGGCGCGCGGGCAGGCTGGCGACCGCCAGGGTGCCGGCGAAGGACTGGGTGCCGCAGGAATGGGTGCGCTTCCTGAATGCGCAGCCGGCGGACATCGAGGACGCGAAGCTCGCGGAACTGCGCGCGCGGTTCGGCCTGGGCGCCGGGGGAAACGTGGAGATCGCGCTCGCCTGGCTGTCGCTCGTGGTGCGCGCCGGCTACGGGCCGGCGTACGCGGAACTCGAGCGCTTCCTGCTCTCCACCGGCCGCTACAAGCTCGTGGTCACGCTGTTCCGCGAACTCTCGCGCACGGCATCCGGGATCGCGCTGGGTCGCGAGATCTACGCCAGGGCGCGGCCGGGCTACCACGCGACCATCCGCGCCGCCGTGGAACGGCTGCTTTGGCCGGAGCCGCCGCCCGCCGCCGAGGCCGCGGAACGTACGCGCCTGCTGAACGAGTTCCTGGCCGGGCCTGCGGACGCGAATGCACCGCCGACCGCGTACACGGCCGAGGACATGCGCATCCAGCAGTACGGGGACACGGCGGTCGTGGCATTCCGGCTGGTCGGAAAGACCGGCGGCGGCGAGGCGGCCGTCGTCACGAACTATCTCAATACCGGCACTTTCGTGAGGCGCAATGGCGAGTGGCGCGCCGTGGCCTGGCAGTCCACGCGCGCCCAGTAGGACTCGCTGAGTCCCGCTACTGCGCCGGCTGCGCGCGCAGTCGCTCGAGATAGCGGTCCCGCAACTCCGTCTGCCGCGACTTCATCTCGACGGGCTGGCCGCCGATCCAGACCTGCTCCGCGACGCTCGTGACTTCGAGCGGGTCGCCGCTCCACAGCACGAGATCGGCCGCCGCGCCCTTCTCGATGCGGCCGCGGCCGGCGAGGCCGAAAATCTGCGCCGGCCCCGAAGTGACCGCCGCGAGCGCCGCGTCCCAGGGCAATCCGTGCGCCACCGCGACGCCCGCGAGCTGGCGGTTCTTGCGCGCCATGTGGCCGTCGTCGATCGAGAACGCGATCCGCACCCCGGCGTCATGCAGGAGCCTCGCGTTGTCGAGCCTGGCGCCGAGGCGGTCGAAATCCGCGGGCAGGTTGTCGAGCGCGTTGAGCACCACGGGCACGCCGGCCGCGGCCAGCTCCCGCGCGACCATCCACGCCTCGTCGCCGCCCGCGATCACCGGTTTCATGCCGTGGCGCCTCGCGTACTCGACCACGCGCCGGATATCGGCGGCGCGCGCCGCCCGGAACACCACGCGGCCGCCGTCCAGGTAGGACCCGAGCGCGGCACGGCCCTCCGGTTGCAGCAGCGCGCCTTCGCCGGCCGTTGACGGCTCGCGAACCTCGCGGATGGCCTGATCGAACAGCATGTACTGGGCCGCGCGGCTGCCGCCCGAAGCCGCATCCGCGGCCGCGCCCCAGTGCACGAACAGCGTGCGGCTGCCGGCCAGCGGTGCCTCGTGCGCCCCGTCGAGCAGCATGGCCGCCCCCTGGCCCGCGACCAGGCTGGTCTCGCTCTGCGGGTTGACCATGGCCCAGGTGACGCCCTCGACGCGCGCGACCGTGGCGGCCGTGGAAGCCGGATCGAAGGCGAGCGTGACGTCGAACTCCGGCCGCCACTGGTGCTGCCAGGCGGGGGCGACGAGGGCAAGCTCTTCGTCCACGGTGGCGGGTTCGAGCTCGACCTCCTCGACGCCGATCTGCGTGAGGCCGCCGAACAGGCCCGGCGTCAGCGGCCGGCCCCTGGCATCGATGATCGCGACGCCCGCGGGCGCCGCGAGGCCCCGTCCGACATCCGCGATCTTCCCGCCGCGCACGAGGACGTCCGCATTCTCGAGCGTCCCGGCGCTGCCCGCCGTGTGCACGCGCGCGCCGCGGATCAGCAGGTCCTGGGCCTGCGCCGCGGCGGTGGCGAGCGCCGCCGTCACGAGCAGCATCGCCAGGCGCACGGCTTTCACAGCTCGAAGTCCGAACGCGGCTTCGCGTCCGGCCTCGCCCGGTCGTAGCGCAGCACGCCGTCGATGAAGACCAGGTCCGGCAGCGCATAGACCGAGAACGGCGTGCCATTCCAGAGCACGACGTCCGCCATCTTCCCGTCTTCCAGCGTGCCGGTCTGCCCGAGGATGCCGAGCGATTTCGCCGCGTTCGAGGTCACCCAGCGGATTGCGCGCTCGGGCGGGATGTCGAGCCCCGCGCGCACGCCGCGTGTCATCGCCTTGGCCGCCTCCTGGTTCAGCCGCTGGATGCCCTCCGAGGAATCGGAGTGCACGATCGCGCAGCCGCCGGCAGGCGCATCCACGATCGCGAGGTTCTCCTGCACGCTGTCCCAGGCCTCGAGCTTGAAGCCCCACCAGTCCGCCCACAGCGCGCCGCAGACGCCTTCCGCGGCGAGCCGGTCGGCGAGCTTGTAGGCCTCGACGCCATGGTGGAACGCCGCGACCCGGAACCCGAACTCGCGCGCGAGATCGAGCATGATCCCCATCTCGTCCGCGCGGTAGCAGTGGTTGTGCACCAGCAGCTCGCCATTCATGGCGGCGGCGAGCGTCTCGAGGCGCAGGTCGCGCTTCGGCGGCTTGGGCGCCGTCGCATCGGGCTTGGTGCCAGCCTGGAACACGGCAAGCTTCGCTTCGTACTCCTTCCACTGCTCCTGGTAGTCCCGCGCGTCCGCGAAGGCCTGCCGGTAGCCGGCGACGTTGCCCATGCGGGTCGAGGGCGCCTTCTGCCGGCCGCCATAGACTCGCTTGGGGTTCTCGCCGCAGGCCATTTTGAGGCCCTGCGGCGCGCCCGGGAATTTCATGTCCTGGTAGGTGCGGCCCCAGACGTTCTTGACCGTGACGCCGCGCCCGCCGATCAGGTTCGCCGAGCCCGGCAGGATCTGCAGCGAGGTCACGCCGCCCTCGAGCGCGCGCTGGAAGCCCGGATCCTGCGGCCAGATGGAATGCTCGGCCCAGACGCCGGCGGTCACGGGATCGGTCGCCTCGTTGCCGTCGGAGTGCGCGCGGATCTGTGGCGTCGGATAGACGCCGAGATGCGAATGCACGTCGATGAGCCCCGGCGTCACCCAGCGCCCGGCGGCATCGATCACGGTCGCGCTGCCGGGGGCCTCGAGGCCGCGGCCCACGGCCGCGATGCGGCCGCCCTCGAACAGGACGTCGCCGTTGTCGATCCGGGAGCCGGTGCCCGTCAGGACCGTGGCGTTGCGGATGAGCACCGCCGCGGGCTGTGCGGGCGCGGCGTAGGTGGAGGAGTAGGGCGCACGGCCGGCGGGTGCCGCCGCTTCCTGCGGCGCAGCAGCGGGAGCGGCGGGCTGTTGCGCCTGCACCGCGCAGGCCGAGGCGCCGGCCGCGATCAGCGCGGCCAGCAGCGCCCGAGCCATGAACCCTGTGCGCGTGCCGGGAAGGTGCACCTGCCGATTATGCACGACGGCCGTGCTTCACATCTGCCTGAACAGGTGCAGATAACTGCGGCTGACGGGCAGCACCTCGGGGCGGCCCTTCAGGTGAATGTCGGCGGTCTCGTTGTCGCCGCGTTTGACGTGGCTGATCGCGTGCAGGTTCACGATGACGGAACGGTGCACCTGCGCGAACTGCGCGGGGTCGAGCTGGGCGACGAGCTCCCGCAGCGCCGTGCGCACGATGGCGAGGGCGGGCTCGCCCCGGTCGCCGCGCCAGGCGACGGTCGTGTACTTGGCATCCGAGCGCAGGTAGTCGATGTCGTCCACGGCGATCAGGCGCAGCGTCGAGCCGACCTGGGCCCGGATCCAGCGCAGCGGCGCAGGGCCGGCGGGCCGCTGGAGGCTCGCGATCTGCTCGGTCAGTTGCTGCAGCAGCGCCTCCGTGTTCGAGGCCGGCTGGGCGGAG
>DATBLN010000039.1:0-3244 GCA_036555345.1 Steroidobacteraceae bacterium
CGGCCATGCGGCCCACCCCGATCTCCGAGAAGGAGGTCGACGCCATCATGCAGCAGATGCGCGAAGGCGTGGAGAAGCCCAAGCCCAAGGTGCTGTTCGAGAATGGCGAGATGGTGCGCGTCAAGGACGGCCCGTTCACCGATTTCCAGGGAACGGTCGAGGACGTGAACTACGAGAAAAGCCGCCTGCGCGTGGCGGTGACGATCTTCGGCCGGTCGACGCCGGTCGAGCTGGAGTTCGGCCAGGTCGAGAAGGCCTGAGCGGACATTGCACGGGGAGAGCGCTGCGGCGTTCGTTCGGACCCGATAGGAGCTAGAGATGGCGAAGAAAGTCGTCGGCTACATCAAGCTGCAGGTTCCCGCCGGGAAGGCGAATCCCTCGCCGCCCATCGGGCCCGCGCTCGGCCAGCGCGGCCTCAACATCATGGAGTTCTGCAAGGCGTTCAACGCGCAGACGCAGAAGGTGGAGCCGGGCCTGCCCCTGCCCGTGGTGATCACGGCGTACGCCGACAAGAGCTTCAGCTTCATCATCAAGACGCCGCCCACCACGGTCCTGATCAAGAAGGCCGCGGGCGTCGAGTCAGGCAGCCCGCGGCCGCACACCGACAAGGTCGGCAAGATCACGCGCAAGCAGGTGGAGGAGATCGCGAAGGCGAAGACTCCCGACCTGACGGCGGGCGACCTCGAGGCGGCGATGCGTACGGTGGCGGGCAGTGCCCGCTCGATGGGCATCCTGGTGGAGGGCATGTAGATGGCGCACATCTCCAAGCGCAGGAAGGCGATCGCCGGCAGGGTCGACCCTGCCAGGGCGTACGCCGTGATCGATGCGATGAAGCTGGTCAAGGAGGCGGCGACCGCCAAGTTCGACGAGGCGGTCGACGTGGCGGTGAACCTCGGCATCGACGCCTCGAAATCCGATCAGACCGTGCGCGGCGCCGTGGTGCTGCCTGCCGGCACCGGGAAGAAAGTGCGCATCGCCGTGTTCGCCCAGGGCGACAAGGCGCAGGCGGCCAAGGACGCCGGGGCGGAGGTGGTGGGCATGGAGGACCTCGCGGAGAGCGTGAAGGCCGGCAAGCTCGACTTCGACGTGGTCATCGCCGAGCCGGCGGCCATGCGGGTCGTGGGCCAGCTGGGCCAGATCCTCGGGCCGCGCGGTCTGATGCCCAACCCGAAGGTGGGCACGGTGACGCCGGACGTGGCGGCGGCGGTGAAGAACGCCAAGGCGGGCCAGGTGCAGTTCCGCGCCGACAAGACCGGCATCGTGCAATGCACGATCGGGCGCGCTTCGTTCACCGCGGAGCAGCTGCGCGACAACCTCGCCGCGCTGGTCGACGCGCTGAACAAGTCCAAGCCGCAGCACACGAAAGGCGTGTTCCTGAAGAAGCTGTCGGTATCGAGCACGATGGGAATCGGGGTGCGCGTAGACCCCGCGACGCTGCAGGCGCAGTGAGGCATGAAGGAACTTTGGGCTGCCGCCCCCCGCGGGGCGGTTGCTGTCAAAGACCGCAGGGGCCCTCCGGGCTCAAACGAGAAATCGCCCTGCGCAGACGGCGCACCCGAAGCAGGAATGCAGTTGGGGTTCCTGATTCAAGGTCGCCAGGGTGGAGGCCCCGCAACGGGCCTCCGTGTGTTCAACGCTAGGAGGTAGACCTTGAGTCTCAGTCTGGAGCAGAAGCAAGCGGTCGTTTCCGAGATCGCGGCGCAGCTGGCGAAGGCCCAGGCGGTCATCGTCGCGGAGAATCGCGGCCTGAGCGTCGGGGCCGTCACCGGCCTGCGCGCCAAGGCGCGGAAGTCGGGCCTCTACCTGCGCGTGCTCAAGAACACGCTCGCTCGGCGCGCCGTCAAGGGCACGCCGTTCGAGAAGCTGGCCGAGCAGCTCTCCGGCCCGCTGGTGTACGGCATCGCGCAGGATCCGGTGTCCGGCGCCAAGGTGATCGCCGAGTTCGCCAAGGAAAACGAGCTCTTCGTCATCAAGGGCGGCGCGATGCCCAACGCCGTGATGTCCCCCGCGGACGTCAAGGCGCTGGCGACGATGCCGAGCCGCGAAGAGCTGCTGGCGAAGCTGGCGGGCACGCTGCAGGCGCCGATCGCCAAGCTCGCGCGCACGCTGAACGAGGTGCCGGGCAAGTTCGCCCGGGCGCTCGCCGCGGTGCACGCCGCCAGGGAAAAGACCCCCGCTTAATCAGGAACCCAATCAGGAGAAACCCATGGAACGCACACAGATTCTGGAAGCCATTTCCAACATGACCGTTCTCGAGCTCTCGCAGCTCATCAAGGACGTGGAAGAGAAGTTCGGCGTGTCGGCCGCCGCCGCGGTGGCGGTTGCGGCTCCGGCCGCGGGGGGCGCCGCCGCCGCGGGCGCCGCGGCGGAAGAGAAGACCGAGTTCACGGTCGTGCTCGCCGCCACCGGCGAGAACAAGGTGAACGTCATCAAGGCCGTGCGCGAGGTGACGAGCCTCGGCCTGAAGGAGGCGAAGGACCTGGTCGACGGCGCGCCCAAGCCGGTGAAGGAGGGCGTGTCCAAGGCCGAGGCCGACGCCGTCGCGAAGAAGCTCACCGACGCCGGCGCGAAGGTCGAGATCAAGTAGTCGCGGAACTTCGGAACCGGGGCGGGGTCTCAGCGACCCTCCCCGGCGTCCGGGCCAAGGCAAGAGCCCTCGCGGTGAGGGTTTTTCCCTTGTCCTCTCAAGGGGTTGCGGCCAGGAGCCTTCATGACCTATTCGTTGACCGAGCGTAAACGCATCCGCAAGAGCTTCGCCAAGCGCGCCACCGTGCAGACGGTGCCGTTCCTGATCGCGACCCAGCTCGAGTCCTATACCGCGTTCCTGCAGGCGCACGTGGCGCCGGAGGCCCGCCGGAACGAGGGCCTCCAGGCGGCGTTCACCTCGATCTTCCCGATCACCTCGCATTCGGGGAACGCGCGCCTGGAGTTCGTCAGCTTCCAGCTGGGCGAGCCGCCGTTCGACGTGAAGGAATGCCAGCAGCGCGGCCTCACCTACGCGAGTCCCTTGCGCGCCAAGGTGCGCCTGGTGATCCTGGACAAGGAAGCGCCCAGGCCCACCACCAAGGAGGTGAAGGAGCAGGAGGTATACATGGGCGAGATCCCGCTCATGACCACGACCGGCTCCTTCATCATCAACGGCACCGAGCGCGTCATCGTCTCGCAGCTGCACCGCTCGCCGGGCGTGTTCTTCGAGCACGACCGCGGCAAGACGCACAGCTCGGGGAAGCTCCTGTTCTCCGCG
>DATBLN010000087.1:0-4179 GCA_036555345.1 Steroidobacteraceae bacterium
ATCCCCGGCGTCGGCACGGTCAACGTCAATGCCGGCGCGCCGGATGAACTCCGCATCGAGTTCGACCCCTACCGCGCGGCCGAGCTCGGCATCCCGATCCCGGCGATCGTGGGCGTCGCGGGCAGCGCCGACGACGTGTCCGGCGGATTCGCGGAGCTCGGGCGGCGCCAGTACACGCTGCGCTTCGCCGGCCGCTACCAGCCCGCGGACCTCGGCGAACTCGTGCTCGACTGGCGCGACGGACGTCCCGTGCGCCTGGCGGACGTGGCGACGATCTCGGTCGAGCGCGGCGACCGCAACTCACTCGCCGTGCAGAACAACAACCCGGCGATCGCGATCCAGATCATCAAGGAGTCCGGCGCCGACGTGCTCGCGACGCTCAAGGCCGTCAAGGCGGAGATCGGCGAGCTGCGCGAGGGCCCGCTCGCCGAGCTCGGCCTCGGCATCGAGCAGTCGTTCGACCCGTCCGTCTTCATCAACCAGGCGCTCGGGCTCGTGGGCGGCAACCTGGTCGCCGGCGTGGTCCTCGCGATCGCCGTGCTGTGGCTGTTCCTGCGCCAGTTCCGCTCGACGCTCCTCGTCGGCGTCGCGATCCCCGTCTCCGTGCTCGCGACCGTGCTGGTGATGATGGTCACGGGGCACTCGCTCAACGTCATCTCGATCGCCGGCATCGCCTTCGCGGTCGGCATGACGCTGGATGCCGCCACCATCGTGCTCGAGAGCATCCTGTCGCGGCGCGAGCGCGGAGTGTCGGCGGCGCAGGCTGCGCTCGAGGGCACGACGCGGGTGTGGCCCGCGCTCTTCGCCTCGACGCTCACGACCATCATCGTGTTCCTGCCCGTGATTTTCATGGAGAATGTCGAGGGCCAGCTTTTCGCCGACCTCGCGCTCACGATCTCGGTGGCGATCGCGATGTCGCTGCTGACCGCGATGACCGTCCTGCCCGTCGCCGCGTCGCGCTGGCTGACGCTGACGACCGCGGAAGCGACGCAGAAGGCCGCGGAGTGGCCGCGCCGGCTCGGCGACCGCATGGCGGCGCTCACCGACAGCCCGCGCCAGCGCAGGATCACGATTGCGGCCTGCCTGGTGGCGCCCGCGGTGCTCACCTGGGCGCTGCTGCCGCCGATCGATTACCTGCCGCCCGTGAAGCGCGACGCGATCGACGGCTTCTTCCAGTTCCCGCCCGGCATGAACGTGGACGCGATCGACGCCGAGGTGGTGCAGCCGATGGTGCGCCGGCTCGGGCCCTACATGGCGGGCGAGAAGGAGCCGCGGCTCAAGAACTACTACATCCTGATCTGGCCGAACGGCGGCGGCTCCATCGGCGTGCGCCCGCTCGATCCCTCGCAGATCGACGAGCTGGGCGAGGTCGTGCGCAACGAGATCACCCACGGCTTCCCGGACCTGCAGGTGTTCGCGCAGCAGGGCAACCTGTTCGGCGGCTTCGGCGACGGGCGCAACATCGAGATCCGGCTGCAGTCCGCCGACTTCGACGGGCTGCTCTCCGCCGCGCGGCAGGCCGAGCAGCTCGTCGGCGAGAAGCTGCCGGGCGCGCAGGTGCGCTCGTTCCAGGACCTCGAGCTGTCCGAGCCGGAGCTGCGGCTCGTGCCGGACGACCGCCGCATCAGCGAGTCGGGCTGGACGCGCGCGAACGTCGCGACCGTGGTGCGCTCGCTCGGCGACGGCATCTGGGTGGGCGAGCACTTCGACGGCGAGCGCCGCCTGGACATGATCCTGCGGGCCCGGGGCTGGGACAGCCCGGATGCGCTCGCGGCCGTGCCGGTCGCGACGCCGACGGGCGGCGTGGTGCCGCTCGGCGAACTCGTGACCATCGAGCCGACCGTCGGCACGACCGGGCTGCGCCGCGTGGACGGCCGCCGCACGATCGGCCTCAACGTCATCGCGCCGCCCGGCCTGTCGCTGCAGCAGACGATGGACCTGATTGAGAGCGCGGTCGGCCCGGCGATCCAGCCGCTCCTGCCTCCTGACGGCGGCATCCGCTACGCGGGCGACGCCGGCAGTCTCGAGACCGCGCTCGCCGACATGCGCGTCAACATCTCGCTGGCGCTGCTCGTGCTGTTCCTGCTGATGGCGGCGCTGTTCCGCTCGCTCCGGGACAGCGCGCTCGTGCTGCTGACCGTGCCGCTCGCGAGCCTGGGCGGCGTGCTCGGCATCCGGCTCCTGAACCTGTTCACGCCGCAGACGCTCGACATGCTGACGATGGTCGGCTTCATCATCCTGCTGGGCGCCGCGGTCAACAACGCGATCCTGCTGGTGGACAGCTCGCGCACGGCGGAGCGCGGCGGGATGAGCCGGCGCGACGCCGTGCGGCACGCGCTCGAGCAGCGCACGCGCCCGATCTTCGCGACCTCGCTCGGGCAGCTCGCGGGCCTGCTGCCGATGATCATCGTGCCGGGCCCGGGTGCCGCGCTCTATCGCGGCCTCGCGACCGTCATCGCAGGCGGGATGCTGCTGAACACCGTCTTCATGCTGGTGCTGCTGCCGGCGCTCCTGCGCATGGGCGAGGCCGCGAGCGCTGCCGAGCCGGCCGGACTGCCGGACGCAGTCGAGGCAGGTGCCCGATGAATTCCCGGTCCCGCAGGTCCCCTGTTGCATGGGGCGCGGCAGTGGCCGCGCTGGCTGTGACCTCCCTGGCAGCCAGCGCGGCCCTGGCGCAGAACGGCCCGCCGCCCGCGGCGGTCTCGGTCGCGAGCGTCATCGAAGGGACGCTCGCGACGACGGTCAGCGCGACGGGGACCGTGGTGAGCCGGAACGACGCCCGCCTCGCCGCCGAAGTCCCGGGCCGGCTCGACTGGGTCGCGGAGCCCGGGGCGCGCGTCGCCAAGGGCGCGCCCGTGGCGCGGGTCGACTCGCAGGCCCTCGCGCTGCAGCTGCGCCAGGACGACGCGCAGGTCGCGCGGCTCACGGCGAATGCGGAGCTGCTCGACACGCAGTTGCAGCGCCTGACGGCGCTGCCGGACGGCATCGCATCCCGGAGCCAGGTCGACGAGGCGGCGGCGCGGCTCTCGATGGCGCGCCACGAGCTCGAGCAGGCGCGCGCGGCGCGGGACCGCACGCGCCACCTGGTGGACCGCGCGGTGATCCGCGCGCCGTTCCCGGGGCACGTGGTCGAGCGCATCCGCCAGCTCGGCGAGTTCGTCGGTGCGGGCACCGAGGTGCTGCGCCTCACCGACACCGGCAATGTCGAAGTCGTCGCCCGGGCGCCGGTCGCCGATGCCGCACATCTCGCGGTCGGACAGGCCGTGACCGTGCATGGCGTCTCGAGCGAGGCGGCGAGCCGCATCCGCGCGATCGTGCCCGTGGGCGACGAGCGTTCGCGCATGCTGGAAGTGCGCATCGCGATGCCGGGCGACGGATGGCCGATCGGCTCGGCCGTGCGCGTGGACCTGCCCGCCGCGAGGAATGGCGGCGCTTCGCTGGTCGTGCCGCGTGACGCGGTGATCGTGCGCGCGGACGGCGCGCACGTGTTCCGGGTCGGCAAGGACAATACGGCGGAGCGCGTGACCGTGCGCGTGGGCAATGGCGATGCGAAGCGCGTCGAGGTGACCGGGGCGCTGGCGGCGGGCGACCGCGTCATCGTGCGCGGCGGCGAGCGGCTGCGGCCGGGACAGGCGGTCACGGTCGCGAGCACCGGAGGCGCGACGAAATCCGCGGCGGCGCCCGCGGAGCCGAAGGGCTGAGCCGCATGAGCACGCTTCGCGGCGCAGCCGCGCTCGGCGCCTGCCTCGTGGCCGTTGCCTGGGCGCAGGCGCCCGCACAGGAGCCCCCGAAGGAGGAACTGCTCGCCGAGCTGCGCCGGCAGATCGCCGGGCGCGAGCAGGAGCCCGCCGAGGCCGTCTTCAGGGACATCGAGGTGATGAAGGGCCGCACGGCGGAGCAGCTCCTCGCCGTGATGGATCTCGGCTACTCGCGTTCACTCGGCGTGGGCTGCGGCCACTGCCACGACACCGGCGACTGGCCCGCGGACGCGAAACCGCAGAAGCAGGTCGCGCGCCAGATGACGCTCATGAACCGGGAGATCAACGCGAAGCTCAGGACGATCGAGGGGCTGGAGAGCGATCCGCCGGTCATCAACTGCACGACCTGCCACCGAGGGCAGAAGAAGCCGGCGCTCAACCTCGATCCGCCACCGCCCGCTCCGGGCGGCTAGACCACGAC
>DATBLN010000101.1:0-8386 GCA_036555345.1 Steroidobacteraceae bacterium
GCAGGTGAGGCCGAGGTTGTGCTCCATGCCGATCTCGGCGGCGTTCTCGACCTGCGCGGGCGAGCCGCCGAGCGCGGCCGCGAGCCCGCCGGCCGCCATCGAGCAGGCGACGCCGACCTCGCCCTGGCAGCCCATCTCCGCCCCGGAGATCGAGGCATTCTTCTTGTACAGCAGCCCGATCGCGCCCGCCGCCAGCAGGAAGCGGTGCACGCCGGCCCGGTCGGCGCCGCGGCAGACCTGCGCGTAGTAGTGCAGCACGGCCGGCACGATGCCGGCGGCGCCGTTGGTCGGCGCGGTCACCACCTGCCCGCCCGCGGCGTTCTCCTCGTTGACCGCGAGCGCCCAGGCGTTGACCCACTCCGTCGGGTCAGCGTGCCCCGGCGGCTCGTCGGCCTCGAGCGAGCGCTTGAGCGCCGGCGCCCGTCGCGGCACCCGCAGCACGCCGGGCAGCACGCCCTCGGTCGCGAAGCCGCGGCGCACGCAGGCCTGCATCACTTCCCAGATGCGGTCGAGCTGCGCCTCGACCTCCGCGCGCGGCCGCAGCGCCGTCTCGTTCCTCATCATCAGCGCATCGATCGCGAGCCCCGACTCCCGGCAGCGCGCGAGGAGCTCCGCCGCGTTCTCGAATGGCAGCGGCAGCGCCGGCGCCCCGGGGCCGGCGGCTTCCGGGCCCTCGCCTTCGCGCTGCACGGCGCCGCCGCCGATCGAGTACATCTCCTCCGCGTGCAGCACGCGCCCGGCGGCGTCGCGCGCGGTGAAACGCATCCCGTTCGAGTGCCCGGGCAGCATCTGGTCGCGATGGAACAGCAGGTTCATCGGCTCGTCGAAGGCGATCTCGCGCCGGCCGAGCAGGCGCAGGCGGCGCGTGGCGCGGATGCGCGCGAGCGCCGGTTCCATCGCCGCCGGATCGATGCCGGTCGGGTCGTGGCCCTCGAGGCCGAGCAGGATCGCGCGGTCGGTGCAATGGCCGAGCCCGGTGAGCGCGAGCGAGCCGTAGAGCTGCGCGAACACCTCGGCCGTCGCGTCCAGCACGCCCTTCGACCCGAGCGCGAGCACGAACAGGCGCGCCGCCTGCATCGGGCCCATCGTATGCGAGGACGACGGCCCGATCCCGATGCGGAAGACCTCGAAGACCGAGCGGTTCATAGCGCGGAGAACCGCCGCAGCATCAGCGCGGCGATCTCGTCCGCGAGCGCCTCGCGCAGCGACTGCTCCTCGTGCTCCTTCGCGAGCACGGTGGCCTCGTCGTAGCCGTAGTCGCGCGTGAGCGTCACCTGCTGGCGCGCCAGCAGTTCCCGCCCCGCCGCGGTCACCGAGTACTCCACCGTGTAGTAGACCTCGTATTCTCCCGGGCGGTTGTCCGCCGCGACCGAAAGCAGCTCGCGCCCGGTCCGGTCCGCGTGCACGCGGATCACCGCGGTCGCCGCGGCCGCGTCCGGCGCGAGTTCGGCCCCCGCGGCCTCGAGCCGCGCGACGAGCGCCGCATGCAGCGGGCTGTAGTGGTCCGCCGCATCGACCCACGGCCTCGCCATCGCCGCCGGCAGCGGCGCGTGGCCGCGCAGGTGGAACCCGCAACCCGCGGCGGCCGCCAGCAGCGCGAGGACGAAAACCGTGCGCAGGGGGCGCATCACACCACCACGTTCACGAGCTTGCCCGGCACGTAGATGAGCTTGCGCACCGTCTGGCCGGCCACGAACCTGGCGACGCCCGGGTCGGCGAGCGCCGCCTCCCGCGCGGCGGCCTCGTCCGCGCCCGCCGCGACCTGCACGCGCGCGCGCAGCTTGCCGTTGACCTGCACCACGATCTCGACCGTCGCCTGCTCGAGCGCGGCGGGATCCGGCCGCGGCCACGCCTCGTCCACGACCATGGTCGCGTGGCCGAGCGCGCGCCACATCGCGTGCGCCGCGTGCGGCACGAAGGGCGACAGCATCAGCACCACGAGTTCGAGCGCCTCCTGCATCACGGCGCGCCCGCGCGGCGAGGCGTCCTCGAAGCGCGCGATCGCGTTCAGGAGCTCCATGACCGCCGCGATCGCGGTGTTGAACGTGCGCCGCCGCCCGATGTCGTCGCCGACCTTGGCGAGCGCCTGGTGCGCCTGCCGGCGCAGCCCGCGCTGCGCGGCGTCGAGCGCGGCGCGCTCAACCGGCGCCGCCGGGCCGCCCTGCACGTGCGCGTGCACGGTCTTCCACAGCCGCTTCATGAAGCGGAACGCGCCCTCCACGCCCTCGTCCGACCACTCGAGCGTGTGCTCGGGCGGCGCCGCGAACATCATGAAGAGGCGCGCGGTGTCGGCGCCGTAGCGGTCCACCAGCTCCTGCGGGTCCACGCCGTTGCGGCGCGACTTCGACATGGTGCCGACGCCGCCGGATTCCACCGGCTGGCCGTCGGCCTTGAGCCTGCCGTCGGCCACTTCCGACGGGTGGTAGTAGACGATGCGGCCCGAGGCCGGCTTCCGGAACCAGATCTCGTTCAGCACCATGCCCTGCGTCAGCAGGCGGCGGAATGGCTCGTCCACCGCGGTCAGGCCGCAGTCCCGCATCACGCGCGTCCAGAAGCGCGCGTACAGCAGGTGCAGGATCGCGTGCTCGATGCCGCCGATGTACTGGTCCACCGGCATCCAGTAGGACGCGCGCCCGTCCACCATCGCGCGGTCGTTGCCGGCGCAGGCGAAGCGGAAGAAGTACCAGGAGGAGTCCACGAAGGTGTCCATCGTGTCGGTCTCGCGCCGCGCCGCGGCCCCGCATTTCGGGCAGCGGCACTCGACGAAGGCCTTCGACTTCGCGAGCGGATTGCCGGAGCCGTCCGGCACCAGGTCCTCCGGCAGCCGCACGGGCAGCTCCGCGTCCGGCACCGGCACGTCGCCGCAGGCCGGGCAGTGGATGATCGGTATCGGGCAGCCCCAGTAGCGCTGGCGCGAAATGCCCCAGTCGCGCAGCCGCCAGACCACCTGCCGGCGGCCGAGCCCCTTCGACTCGAGGTCGAGCGCGATCGCCTCCACGGCGGCCGCATAGTCGAGGCCGTCGTACGCTCCCGAGTTCACGCAGCGCCCGTACTCCGGGTACCAGGGCTGCCAGGCGTCGGTCGAGTACCCGCGTCCCTCGACGTCGATCACCGGCAGGATCGGCAGTCCGTACTTCTTCGCGAACGCGAAGTCGCGCTCGTCGTGGCCCGGCACGCCCATGACCGCGCCCTCGCCGTACGCCATCAGCACGTAGTTGCCGACCCAGACCGGCACGTCGGCACCGGTGAGCGGGTGCGTGACGGAGAGCGGCGTCGCGACGCCCTTCTTCTCCATGGTCGCGAGGTCCGCCTCCATGACGCTGCTCCTGCGGCACTCGTCGACGAAGGCGCGCACGCCGGGGTCGCCCTGCGCCGCGAGCTCCGCGAGCGGGTGCTCCGGCGCGACCGCGACGAAGGTAACGCCCATGATCGTGTCCGCGCGCGTGGTGAACACCCTGAGCTCGCCGGCGCGGCCCGCGACCCGCCAGGGAAACGTGACGTTGACGCCCTCGCTCCGGCCGATCCAGTTCGCCTGCATCGTGCGCACGCGCTCCGGCCATTCGTCGAGCCGGCCAAGCGCGCCGAGGAGCTCCTCCGCGTACTGCGTGATGCGCAGGTAGTACATCGGGATCTCGCGCCGTTCGACGGGCGCGCCGGTGCGCCAGCCGCGGCCGTCGATCACCTGCTCGTTCGCGAGCACGGTCTGGTCCACGGGGTCCCAGTTGACGGTGCCGGTCGTCTTGTACGCGATGCCGCGCTCGAGCATGCGCAGGAACAGCCACTGGTTCCACCGGTAGTAGTCCGCGTCGCAGGTCGCGAGCTCACGGCTCCAGTCGATGCCGAAGCCGAGCGCCTGCAGCTGCCGCTTCATGTGCGAGATGTTGTCGCGCGTCCACTTCGCGGGCGCGACGCCGTTCTCGATCGCCGCATTCTCGGCCGGCAGGCCGAACGCGTCCCAGCCCATCGGCTGCAGGACGTTGAAGCCCTGCATGCGCATGAACCGGGCGAGCACGTCGCCGATGGTGTAGTTGCGGACGTGGCCCATGTGCAGCTTCCCGCTCGGGTACGGGAACATGCACAGGCAGTAGTACTTCGGCCTCGCGGCGTCCTCGCGCACCGTGAACGTGCCGGCGGCGGCCCAGTCCTGCTGGGCCGCGGCCTCGACTTCCGCGGGTTCGTATCTTTCGCGCATGGAACGGAGAAGGATACCTTAGGGCGCGGTCCGGGTTCATGTTCCGGGGACCGCCGTGAATCCATCCCTGGAGGCTTCGGGCGCGCCATCCCTGGCGCGCACGATCCCCGGAACATGAACCCGGACCGTGTCCTACGGCATCCGCCTCCGCGGCAGGCCCGAGAGGACGGCGACCGCGATCATCAAGGCCGCGGCCAGGAGGACCGGCCAGTTGCCGGTGCGGGCGTAGGGGGTGAGGCCGGTCCTGGGCTGTACCGTGGCCTTGAGGACCGCGGGCTCGAATTGCGGGGCGCGCGCGGTGACCTCGCCCTCCGGCCCGATCACGGCCGTGATGCCGTTGCTGGTCGCGCGCATGAGCCAGCGCCCGGCTTCGCGCGCGCGCAGCCGCGACATCTGCAGCTGCTGGTGCGGCGCCGAGGAGTCGCCGAACCAGGCATTGTTGGTGACGTTGACGAGCAGCGTCGCCTCGGCGAGCACGGCGAGCTGCTCGGAGCCGTAGGCGTCCTCGTAGCAGATCGTCGCGCCGAGCCGCTCGCCGCCCGCGGCGAGCGCGGGCTGCCGCGCCGCCCCCGGCGTCATGTCGTAGTACGGCAGGCTCATGAGCCGCATCCAGCGCCGCACCACGGGCGGCACCGGGAAGAATTCGCCGAAGGGCACGAGCCGGCGCTTGTAGTACCAGCCGTCGCCCGCGGCGCTCATCGACAGCAGCCCGTTCCGGATCTCGCCGGTGTCGAAATCGAACCGCAGCAGGCCGATCATCACGTCGGATCCCGCCGCGCGCGCCTCGCGCCGGATGGACTCGAGGTACACCCCGGCGTCGTGCGCGAGCATCGGGACCGCGGACTCCGGCCAGACCACGATGCGCGCACCGAGTGCCTCGCGATTCAGCGCGCGGTAGCGCTCGAGCGTCTCGGCGCGATGGTCGGCCTGCCACTTCTCGTCCTGCGGAATCGCGCCCTGCACCAGCGCGACCGGGAATGGCGGGCCATTCGCCCGCGTCCACTCGCGGCCCGCGAGCGACACCGCCGCGGCCCACGGCAGGACGAGACAGGCGGCGGCCAGGGCGCGGCGTCGCCAGGGGCCTTCGAGCATCAGCACGAGCGCCCCGGCCGAGAGCGCGTTCAAGAGCGTCAGCAGGTGCACGCCGGCCAGCGGCGCGAGCGATGCGAGCGCGCTGTCGCTGTGCGCGCTGCCGAGCTGCAGCCAGGGGAACCCCGTGAACAGCCAGCCGCGCAGCCACTCCATCAGGGTCCAGCCTGCGGGCGCGAGCAGCAGCAGGCGCGCCGCGGGCGCGACGCCCGCCGGCCGCGCGACGAGCCAGCCGAGCAGCGCGTAGTATGCGCCCTTGATCGCGACCAGGGCCGCGAGCAGGAACACGGCGAGCCACGCCGGCGCCTGGCCGAAGTCGTGCACGGCGGTGTAGATCCACCAGGTGCCGGCGGCGAAGAGTGCGGCGCCGAAGGCGAAGCCGCTCCGCGCGGCCTGCCGCGGCGTGGCGTCCCGCCAGTGGTGGAACAGGATCGCCGGGCCCGCGATCGCGAGCGGCCACAGGCCCCACGGGGCGAACGCGAAGGACGTCGCGACGCCCGCCGCGGCGGCGAGCCAGGCCGGGTATCGCCGCAGGACGCCGGGGACGGCGGGCCCCACTCAGTCCCCGCGCGCCTCGCCGGGCGCGGGCACGGGCGTCGGCGTCGTCACCCGGAGTTCCGCGATGCGGCGCCGGTCGGCGCGCAGCACGCGGAACTCCAGCCCGTTCATCGTGACCGCCTCGCCGCGGCGCGGCAGGCGGCCGAACTGCTGCAGCACGATGCCGCCGATGGTGTCGTACTCCTGGTCGCTGAACAGCGTCCCGAAGTAATGGTTGAACTCCTGCACGCCGGTCGCGGCCTGCACCACGAACTGCCGCTCGCCCTCGCGGCGGATGGTCTGCTCCGGCACGTCGTACTCGTCGGCGATCTCGCCGACGATCTCCTCGATCACGTCCTCGATGGTCACGAGTCCCGAGACCCCGCCGAACTCGTCCACGACGATCGCCATGTGGTTGCGGCTGGCGCGGAACTCCTTGAGCAGCACGTTGAGCCGCTTGCTCTCCGGCACGAAGGCGGCGGGCCGCAGCGCCTGGCGCAGGTCGAACCCGCCGGTCGCGCCCTCCGCGTAGTGCCGCAGCAGGTCCTTGGCCAGCAGGATGCCGACCACCTGGTCGCGGTCGTCTCCCACCACGGGGAAGCGCGAGTGCCCCGCCTCGACCACCGCCGGCAGCAGCTGTTCCGGCCGCGCGTCGCGCTCGAGCACCACCATCTGGGAGCGCGGCACCATGATGTCGCGCACCTGCAGGTCGGCCACGCGCAGCACGCCCTCGATCATGGCGAGCGCGTCGGCATCGAGCATGCCGCCCTTCTGCGCCGCGCGCAGCATCTCGACGAGCTCGGCACGGTCCGCCGGCCCTTCCTGGGTCAGCCGCCGCAGCCACTGGCCGGTCCTGCGCTTCGCCATCGCCTCAGTCCCCGTAGGGATCCGCGAAGCCGAGTCGCGCCAGCAGCGCGCGCTCGCGGCTCTCCATGCGCCGCGCGTCCGCCGCGCGCGCATGGTCGAAGCCGAGCAGGTGCAGCGTGCCATGGACGACCATGTGCGCCCAGTGCGCCGCGAGCGACTTGCCCTGCCGGCGCGCCTCGCGCGCGACCACGGGCGCGCAGACCACGATATCGCCGATCTGCGGACCGCGCGGCCCGTCGGCGGCGAACGACAGCACGTTGGTCGGCCTGGCGCGTCCGCGCCAGCGCTCGTTCAGGGCGCGGCTCTCCCGGCTCCCGACCACGCGGATGCCGAGCTCGCCGCGGCGCCGCCCGGCCGCGAGCCGGGCCCAGCGGCGCAGCGTCACCGGGCCGGGCGCCCAGGGCCGGCGCGTGCGGTACTGCAGCAGGACGGCGAGCGTCACCTCGGCCCCTCGCTCTTCGGCTCGCGCTCGTAGGCCTCGACGATGCGCTGCACCAGCGGATGGCGCACCACGTCGCGCGCCGAGAAGCGCGTGACCGCGATGCCCCCCACGCCCGCGAGCACGTCGAGCGCGTGGCGCAGGCCCGACTGGCGGTGCGCCGGCAGGTCGGTCTGGGTGATGTCGCCGGTCACCACCGCGCGCGACCCGAAGCCGATGCGCGTCAGGAACATCTTGATCTGCTCGACCGTCGTGTTCTGCGCCTCGTCCAGGATGATGAACGCCTCGTTCAGCGTGCGGCCGCGCATGAACGCGAGCGGCGCGATCTCGATGACGTTGCGTTCGACCAGGCGCGCGACGCGGTCGAAGCCGACCATTTCGTAAAGCGCGTCGTACATCGGCCGCAGGTAGGGATCCACCTTCTGGCTCATGTCACCCGGCAGGAAGCCGAGCCGCTCGCCCGCCTCGACCGCCGGCCGCACCAGCACGACGCGGCGCACCGTCTCGCGCTGCAGCGCCTCGACCGCACAGGCGACGGCGAGGTAGGTCTTGCCGGTGCCGGCCGGGCCGATGCCGAAGGTGAGGTCATGGCCGCGGATCTGCTGCAGGTACTGCTGCTGGTTCGGGCCGCGCCCGCGGATACGCCCGCGCAGCGTCTCGACCGCGAGCCCGTCGTCGGCGGGCGCGCCGCCCATGCCCGTCTCCTGGATCGCGAGATGCACGTCCTCGGCCGTGACGGGCTGGGTGGCGGCGCGCTCATGCAGCGCGCGCAGCACCGCGACGGCCGCCTCCGCGTTCGCGCCGCTGACGCCGAAGCGCCCGGCGCGCCGGCGCACTTCGACGCCGAGGCGCTGCTCGAGCTGGCGCAGGTTCTCGTCCAGCGGGCCGCAGACGGCGGCGAGCCGCGCGTTGTCGCCGGTGCCGAAGTCGACGGCGGCCTCGGGCGCGGCGTTCAAGCGATGAGCCGGCCGCGCAGCGAGTTCGGCATCGCCTCCGTGATGCGCACCTCCGCGAACCGGTCCACGAGCGAGGCGGGCCCGTCGAAATTGACCCAGCGCATGTTCTCGGTGCGCCCGGCGAGCTGCCGCGGGTCGCGGCGCGACGGGCGCTCGACCAGCACCCGCTGCGTGCTGCCGACCATCGCCTCGCTGATGCGCCGCGCCTGCGCGTCCACCTGCGCCTGCAGCCGCGCGAGCCGTTCCTGCTTGACCTCGTGCGGGACCTCGTCCGGCAGCGCGGCGGCCGGCGTGCCCGGGCGGCGG
>DATBLN010000129.1:0-47546 GCA_036555345.1 Steroidobacteraceae bacterium
ATCCAGGCCATCGACCCGTCGGTCGTGGTGTCGCGCTGCTTCAACGGCGATGGCGCCAACCCGACCTACGACCCGAACAACTTCTTCTGCAGCCTGTTCGGCCGTAACGTCGCGACCAGCGAGATCGAGGACCTGCTCGAGACCGAGAACAACATCGGCGGTCTGCGGACCTCCGGCGTGGATCTGCAGGTCGACTACGGCTTCGACATCGGCGCTGCCGGCTCCATCCACCTGAACGCGGTGGCGACCTGGATGGAGAAGTTCGAGCGCCAGGAGCTGCCGGGCGACGTGTGGGTCGATTACGCGGGCTCGATCGGTGACGATCCGGGTGAGGCTTATGCGGACTTCAAGGCCGCGCTCACCACCGTGTGGTCGTACCGTGACTTCACGACGGCGCTGCGGGCACGGTACCTGCCGAGCATGATCCTGGAAGACACGGTCATCTCGGGCAGCACGGATCCGGGCGTCAGCTCGCTCGTGTACCTCGACCTGTCGGGCTCGTGGCAGATCAACGACGGGCTGAGCCTGCGACTCGGCGTCGAGAACCTCACCAACGAGGATCCCGAGCTGTATTCGCCGGACGTCGACTCGGGTACCGACCCGTCGACGTACGACGTCATCGGCCGCCGTTATTTCTTGAGCGCCAACTTCAAGTTCTGAGGAACTGAAAGGGGCAGGAGGGGCCGCCGGTCCGCCACAGGCCGGTGGCCCTTTCTTTTCACCGCCAGGGTCCCCAGATGGCGAAGGTGATGCCGGGGCGCTGGATGTTCACGAACATGACCTCGCCCGCGGGGTCGAAGCAGACGCCGGCCCACTCCTGGCCGCGGTAATCGCCCGGCAGGATGCTCTTGCCGGCCGCGACGACTTCCGCGCGCCCGAGCACGACATTGTTCTTCGCAAAAGCGAAGGAATCGCCCGCCGCGGTCAGGCCGAGCAGCCGGGTGCCGGGGCCGTAGGCGTCGGTCACCGGATCGCCGTCTTCACAGAGGAAGATCGTGCCGCCCGGGCTCACCACGATGTTGTCGATGTTGTCGCCGACCTGCTGGCTGCCGGCGACGAAGATCGCGCGCAGCGTCTCCGTGCGCGGGTCGTACTCCCACACGGCGCCGTCGCCGCTGCCGCGGCGCCCGTCGGCGGAGACGCCCGCGGCCGTGTCCACCAGGTAAGCCTTCCCCCCATGCCAGCAGATGCCCTCGCCGCGGCTCATGCGCAGCGCGCCCTTCGCCCAGGCCTCCAGGAACGGGCCGCTGGTCTCGTTCGGCGCATTGGGCAGGCCCTCCGGCGCGGAACCCGGCGGCGCATCCGGATCCTCGATGTCGATCCAGCGCAGGCGATAACGGTCGCCGACCGCGGGGGCCGTCAGGTCCGCGCGTGCCAAACCTTCGACTCGCGCCGCCTGGAGACGCCCGCCGGCTTCGTAGCTGCCGGGCCTGCCGCTGCGGTCCTTCGGCAGGAAGCGGTAGAAGCAGGAGCGCTTCGGGTTGTCCTCCGTCAGGTAGGCGATGTTCGTCCGCGGGTCGATCGCGACCGCCTCGTGCAGCATGCGCCCCATGTCCACGATCGGGCGGCCGGTTGTCTTCGCGGTCTCGCGCCGCACCTCGAACACGTAGCCATGTCTCCGGCCGCCCCAGGCCGTGAGGTTCGCGACGGTTTCCTCGCAGGAGAGCCAGGTGCCCCAGGGCGTCACCCCGCCGGCGCAATTGAAGATGGTGCCGCCGAGCGAAGGCTCGACGCCGATCCAGCGCCGGCCGCGGAAGCGCAGCGTCGTCGTGCCGCCGCCCGGTGCGAACGGCTGGCCCATCGGCACGACGGTGTCGTAGCGCGCCGGCGCCTGGATCGGGTTCGCGAACGATCGCTCGTGGTTGCGCACGAGCGTGACGTCGATCTCCCCGCCGCTGCGCCCGCCGTGGATGACGCCCATGCCGTCGTGCGCATCGGGTGTCGGCTGGCCGTTCGGCATGGCGTCGCCGGACCAGGAGTAGGTCCGGTATTCGAAGCCCTCCGGCAGCAGGATCAGCGGCAGGCCGGTCTCGAGGTCCTGCGCCGGCTTCAGCGGGCCGTAGGGGCCCGCCACGACCGCCGATGCGCGCGGCGCCCCCAGCGCCCGGCGCGCCGCGAGCGCGCTTGCCACCGTCGCCGTGCCCGCAAGAAAGCGGCGGCGGCTGATTGTCGGTCCCATGCCCGCATTGTAGGCGGGCCAGGTGACAATCAGGCGCGCTCGACCCGGACGCCGAAGCAGCCGCGCTTGGCGAAATGCACGTGCAGGTAGCCGACGTCGGGTCGCGCCAGCAACGACCGGAAGAGCGGATCCGCCTGCGCGCCCTCGACCACCTCGGCCGCCACCATCATGTCGGCGTCGTCGTAGGCGCGCACCGAGAGCAGCCGATTCGTCAGGTAGGGCGGCAGCGACCCCTCGATGCGCCGCGCCGCCGCAACGCCCCGGCGCACGAAGATGGGCCCGGAGGCGCGGTAGGGCGAATCGCTGTCCTGGTGCGTGAACGGCAGCAGCAGCACTTCCTCGCCGACCGGCGCGTCCTCGAGCGTCACGCGGCAGGGATAGCCGACCGGCGCATCGACGCGAACCCGCCTCATGCCGCGTCGCGCGAGTTCCGCGTCGTCCAGGTCGAAGTAGCCCTCGAACAGGGCGGGTTCGAGTCCGCGCATCTGGTAGTTCATGGGTGCAGGATCCTTGACCCACGCCTGCCCCGCAACCCGGTTCTTGCTGCCGCCAGTGGCGATTCCATGGAGGGTAAAGCCAATTAAATCAATGTATTACATCCTAAGTCCGAGGGTGGCTTGGCCTGCCGCCCCCGGCAGGCGTAGCATCGCGCAGCGGTACCGGCCACCGGGCCGCGCCAATAACACGCTCAGGGGGGATGAAAGTGAATCCATTCAAGATCATGGGTCTGGTCGGTCTCGCTCTTGCCATCATCAGCGCGTTCGTCCAGTTCGAGTACATGTCGCTGATCCTGCTGCTGCTCGGCCTGGTCATCGGCGTGTCCATCGCGGTCGAGGACAGCGTACGCGTCATCGTCACCGCCCTGGCGCTGTCGGCGCTCTCCGGGGTGTTCATGCACATCCCGTCGGTCGGCGAATACCTGGTGAAGATCTTCGGCGCGGCTGGCACGCTGGCGGCCGGCGCTTCGCTGACGGTCATTACGCGCAACATGTGGAACCGTTTCAAGCCCTGAAGGAAAGCCCAGGGACGCGGCTGACGAAAGGCCCGCCGCCAGGCGGGCCTTTCTATTGGTGGCCATCCTGCCCGGTCATCGCAGTGGAATGGGAGCCGGCGTGAGCATGCGCACTGCCAGGACCGCGCTGGCGGGCCTGGTCCTGGCGGCCGGCGGCGCGGTCCACGCGTCCGACGCGACATTCACCGATCAGGGCCTCGCCGCGATCCGCAGCCTGGTGGACGGCGCCGTGCGCGAGGGCCGCATTCCATCCGCAGTGGCGATGCTCGCGCGCGACGGCGGCATCGTCTGGCTGCACACGGCCGGCGAGATGGGTCCCGGTGTCCCGATGCGCGAGGACGCCATCCTGCCGCTGGCGTCGGTCGGCAAGATGCACACCGCGGTCGCGGCCATGATCCTCTCCGAGCGCGGCGTGATCGCGCTCGACGACCCGGTGTCGAAATACATTCCCGAATTTGCGCGCCTTGCGCTCGAGACGACGGACGCCGGGGGCGTGAAAACGCGGGTCCCGCCCGCCGCGCCCGTCACGATCCGGCATCTGCTCACCCACACAGGCGGCCTCACGGTGGGCGGCGACGCCTTCCGGGCCGCCTGGGACGCGCATGCGGGCAGGACCACGGCGCTCGATCTTGCGCGGGCGCTCGCGGAGCTGCCGCTGCAATCCCAGCCTGGCGCGAAGTACGACTACGGGCAGACCGGGGCGTCCTACGAGGTGCTGGGCGCCGTGATCGAGATCGCGAGCGGCCGCACGCTCGAGGCCTTCCTGCAGGAGAACCTGTTCGGGCCGCTCGGTCTCTCCAGCACGCATTTCTTCCCGCCGCCGGAGCAGGCGGCACTCCTGCCCGCTTCCTATCGCCAGTCCGGGGGCGTGCTGACGCCTGTGCGCCCGTTCGGCCAGGCGCCGCCGCGCACGACGTTTGTCCACGGCGGCGGCGGCATCGCGTCCTCGCCGCAGGACCTGGCGCGGTTCTCGCGCCTGTTCCTGGACGGCGGCACCGTCGACGGCGTGCGCATCCTGTGGCCCGAAACCGTGCGGATGATGATGTCAGACCAGCTCGGGCCGCGGACCACGTTTCCCGGCGGCTTGACCTGGGGCATTGGCGCGGCGGTGCGCCTCGCACCGGACGGAACCACGACGCAGTACGGCTGGTCGGGCGGCGGCTATGCCACCTTCATCATCGATACCGTCGGGCGCACCACGTCCTACTTCGCCTTTCCGCTCACGTCGCCCGGGGACAATGCGCTCCTCACGGAGTTTCGCCGCCTGGTGCGCGAGGCGACGCGGCCCGCCGCTGCGGCCGGTCCCTGACCGCCTCCGGGCGTGCGCTCAGCGCGGCGCGATGTTGAAATGCAGCCGCGGGTCCTGGTAGCGGTCATCCCGCTTCGCGGCGCCGGTCGCGACCAGCACGTAGAGGATGTTGAGCGCCTGCAGCGCATCGCGCACGCCCGCCCCGCGGGAGCGCGCGGCGAGCGCCTTGGCCGTGACGTCCTGCCTGCCGGCGTAGCTCCTGCGGATCCGGTCGACCGCGGCGCGGCTCACGAGGTTGAAGTAGCCGCTGGCGCGCTTGGTGCGCGAGGCGGACATCACGACGTAAGCCTGGCCGCTCTCGAAGACGTAGTAGGTCTGGCGCTTGCCACGGGCTTCGCCGCGGTACTGGAGACCCTTTGCGAGGCTCTTGATGTTCATGGCGATCCCCCCGGTGCCACAGTGTAATCCCGGGGCGGCGGCCGCGGCGGCGGAATTCGCGCGGCGTTTCCTCAGCCGCGCCCGGGGCCGCCGGTCGCGCGCTCGATGCCGGTGAACAGTCCCGCCGCGGCCCATTCGCGGAACCAGCCGCCGAGCACGGCGGCCAGCCGCCCGGCCGGAAGCCGCCGACCGCGGGTGCTCGCCCGCACGGCCCCGGCCAGCGTGCGGCCGGACACGAGCGCGGCGAGCAGCCGCCACTGCGCCGGCGCCTGGTCCCGGCGGTGAACCTGGAATGCGCGCCGGTAGACGATGACGAATGTCCGGCGCGGCCGCCGGATCGGCGCGCGCTTCCCGCCGTGGACGGCGTTCATGCAGGCATTGGCCGGATGCCGCAACGCCAGCAGGCGCAGCGCCGGGTTTGCGCGCAGGCGGACCCGGTTCCACTCGTCCGCGCCGATCGCGCCGAACTGCGCGGCCGTCAGCGGCTCCGCGAATGGCGCGTCAAAGACGTCCTCCATCGCGCGCTCGATTCGCGCCACGTCGGCCGCGAGCCCGTGCGCAGCCCCGCGCGGCAGCCGGCGGGCGAGGAACGCCGGGAACCCCGCGCTCAGGCGGTTGAGCGTGCGGCTGCGCGACGGGTTCGCCGCCACGAAATCCCTGGCGGCCCGTCCGAAGGCCTCCGGGCCCAGGAGCCGCCGCGTCACCGGATACTCGGTTTCCAGGATCTCGACCAGGCGCGCGTAGTACATGTAGGCATAGATGTCGAGCCGCTCGACGGCCGTGAGCGACTTCGATGGCAGCACGATCGCGCCCGGGTCCCGCGCCGCGCCCGGCAGCAGCCGCCGCGCGGCCCTGGCGCGCAGACCGCTCGCCGCGCCGCCGGGGTGCGTGACCACGGCCTGCATCCAGCGCTCGAGCACGTCGAGCGACGGGACCGCGCCGCCGTTCATGCCGCCGCCGTCCGCGGGGCGCCGCGCGCGCGCAGCCGCGCGGCCTTGCCGACCTCCCGCTGCAAGACCGGGAATGACGGAATGTTCGCGTCCCATTCGAGCAGCGTCGCGCGCCCTCCCGTGCGTTCGTGGACGCGGCGGTAGAGCTCCCAGACCGGGTCGATCACGTGGCCGTCATGCGTGTCGATGCAGTGCGTGCCATTGTCGGTGTGACCTGCGAGGTGCACCTGCACGACGCGGTCGTAAGGAATCGCGTCGAGGTACGCGACCGGGTCCAGGTCGTGGTTGCGGCAGGTCACGTAGACGTTGTTGACGTCGAGCAGGAGCGCGCAGTCGGCCTCGACGGAGAGCCGCGCGATGAATTCCTCCTCGCGCATGGAGGACGCGGCGAATGTCAGGTAGGTGGAGGGATTCTCGAGCACCAGCGGGCGTTCGAGGTAGTCCTGGATGATGCGCACGCGCCCGACCATGTGCCGCAGGCTCTCCTCGGTGTAGGGCACCGGGTAGAGGTCGTGGCCGTTGACGCCGGCGACGCCGGTCCAGCAGATGTGGTCGCCGAGCCAGCGCGCCTGCACGCGCTTCGCGAGCGCCGCCAGCTTGTCGAGAAAGCCGAAATCGACGGGGTCCGTGCTGCCGACCGACAGCGAGACGCCGTGCATGACGATCGGGTAGCGTTCCGCGATCTGGTCCAGGAACCACATCGGCCGCCCGCCGGTATCGAGGAAGTTCTCCGACAGGATCTCGAACCAGTCCATCACCGGCCAATGCCCGGTGATGTGGCGGAAGTGCCGGGTGCGAAGCCCGACGCCCTGCCCGAGGTCGGGCAGCCGCCATCGATTGGGCAGGGGACCTGCGGTCATGGACGAATTCACGGCGCTCTCCGGGCCCGCCGCCGCCACGGCTGATCGGCCGGGCGGCGGCGGGCACCGCAGCAAGCGATCAGCCCAGGTGCTCGACCGGCACCTTGCAGCCACCCTTGCCCTTGCAGCTGTTCTTGCCGGCGCAGCCGTTGTCGCCGCTCTTGCAGCCGCCCTGGCCCTTGCAGCCGTTCTTGCCGGCGCATTCGTGCTTGGCGGCCGTGGCGCATCCGCCCTTGCCTTTGCAGCTGTTCTTGCCGGCGCAGCCGCCGTCGCCGCTCTTGCAGCCGCCCCTGCCCTTGCACTCGTTGTGGCCTTTACAGATGTGCTTGTCGCCGCCGCCTTCCTCGCCAGCGTGCGCCAGTTTCGTGAGCTCTGCGCCGGCGAGCAAGCCGCCCGTCACGCCCAGCATCACCTTGCCGAAGTCCCGACGATTGATCGACATTTCCGGTCCCCCTAGGTTGAGTTGACGCTGAAAAGACCCGGTGGGTCGGTCAGTAGACCGGCCCAGTCGCGGGATTACTACGGATGCGGTGCAGCCGCAGCCGCCCGGCGTCGGTCTTTTGCGACGCAACATCGCCGGCGACATTGCCAACATGGCGGGCGCGACGCTCGGTACCATCGCGCCCACGCATGATGGTCGGGCACCGTGTCGCCGCGATGTGGAGGGCAGCAGGCCAGGCGCTGCAGCGCATCCTGCTCTCCGCGGTCCCGCTGCTCTTCTTCGTGCTGCACGCCGCCGGCGTCCTGCCGCTCGAGCTCGTGCAGCGCGTCGAGAACTACCTTTACGACGTGCGCGTCGGCTGGATGATGCCGGACGTCGTCGACCCGCGCATCGTGATCGTGGACATCGACGAGGCGAGCCTCGCCGCCGAGGGCCAGTGGCCCTGGCCGCGGCGCAAGATCGCGGCGCTCAATGACGCGCTCTTCGACGGCTACGGCATTCGCGCAGCGGGCTTCGACGTGCTGTTCGGCGAGCCCGAGCGCAATGCCGAGCTGCAGCTGATCGACGCCATCGCCGCCGGCCCGCTGGCCGGCGACACCGGACGCCTGGTGCAGCTCGAGGAGATCCGCCGGGGGCACGAGGGCGACCGGCTTCTCGCGGAATCCCTGATCGCCCGTGACGTCGTGCTCGGCTACGTGTTCAAGCAGAAGCCCGGCTCCACCGGTCCCGCGACGACGGGCGAGCTGCCGCCGCCGGTCACCTTCGAGGACCCGCGCATCCACGGCCACGACTGGCTCCGCCCGCAGGGTTACGCGGCGAGCCTTCGCGAGCTGCAGCAGGCGGCGCCCGCCGGCGGCTTTTTCGACACGCCGCTCACGGACGAGGACGGCGTCGTGCGCCGGGTGCCACTCTTCCAGTACTACAACGGCAACCTCTACGAATCACTCTCGTTCGCGCTCGCGCGGCTCGCGCAGGGGGCGCCTCCCGTGCGGTTCGCCTTCGACGCGGACCGCCCGCAGCGCCTCGCCTACGCGATGCTGGGCGACCGGCGCGTGCCGATCGACGGGCAGGGCGCCGTGCTGATCCCGTTCCGCGGCCCGCTCGGCAGCTTCCGCTACGTCTCGGCGACCGACGTCCTGAACGCGCGCGCGCCGGCCGATGCGCTCAAGGACGCGATCGTGCTCGTCGGCGCGAGCGCGCCGGGGCTGCAGGATGTGCGCGCCGTGCCGGTCGCGAAGGAGTACATCGGCGTGGAGGCGCACGCGAACCTCGTCTCCGGCCTGCTCGACGGCACCATCCCGTCGCGGCCGCGCCAGTCGGCGTTCGCGGAGATCCTGGCGCTGCTCGCCGTCGCCCTCGTCACGGCGCTCCTGCTGCCGCGGCTCGCGCCGCTCGCAGGCTTCGGCCTGTTCCTGTTCCTGATCGGCGCCGCGCTCGGCCTGAACCTGGTGCTGTGGGCGCGCTATGGTCTCGTGCTGCCGCTCGCCGGCGTGCTCGTCTACACCACGATCGCGGCGCTCCTGCAGCTGACCTGGGGCTACTTCACCGCGACGCGCCGGCGCCAGCGGCTGTCGCGCATCTTCGGCCAGTACGTGCCGGCGGAGATCGTGAGCGAACTCGACGCCGGAGGCGCCGAGGTCTCGCTGGAGGGCGAGAGCCGCGAGATGACCGTGCTCTTCTCCGACGTGCGCGGGTTCACGACGATCTCGGAGGGCCTGACAGCGCGGGAACTCACGCAGCTCATGAACGAGTTCCTGACGCCGATCACGGCCGCCATCCACCGCCATCGCGGCACCATCGACAAGTACATGGGCGACGCCGTGATGGCCTTCTGGGGCGCGCCGCTCGCCGACCCCGGGCACGCGAGCCACGCGGTGCAGGCCGCGCAGGCCATGGTCGCGGAGATGCGCGCGCTCAAGCCCGCTTTCGAGGCGCGCGGCTGGCCCGCGATCGAGATCGGCGTCGGCCTCTCGAGCGGCGAGATGAATGTCGGCAACATGGGCTCGCAGTTCCGCGCCGCCTACACCGTGCTCGGCGACGCCGTGAATCTCGGCTCGCGGCTCGAGGGCCTCACCAAGACCTATGGGGTCAACATCATCGTGAGCGAGCGGACCGTGGCGCTCGCCCCGGGCCTGCGGTACCGCGAGCTCGACCGAGTGCGGGTGAAGGGCAAGAAGGAGCCGGTCGGCATCTACGAGCCGATCGCCGCCGCGGACGAGGCCGCGGCCGCGAGTTTCGCCGCGGCCCTGGCCCGCTATCGCGCGGCGGACTGGGATCGCGCCGAGACGCTCATCACGGAATTGAGCGCGGCCGCGCCGCATCCGCTCTACCAGCTGTACCTCGGTCGCATCCGGCACTTCCGGGCGGCGCCTCCGCCGCCCGATTGGGATGGCGTTTTCACCTTCGACGTTAAATAATACGGCGCGGCCAGGCGCGTCGTTCCGGGGGGCATGTGGGCAGACGACTCATCCGCTGCATCGCGCTGGCGTGCGCCCTGGCACCCGCCATCGCCTTCTCCCAGTCCGGCACCCTCCTCGCCGACGCGGAACGCATGATCCGCGAGGGCCGCGGGGCGGAGGCGTATCGCCTGCTCGACCCGCACGAGCGAAGCCTCGCCGGCCAGCCGCTCTACGACTATCTCTATGGCGTCGCGGCGCTCGACGCCGGCCAGCCGCGTGCCGCGGTCGTGGCGCTCGAGCGCGTCGTCGCCAACGACCCGCGTTCGGTGCAGGCGCGGCTCGAACTCGGCCGCGCCTGGCACGCGGCGGGCGACCGCGCCGCGGCCGAGCGCCAGTTCCGCGCGGCGATCGCGCAGGATCCCCCGCCGCGCGCTCGGGAGATCGCCGAGGCCTGGCTGCGCGCGATGGCGCCTCCCGCCGCGGCCGCGGCCGGCGGTTTCCGCGGCGGCTACGAGTTCGGCGCCGGCTACGACAGTAACGCCAACGCCTCGACCAGCGACACCACCTTCCTCGGCGTGACGCTCGACCCGACCAACGTCGAGCAGTCCTCTTCCTATCTCTCCCTCGGCGGCTGGTTCGCGCACGCGGGCAACGCCGGCTCCGGCCGCATCGAGACGACGGGCCGCATCGGCCATCGCTGGAATCCCGACGCGGAGTTCGTGGACCAGACCATCGCCTCGCTCGGCACGCGACTCTCGTTCGGCGACGGCCCGACGGTCTTCGGCCTGGGGCTCGGCGGCTGGTACGGGCTGCTCGACGGCGATGCCCACGACTGGAGCGCGAGCGCGGATCTCACGCTCAGTCACCGTTACGGCGACGGATGGCGCGCCACCGGCATGCTGCGCGCCGGCATGCTCCGCTACGAGGAGAGCGACTTCCCGGGCCTGTCCGTGCTCGACATGGACCAGCTGCTGGCGGCGTTCTCGCTGGAGCGCGCGGGCACGACCGGGCACTTCGGCGTGACCGTCTTCGGCGGCACCGAGGACGAGCAGGAGAGCGGCTCGCCCTTCGGCAGCGACCGTCTCGGCGTGCAGCTCTACGGCGGCGTACGCAGCGCCCGCGGCCACGACCTCGGCCTGCAGTTCGCGTGGCAGGACGTCGGCTACGACCGCACGCCCGGGTTCTTCGGCGGCCAGGAGCGCGACGACACGAACTGGTCCGCCAGCTTCCGCGTGGACCTGCACGACTGGCCGGCGCGGGGCTTCACGCTCACGCCGCGCGTCGGCTGGACCGTCAACAGCTCCGACATCGCGCTCTACGAGTACGACCGCTTCGACGCGGGCCTGACGCTCACGCGTTCGATCCGCTAGCGAGGGACGCCATGACACCCAGGAACATCCGCATCCACGCCGTCGCCGCGTTCGCGCTCGCGCTGGCCCTCGTGGCCGGCGCCGCGCAGGCGAAGGAGGCCGGCAAGGTGCTGTTCGTCGCCGGGACGGTCACGGCCGAGCGTGCGCCGCCCGCGGCGCTCAGGCAGGGCGACGCCGTGCTCACGGGCGACACGATCGCGACCGGCGACAAGTCGCGCGCGCAGATCCTCATGAACGACGGCGCCCGGGTGGCGCTCCGCGCCAATTCGCGCTACCGCGTCGACGAGTTCGGCCTGCCGGCCTCCGTGGGCGCGACCCAGGCGACGACGACGCAGGCGGAAGGCGTCACGGTCGCGACCCTGCTGAAGGGCGGGTTCCGCAGTTCGACCGGCGCGATCGGCAAGGACGGCAAGGGCACCTACGAGGTGCGCACGCCGATCGGCACGCTCGGCATCCGCGGCACGGACTACACGGCGGTCTGGTGCCAGGGCGATTGCGCGGACATCGCCGCCGCCGCGGCCGCGCGCAATGGCATGTACCTCGCGACGCACGCGGGCGCGATCGTGTTCCGCTACGGCGGCCGCGAGGCCGTCGTCGAGGCCGGCCAGGCGATCTTCATCGCCGCGTCGGACTCGCTGCCCGAGCCGCTCGACCGGCTGCCGGAGTGGGTCGCGGGCGATGGCGCCGGCCCGCTCGTCACGGGCGAGGAGCGGGGTGACGGCAAGGGCCAGACGGCCCTGCCCGACTTCTCCGATGTCCGCGAGCCGCCGGCGGGCCAGCAGCCCGCGGGTTCGACGGCGCCCGCGCCGTCCGATCCCACCGGCAAGCAGGGCGTGCAGCGCCCGATCCGCGGCACGGTCGGCGGCCAGGGCCAGATCGACCTGACGCGCGGGACCTTCGACCAGCGCAGCCCGAACGATCCGCTGCCGCCGCCCGGCACGCCCTCGCTGCCGCCGCCGGCGAACAGCGCGCCGCCGCCCGCCACCCACGTCCCGCCGCCACCGCCACCCACGAACAACGTTCCGCCCCCGCCCGGCGGCCACTGAGGGGCATGGACCCCGGGCATCACCGGATCGCGATCGTCGGCGCCGGTCCGGGGGGCCTGAGTGCGGCGGCCCACGCGGCCCGCCTCGGCGTGGACCACGTCCTGCTGGAGGCGAGCGACGCCCACGCGCACACGATCCAGCGTTACCAGAAGGGCAAGCACGTCATGGCGGAGCCGCCGGTGCTGCCGCTGCGCGCGGACCTGCCTTTCGAGGCCGGCACGCGCGAGACCGTGCTCACGCGCTGGCAGGCGGGCCTCGAGGCCGCGGGCGTCAACATCCGCTACGGCGCCGAGGTCGGCGCGATCGAGCGGCAGGCCTCCGGATTCCGCCTCGCGCTCAAGGGCGGCGGCGCCGTCACCGCCGAGCACGTCGTGTTCGCGATCGGCATGCAGGGCAACCTGCGCCGGCTCGAGGTGCCGGGCGCCGACCTGCCCTGCGTGCAGTACCAGCTCGACGACCCCGACGAGTACCGCGGCGAGGTCATCGTCGTCGTCGGCGCGGGCGACGCCGCGATCGAGAACGCGGTCGCGCTCGCCGCGCAAAACGAGGTCGTCATCGTCAACCGCATCGACGAGTTCGCGCGCGTCAAGGACGGCAACCTCAAGCTGATCCTGAAGTCCATCGAGAGCGGGCGCATCGGCTGCTATTACCGCAGCAACGTCGCCGCGGTGGAGCGCGCGCCGGCGGGTTCCGCGCGGCCGTTCGTGCTCGTGCTCGCGACGGCCGACGGCGAGGCGCGCATCGCCTGCGACCGCATCATCGCCCGCATCGGCGCGATCCCGCCGCGCCGGTTCGTCGAATCCTGCGGCATCGCCTTCCCGGGCCCCGACCCGATGGCGCTGCCCTCGCTCACCGCCCGCTACGAGTCGAGCGTGCCCGGCCTCTACGTGATCGGCGCGCTCGGCGGCTATCCGCTCATCAAGCAGGCGATGAACCAGGGCTGGGAGGTGGTCGAGTACATCCTCGGGCGCGACGTGCGCCCGGCGGACCATCCGCTGTTCGAGGAGAAGTTCGCGAAGCTGCGCTTCGGGCTCACCGTGGACGACACGCTCGCCCGGTTCCAGGAGCGCATCCCGCTCTACCGTGAGATCAACCCGCTGCAGTTCCGCGAGTTCATGCTGGGGAGCCAGGTCCACCGGCCCGAGGCCGGCGCCGTGATCTTCCGCCGCAACGACTACACCGACACCTTCTTCGCGATCGTGGACGGCGAGGTCGAGATCGAGATCGGCGAGGAGAACCCGTATCGCCTCAGGCTCGGCGCCGGCAACTTCTTCGGCGAGATGAGCCTGCTGTCGGGCCGGCGCCGCTCGGCGACCGCCTATGCCGGGGGCGGCTGCGTGCTGGTCGAGTCGCCGCGGCGCGAGGTGCTGAAGCTCATCAACTCGCTCGAGGCCGTGCGCCACCACATCGACCGGCATTTCGTGATCCGCGCGATCCAGACCGCGTTCGCGCCGAACGCCTCGGACGAGGAACTCGCGGCCGTGGCGGAGCGCGCGAAGGTCAACGACTTCAAGCCGGGCGCCGTGATCTTCACGGAAGGCGACGAGGCCGACACCCTCCACCTGATCAGGAGCGGATCGGTGGCGGTATCCCGCAACATCGGCGGGCGCGAGATCGTCACCTCCTACGTCGCGGCCGGCAACTACGTCGGCGAGATGGGCCTCATGGGCCGCACGCGCCGCGCGGCCACCGTGCGCGCGAACGTCGCGACCGAGACGGTGAGCCTGGGCGCCGCGGACTTCGACGCGCTGCTGGCCCGCAATCCGGAGCTGCGCCAGAAGGTGCAGGCGCTGGTGCGCAGGCGCCTCGCGGAGAACGCACGCATCGCCGCCCAGCCGCAGACCGGCGACATCGTCTCCTTCCTGATGCAGCAGGGCATCGGCGAGGCGACCGACGTGCTCCTCATCGACGAGGGGCTCTGCATCGGCTGCGACAACTGCGAGAAGGCCTGCGCCTCGACCCACGACGGCACCTCGCGGCTCAATCGCGAGGCGGGCCCGACCTACGCGCGCCTGCACGTGCCGACCTCCTGCCGGCACTGCGAGGACCCGCACTGCATGACGGACTGCCCGCCGGACGCGATACGGCGCGCGCCGAATGGCGAGGTCTACATCCGCGACAATTGCATCGGCTGCGGCAACTGCGAGCGCAACTGCCCCTACGGCGTGATCCAGATGGCGGCGCGAGAGGAGGCCGGGCCCAAGAAGGCCGTCAAGTGCGACATGTGCAAGGACCTCTCCGGCGGCCCCGCCTGCGTGCGCGCCTGCCCGACCGGCGCCGCGATCCGCGTCGGGCCGGAGGGCCTGCTCGACCTGGTCGCGCGCGTCGAGCGATAGGGGCGCGCCTTGCAGGAATCGCTGCTCGTCTACCGCCGGCTGCGCTACCTGTGGGTGGCCTCCGCGCTCGCGGCCGCCGCGGTCGTCGCCTATGCGCTGCACCGCCCGCCGGAGCCGCCGAACGGCGGCACCTGGCTCGGCTACACGCTGGGCGGGATCGCCGCCGCGCTCGTGCTCCTGCTCGCGGCCTTCGGCATCCGCAAGCGCGCCTACGCCTCGACGCTCGGCAGCGTGCGCGGCTGGCTCTCGGCGCACGTGTACCTGGGCCTCGCGCTTGTCGTCGTCATGACGCTGCACGCCGGGTTCCAGTTCGGCTGGAACGTGCACACGCTCGCCTGGGTCCTCGCCTGCCTCGTGGTCGCAAGCGGCATCGTCGGCACCTGGTTCTACCTGCGCTATCCCGGGCAGATGAGCCGCAACCGCGCCGGCGAGACGCGCGAGCAGATGCTCGCGGAGCTCGCCGACCTCGACCGGCTCGCGGCGAAGCAGGCGGCGGCGCTCGGCGGCGAGTTCCCGGACGTGATGATGAGCGCGCGCGACCGCTCCGCGCTCGGCGGCTCGGCCTTCGCCATCCTCGCGGGCCGCGACCAGTCGCGCGTCGTGCTGCCGGGCGCGCATGCGGGCGGCTCCCAGGCGCTGCCGAACCCCTCGCAGTCGCGCCTGCTCGACTGGCTGGGCCACGAGCTCGCCGAGAGCACCGACGGCGAGCGCACGCGCCAGATCCACGAGCTGATGACGCTCGTGAACACGCGCCGCGGCCTGCTCGACCGCCTGCGGCGCGACGCGCAGATCCGCGCCTGGCTGGATGCCTGGCTGTACGTGCACGTCCCGGCGACCACGATGCTGCTCGCCGCGCTCGCCGCGCACGTCATCGTCGTGTTCCTCTACTGGTAGCCCACCGTGCGCGTCCTCATCCGCTTCCTCAGGCGCGGGCAGGCAGGCGCCATCGAGCAGAAGGAGCGCCTGTTCGAGGGCGAGGCCGTCACGCTCGGCCGCGCCACGGACCAGACGCTGCACCTGAAGGACAGGCGGGTGGCGCTGCGGCACGCGCGCATTGCGCTGCGCGCCGGCGCACCGGTCATCTCGAGCCGAGCCGAGGCCGGCGTCGTCGTCAACGACATGCTCTGCCGCGAGGCCGCGCTGCGGCCCGGCGACGAGATCAGGATCGGCGCGAACATCCTGCGCGTATTCGAGCCGCCGGCGGGCGCCGATCTCGCCTTCAGCTTCGAGCTGGCGGCGGAGGTCGCCGCCGAGGCCGCCGGGCTCGAGCCGCGCCGGCTCGACTTCCAGGCGCTCGCCTGGCGCCGCTGGCCCCTCGGGTGGGCGCTCGCGGCCGCGACGCTCGTGCTCGCGCTCGCGATCCCCGCGTCGGGCCTGAAAACGGAGGGATGGCGGGAGCAGCTGCGGTCCGGCCCCCTGCCCGACGACGGCTTCTGGATCTCCGGCCCGCTCTCCTCCGCACATCATAATGTGGGCTGGCGCTGCGAGACCTGCCACCAGCGGCCATTCGTGCGCGTGCAGAGCGCTGCCTGCGTGGACTGCCACGCCGCGGTCGGGCGCCATTTCGCGACGGACGGGCCCGTCACGGAGCTCGATACCATGCGCTGCGCCGGCTGCCACGCCGAGCACAACGAGCCCGCGACGCTCGTGCGCCGCGACGACGCGCTGTGCAGCGACTGCCATGCCGACATCGCCGCGATTGCCGGCGAGCGGGCAGGCCTCGGGAACGCCTCCGACTTCCTCGATGCGCACCCCGACTTCCGCCTCGCCGAGGGCGAGCCCGAGCGGCTCAAGTTCCCGCACGACGTGCACATGGACCCGAAGGGCATCGAGGGCAAGGACGGCAAGGACGTCGTGATGGCATGCCTCGACTGCCACATGCCTGCGGCGGACGGCGGGCGCATGCAGCCCGTCACGATGGAGGCGCATTGCGCCGATTGCCACCGTCTCGACTTCGACCCGGCCTGGCCGGAGGCGACCGTGCCGCACACGGATGCGAGCACGGTGCTGCGCCGGCTCGTCGAGTACTACAGCCGCACGTTCCTCGAGCTCTATCCGGACCCGCGCGCGACGGCCGTGCCGGCGCGGCCCGTGCGCGTGCCGGGGCGCGTGACGGACGCGCGCGAGCGCGCGCGGCTCCTGCAGCAGGCCCGCGAGCGCGCTTTCGCGGTCGCGCGCGACCTGTTCGAGCGGCGCACCTGCCATGACTGCCACGAGATTTCCGCGACCGGCGATCCCGACGACCCCTGGAAGGTGGAGCCGGCGAAGCTGCGCGAGGCCTGGATGCCGGGGGCCCGCTTCAACCACGCGCGCCACGCCACGGCGCTTTCCGAGTGCGGGCTCTGCCACGACGCCGCGCGCTCGAAGGAGGCCGCGGACGTCCTGATGCCGAGGATCGAGGACTGCCGCGAGTGCCACGGCAGCGGCGACCCGCACCGCAACCCGCAGGACCTGGTGCAGAGCGGCTGCACGCTGTGCCACGGATTCCACGACGCCCGCCACGGCGCCTGGGACAGTTCCCCCCCATGAACCGGCTCCGGGCGCTCGCGCTCGTCGTGCTCACGTCGTCCCTCGCCGCCTGTGGCGGGGGCGGCAGCGCGGAGTCGCCCCCCGGCGCCGTGGACCCGCCGCCTGCGGGCTGCAACGGTTCCTGCGCCGGCCCTGCCAGCTTTCTCCCGGTCCTGCAGGTCGAGTCCGTGCTTGCGCGCGCGATCGCGGAAGCGCAGGCGCAGGGCGCCGCCGCGACGATCGCGATCGTGGACCGCGTCGGCAACGTGCTTGCGGTGTTCCGCATGACGGGCGCCGCCACGACGGTCTCCGTCCAGTCGAACGGCGCGAGCGGCGGGCTCGAAGGCGTCACGATCGTGCCGGATGCGATGGCCGCGATCTCGAAGGCGGTGACGGCGGCGTACCTGTCCACGGAAGGGCACGCTTTCGGCACGCGCACGGCGAGCCAGATCGTGCAGCAGCATTTCAATCCGGGCGAGGCGCTCGCGCCCGGGGGCCCGCTGTTCGGCGTGCAGTTCAGCCAGCTGCCCTGTTCGGATCTCTCGCGGCGCTTCGCCGGCGGCGCGGCCGACGCGGGCCCGAAGCGCTCGCCACTCGGCCTGTCCGCCGACCCGGGCGGGCTGCCGCTCTATCTCGGCGGCACGCCGGTGGGCGGCATCGGCGTGATCGCCGACGGCGTCTACGGCCTCGATGCGAACGTGCAGGACGTGGATGCGGACCTCGACGAGCGGATCGCGCTCGCGGGCAGCTTCGGGCTCTCCGCGCCCGACGACCGCCGCGCCGAGCGCATCACGGCCGACGGCAAGCTGCTGCGGCTGTCGGACGCGCTCTTCTCCGACCTCGCCTCGAACACGGGCGCGCCGCCCACGTTCGCATCCTTGAATGGCGTCGCCGGCTCGCTCATCGCCGTGCCCGGCTATTCCGCCGCGGCCGTGATCGCGGGCACGGCTTTCGGGCAGGCCGCGTCCGGCGTGCGCGCGGACGCGGCCGATTACCCCGGCCTCGACGCTTTCGTGCTGGTGGATCCCGCCGATGTGCCGCGCTTTCCGCCGGCGGCCGGCACCGACGGGCCCGCCGCCCTCACGGCCGCCGAGGTGCGCACGATCATCACGGAGGCGCTCCGTGTCGCGAGCCGCGCGCGCGCGCAGATCCGTCGCCCGCTCGGCAGCGCTGCGCGCGTGACGGTCTCGGTCGTGGACACGAATGGCGTGATCCTCGGCATCGCGCGCGGGCGCGACGGTCCCGTGTTCGGCATCGATGTGTCGCTGCAGAAGGCGCGCGGCGCCGCCTTTCTCTCCTCCGCCGCCGCGGCCGCCGCGCTCGCGGGCGTGCCGGACGCCGTGTACCTCGACGGCGGACTCGTGGTGCTGCGGAACGAGCCGGTCGGCCAGTACGTCACGGACCTGCGCGCCTTCACCGGCCTGCCGAACGCGCTCGCCGATGGCGCGATCGCCTGGAGCTCGCGCGCGGTCGGCAACCTGGCGCGGCCGTTCTATCCGGACGGCGTGGATTCCGCGCCGGCCGGGCCGCTGTCGAAGCCGGCCGGCGAGTGGACGCCGTTCTCGACCGGCCTGCAGCTAGACCTCGCCCACAACGCGATCATCCAGCATGTCGCCTTCGTCGCCGGGCTCGCGCCGGACGTGCCGCAGAATTGCACCGGCGTGCAGGGTTTCAACCTCGGCTTCGGCACGAGCGGCAGCTTCTCCCAGCTCGCGAACGGACTGCAGATCTTCCCGGGCGGCGTGCCGGTCTATCGCGGCGGCGTGCTCGTGGGCGGCGTCGGCGTCTCCGGCGACGGCGTGGACCAGGACGACATGATCGCGTTCCTCGGCCTGCACGAGGCATCCGCCCTGCTCGGCGGCGCGATCGGCAACGCGCCCGCCGGCGTGCGGGCGGACACGCTCGCGCCCGCCGGCAACCGCCTGCGCTACGTGAACTGCCCGCAGGCGCCGTTCCTCGACTCCAGCGCGGAGGGTGTCTGTGAGGGCAAATAGCCTCGCCGTCGCCGTCGCGCTCCTCGCCTCCACCGCCACGGCGCAGGATAAAGGGGACGCATCCCAATTGCCGGCGCCGGAAACCGTAAATGGCATGCGTCCCCAATTACGGTGCCCGCCGCAGGAGCCGGTGCAGCCGAACCGCAGGAGCCCCGCGATCCCCGTCCTGCGCTTCGAGCCGACGCCCTGCGACCCCTCGCGCCTGCCCGATGCCGACCCGAACGCGCTCGACGAGTTCGCGGAGCTGCCCGATCGCTGGCGCATCGTGGACGTGCTCGGCTACCGCGAGAACCTGCTCGACCCCTACCACGGCAACAACTGGCTGAAGGGCGACCGCCCGGCCTTCGGCGAGGACTGGTTCTTCAACCTCGGCCTGGTCAGCGACGGCATCGTCGAGCCGCGCCGCTTCCCGGTGCCGGTGGCCGTGCCCGACTCGGGCGATCCCGGCAGCCTCGACACCCTCGGCGACGGCGAGCAGCAGGTGTTCGCCGAGAACCTGATCGCCGAGTTCGTGCTCTACCAGGGCAGTACCGTGTTCAAGCCGCCGGACTGGGAGATCCGCTTCACGCCGGTGTTCAATTTCAACCACGCGGAGGTGAACGAGCCCGGCATCCTGAAGGCGGATCCCGCGGAAGGCACGAGCCGCACCGAGGGCGTGATCGGCGTGCAGGCGCTGTTCGTGGACAAGCACCTGCGGAATGTCTCCGAGCGCTACGACTTCGACAGCATCCGCGTCGGCGTGCAGCCGTTCACGGCGGATTTCCGCGGTTTCCTGTTCCAGGACAGCCCCTTTGGCCTGCGCCTGTTCGGCACGCGCGACAACAACCGCTGGCAGTACAACCTCGCCTGGTTCCGCCGGCTCGAGAAGGACACCAACAGCGGCCTCAACAACCTCGTGGAACTCGGCGGCGATGCCTTCCGCGACGACGACGTCTTCGTCGCCAACCTCTACCGCCAGGACTGGCCGTGGATCGGCTACACCTCGCAGCTGATCGCCGCATACAACATGAACCGGGAGGGTGACGACCAGCGCTACGACGACAACGGCTTCATCCAGCGTCCCTCGTCGCTCGGCCTCGAGCGCGCGCGCGACTACGACGTCGTCTATCTCGGCTACAACGGCGACGGCCACCTCGGCCGCTGGAACCTCTCGGTCTCCGCTTACGGCGCGCTCGGCGAGGAGGACCTGGGCACCTTCACGACGCAGCCCTCCGACATCCGCGCCTTCTTCGGCGCGGCGGAGGTCTCGCGCGACTTCGACTGGATCCGCGCGCGCGGCACGCTCGTCTTCGCGAGCGGCGACGACGACCCCTTCGACGACATCAGCCAGGGCTACGACGCCATCTTCGAAAACCCGCTGATCGCGGGCGCGGACACGAGTTTCTGGATCCGCCAGCCGGTGCCGCTGATCGGCGGCGGCCGTGTTTCGCTTTCGGGCAGGAACGGCTTGCTGAACTCGCTGCGCTCGTCCAAGGAATTCGGCCAGTCGAATTTCACGAACCCCGGCCTGCTGCTCGCGGGCGCCGGCGGCGACTTCGACCTGACGCCGACCTTGCGCGCCTCCGTCAATGCGAACTACCTCTGGTTCGCCGACACCGCCTCGCTCGAGGCCGCGCGCATGCAGGCGGGCATCGGCCGCGAGATTGGCCTCGACTTCTCGGTCGCCCTCACCTGGCGGCCGCTGGCGTCCCAGAACATCGTGTTTCGCCTCTCCGCTGCCGCCCTGGTGCCGGGTCGTGGATTCGTGGATTTGTACGGCAAGGAAACCCCCTACTCCATCCTCGGCAACCTGGTATTCGCGTACTGAAGATGCGCCGGCACGTCCTCACCGCCGCCAGCCTGGTCGCCGCCGCCCTCGGCCTCGCCGCCGTCGCTTCCGACGAGCACGGCAAGCCCGTCGAGCACGAGTGGAAGACGGCGCCGGTCGCTCCGCTCCTGCAGACGCGCGAGCAGGCGGCGGCGAAGAGTGCGGGCTGCATGGATTGCCACCGCGAGACGGACGAGCCCTCGATGCACGCGAGCCCGGCGGTCGTCCTCGGCTGTACCGATTGCCACGGCGGCGATGCCGCCGTGCGCTGGACCGGTCCTGCGGTCGAGGAGACGGGCGATTACGCCGACGCCCGCGACCGCGCGCACGTGCTGCCGCGTTTCCCGGACGACTGGCATTGGCCCGCGAGCGCCAATCCCGTCCGCAGCTACACGCTCCTGAACCGCGAAGCGCCCGAGTTCATCCGCTTCGTGAATCCTTCGGATTACCGCGTCGTGCGCGAGGCCTGCGGCGCCTGCCACCTCAAGACCATCCTCGCGGCCGAGCGCAGCCTGATGTCGACGAATGCGATGTTCTGGGGCGGCGCCGCGTACAACAACGGCCTGCTGCCGTTCAAGAACTACCTCCTCGGCGAGGCGTACACGCGGGACGGCGAGGCCGCGATCCTCGAGGGCGCGCCCGCGACGGCGGAAGACCGCGCGGCGCACGGCATCCTCGAAAAGCTCTACCCGCTGCCGCTCTGGCAGAACCTCGAGCCGGCCGACATCTTCCGCGTCTTCGAGGACGGCGGCCGCAACCTCTCGAACCTGTTCGCGGAGACGGGGCTGCCGAACGTCGCCGGCCAGGTCCAGCGCCTGGAGGAGCCCGGCCGCCCCGACATCCGCCAGAGCAACCGCGGCGAGGGCACGGGCGCGCGCATCGCCGTGCCCGTGCTCAACATCCACAAGACGCGCCTCAATGATCCGCTCGCCTGGTACCTCGGCACCAACGACCAGCCCGGTGACTACCGCTCCTCCGGCTGCTCCGCCTGCCACGTCGTCTATGCCAATGACCGCGACCCGAAGCACTCGGGCCCCTACGCGCGCTTCGGCCACGGCGGCACGACGGCGACGCGCGATCCGACCATCCCGCGCGACCGGCCGGGCCATCCGCTCGCGCACGCCTTCTCGCGCGCCATCCCGACCTCGCAGTGCATGGTCTGCCACATGCACCAGCCGAACATGTTCATGAACACGTACCTCGGCTACACCATGTGGGACTACGAGGCGGACGCGCCCTCCCTGTGGCCGAAAGAGCAGAAGTACCCGAGCGCCGCCGAGGCGCGCGCCGTGTACGACCGCAACCCCGAGGGCGCGGCCGCGCGCGGCCTGTGGGGCGACATCGAGTTCCTCAAGCGCGTCTCGGGGCTGAACCCCTCGCTCAAGGACACCCAGTTCGCCGACTACCACGGCCACGGCTGGAACTTCCGCGCCATCTTCAAGCGCGACCGTAAGGGCAACCTGCTGGACGCCGAGGGCGGGGTCGTCGCGAACGACGACCCGGACAAGTTCCGGAAAGCCGTGCACCTCTCCTCGTCGCACGCGGACGCCGGCATGCACTGCGTGGACTGCCACTTCGCGCAGGATGCGCACGGCAACGGCCACCTTTACGGCGAGGTCGCGCAGGCGGTCGAGATCGACTGCAAGGATTGCCATGGCACCGTGGGCGCCTACCCGACGTTGCGCACCTCCGGCCCCGCCGCCGGCCCGACTGGCAGCGACCTCGCGGTGCTGCGCAATCCCGACGGCCGCCTGCGCTTCGAGTGGCTGGACGGCCGGCTGATCCAGCGCTCGATCCTCGACCCGAAGCGCGAGTGGGAGGTCTCGCTCGTCAAGGACAGCGTCACGCCGGCGAATGCGCGCTACAACGAGCGCGCCGCGCGCGCGAAGCTCATGTCGCGCGACGTGAAGACGCTCGCCTGGGGCACAGAGGTCGCGCCCGGCGACCTCGCGCATGCCGACGACTCGATGGAGTGCTACGCCTGCCACACCTCCTGGACCACGGCCTGCGGCGGCTGCCACCTGCCGATCGAGGCGAACTGGAAGACCGGGTCGCACCGCTACGAGGGCGGCACCTTCCGCAACTGGTCGAGCTACAACCCGCAGGTCGCGCGCGAAGAGGTGTTCATGCTCGGCCGGCGCGGGCCGACGGAGGGCGGCAAGGTCGCGCCGGTGCGGTCGTCCTCCGCGCTCGTGCTCTCCTCGACCAACTCGAACCGCGAGCGCATCTACGTGCAGCAGCCGCCGATCGCCGCCTCGGGCTACAGCTCGCAGGCCATGAACCCGCACTACCCGCACACGGAGCGAAAGACCGAGACGAAGCGCTGCAACGACTGTCACCTTTCGGCCGCAGGCGACAACAACGCCATCCTGGCGCAGACGCTCGGGCTCGGGACGCAGTTCATCAACCTGCTCGGCTTCCACGCCTGGGTCGGCACGGCGGGCGGGATCGCGGCCGTGCAGGTGACGGAATGGGAAGAGCCGCAGGCGGTCATCGGCAGCTACCTGCACCGTCATGCCTACCCGGACTGGTACCGGCAGCACGAGGCGCGCGGCCAGCTGCTCCAGCACGCCTCCATGAATGGCTCCGGCCCCGCGCGCTGCCTGCAGCATCGCGGCGAGTACGTCTACGTCGCCGAGGGCGAGCGCGGGCTTGTCGTCTACGACGCGGCCAGCATCGGCAACAAGGGCGTGAGCCAGAAGCTGATCGCGGCACCCTTCTCGCCGCTCGGCCACGACGCGCGAGTGCGGATGAAGGACGCCACCTGCGTCGCGCTCGCCACGACCCAGCCGGTGCACCCGGCGCGCAACCAGGGCGATCTCATGCGCGTCGCCAACCTCGAGCAGCCTTTCGCGGCGATCTACAACTATGCGGTGGTGACGGATGCCGCCGAGGGCCTGATCCTTGTCGACATCAACACGCTCGCGGACGGCGAGTTCCGCAACAACTTCCTGGAGCGCGCGCTGACCTGGAATCCGGGCGGGCTGCTCGCGGGCGCGCGCCACGTCGCGCTCGGCGGCAACTACGCCTACGTGATCGCGGATGCCGGGCTCGTGGTCGTGGACCTCACCGACCCGCTCGCGCCGAAGGCGGCCGCGCCCGTGCCGCTCCGCGACGGCCGGGCCTCCGCACTCCAGTTCCGCTACCTGTTCGTGACGGATGCGGGCGGCCTGCGCGTCGTGGACGTCACGCATCCCATGCAGCCGCGTCTGCTCCCGGAGGCGGCCGTGCCGCTCGCGCGGGCGGCCGGGCTCTTCGTATCGCGCACGTATGCCTACGTCGCCGACGGCGCCAGGGGCCTCGCCATCGTGGACATCGAGCGGCCCGCGCAGCCGGGGCTCATCGCGCACTTCGACGGCGGCGGCGCGATCCAGGACGCGCGCGACGTGGCCGTCGCTTCGACCAACGCCTCGCTCTTCGCCTACGTCGCGGACGGCGCCGGCGGGCTCAAGGTGGTCCAGCTCACCGCCCCCGACACGCAGCCGAACTTCTACGGCTTCAGCCCCGAGCCGCGGCCGGTGCTGATCGCGCGCTACCCCACCCCGCATCCGGCGCTCGCGCTCTCGCGGCCGCTCGAGCGCGACCGCGCGGTGGACGAGACGGGCGGCCAGGTCGCAGTATTCGGGCGGCGCGGCGCGCGGCCGTTCAACGCCGCCGAGATGCGGCGGCTGTACCTCGATCGCGATGGCCTGCCCTGGGTGGTGCCGGATGAGTGGTGAAACGATTCGACCTGCCGGAGTCACGGCCCGCCTCCTGCTGGCGGCGACCGCATCGCTCTGCGCGCATCCGGCACTGGCTGCGGACGCGCCGGCGAGCCACCTGGGGGTCGCCTCCTGCGCCTCCGGTGTCTGTCACGGCGTCGCGAAACCCGTCGAGAACGCGAGCGTCCTGCGCAACGAATACGTCACCTGGTCGCACTTCGACCCGCATGCGGGCGCGTACCGGACGCTGCGCGGCGAGGAATCCGCGCGCATGGCCGCGCGGCTCGGCATCGCGGACGCCACCCGCGAGCCGCTCTGCCTCGACTGCCACGCGGAGAACGTCACCGCGGCGCTGCGCGGTCCGCGATTCCAGCTCGACGACGGCGTGGGCTGCGAGGCCTGCCATGGCGCCTCGGAGCGCTGGATCGCGAGCCACGACGACACGCCGCGCGTGACGCATGCGGACAACGTCGCGGCGGGGCTGGTCGCGCTCGAGCGCGCCGAGGTTCGCGCCGGTGTCTGCGCGGGATGCCACGTGGGCTCCGCCGGACGCATGGCCGGACACGCGCTGATGGCGGCGGGTCACCCGCGGCTCACATTCGAGCTCGACACATACTCCGAGCTCTGGCGCACGTCCGGCGGCCGCGAGCACTACCGCCGCGACGATGACTACGCGACGCGCAAGGCGGAGTCCGGCAGCGTCGCGGTCTGGCTCGCGGGGCTCGTGGAAGCGGCGGACCGTACGCTTGCCATCGCCGGCGACGAGCGTCACTCGCACGGCGTGTTCCCGGATTTCGCGCTGTTCAACTGCTACAGCTGCCATCGCTCCATGAAGCTGCGCCGGTTCCGCGACGCGCCCGGCCTCGCGCCCGGCAGCGTGCGCGTGCAGGACAGCGCGCTCGTGATGCTGGCGGCCGTGCTGGACGCGCTCGAGCCCGCGCGCGGCGCCGCGCTCCGCGACGCCACGACGCGCCTGCATCGCGCTGCCAACGAAGGCATGCCGGCGCTGCGCGAGGCGGCGGCGGCGCTGCGCCGGGAGATGCCGGCACTGCGCGTCTGGGCCGCCGGCCGGCGCACGGCGGACGCCGAACGTGATGCGGTGCTTGCGGCGATCCTCGGCGCGGCGGAACGCGGCGAGTTTCCGGATTACTCCGCGGCCGAGCAGGCGGCCATGGCGGTGACGCTCCTGCTCACCGCATCCGGCCGCACGCCGGATTCCGACCCGCGGATCGGGGCGCTGTTCGACGACCTGCGGGACGACGAGCGCTACGACCCCGCGCGCTTCGCCCGCATACTGTCGCGTATCCGCTGATCCTTGCTGCGGAAACTACGCATCCACGGCCCGGCGCAGAAACCTTTATCATTCAGCAAGTTGACCGGGATGCGTCCCCTGGCATGAATTTCACGCGAGCATTGTTGAAGCCGCCGCCGCCGACTTTCGCGCGTGGCATCACGCATGCGCACGAAGGGACGCCGGACATGGCCAGGGCACTCGCGCAGCACCAGGCCTACACCGGTGCACTCGAGCAATGCGGGCTATCCGTCTCCGTGCTCCCGCCCGATTCGAGCTATCCCGACAGCTGCTTCGTCGAGGATACGGCCATCGTCACGCCGCGCGGCGCGATCATCACGCATCCGGGCGCGCCCGCGCGCCGGGGCGAGGAGGACAGCGTCGCGGCGGCGCTGCGCGTCTGGTATCCGGACCTCGCGCGCATCATGCCGCCCGGCACGCTCGACGGCGGCGACATCTGCGACGTCGATGGCCACTTCCTGATCGGCATCTCGCAGCGCACCAACGAGGAAGGCGCGCGCCAGCTCGCCGCCTGGCTCGCCGACCTCGGCTATCCTTCGTCCACGATCGACATCCGCGGCTGCCGCGGCCTGCTGCACTTGAAGACGGCCCTCACCTACCTGGGTGACGGCCGCATCGTCTGCACGGGCGAGATCCCCGCGACGGACGCGCTCGCGCCGTACGAAGTGATCGTGGTGCGCGATGCCGAGCGTTACGCCGCCAACTGCCTCAACATCAACGACCGGATCATCATCGCGGCCGGCTACCCGCAGATCGCGGCCATGCTGGACCGCGACGGCTACGACGTCATTCCGCTCGAGATGTCCGAATTCCGCAAGATGGACGGCAGCCTGACCTGTCTTTCGCTACGATTCTAGGATGCCAGCGAAGTTTCCGGCGCTCGTGTTCGCCGCATCGTTCCTGCTGCAGGCCTGCCAGGTGGCGCAGATGCGGATTGCGCCGGAACTCGAGCGGCTCGCCGCGGTGCCGGTCAGCGGCGCCAACCCGCGCAAGTGGAACGCACCGCTCGCCTTCGGCCCCTGGCGCAGCGACGTCGCCTACGAAGGCATGAAGTGGGACTTCGCGCTACCGCTCCTCGGCCTGACGGCCGGATACTCGACGCAGCCCTACCGCGTGGTCGTCACCGCAGGCACGGAACCCATCCAGGCTGAATGCCATGCGCGCGCGGCCTCCCTGTCCCGCGAGGGCCTCACCGTGGATCCCGCCTTCGGCAAGCTGCCGGCATTCGCCTGCGCCTTCCAGGGCCGCGGCGCCGGAAGCCTGCGCCTGAATCCGACTGCGATGGGCCAGGAAGGCGGGACCATCGATTACGGCGACACCCGCTGGGGATTGCGCTCGGTGCACCGGTTCCAGGGATCCTCGATCCCGAGCGGCCCGCCGCTGGGGTACGAGGTCACCGGTGGCGACAGGGTCGTCGCCGCCGTCGAAACCATCAACCAGGGGCGCGTCTGGATGGACCCCGCGGTCTCGCCGCGCGACCAGGAGCGCCTGGCGGTGGCGATCATGGTGCTGCTGCTCTACGATCCGGCTGCCGGAGAGTGAGCCGGTGGCGGGGGTGACATCGATGCGCTTCCTATCGCTCTGCCTGACGGCCTGCCTCGCCCTTTCCGCCTGCGGCGGCGGCGAAGACGAGGGCACGCCGGCGGAGAAGGCCGCAAAGGCCAAGGCGGCCACGGCCGCAGGCCCGGCGGCCGCCACCGCCACGCTCACGCGGAATATCCCGCTCGCCGCCTGCCTCGAGGAGCAGACCGCCGCGGCCGAAGTCGCAACGACCGTCTGCCCGACCTACGTCCTGCTCGCGCTCGATTCCATGATGCAGATGTGCGTCGCCGCCGGCGGTACGATCCAGCCTGCGGAAGCCGTCGAAGCCTGGGCGCTCGACGTCAACGCCGACGGCCGGTCCGAGGTGCTGGTCGACCTCAACAAGAACTACATCTGCTACGGCGCGCCTTCCGTATTTTCCTGCGGCAGCCTGGGGTGCCCGTATTTCCTCTATTCCCCGCGCGGCGACGCCTGGGTCGAATTGGGCGCCATCAACGCCGACGACGCGCCGAACATCGAACTGCTGGCGGCCGATCAGGGCGAGTACGCGACGCTGCGCGGTGGCTGCCTCGGCGAACGGCCCTGCAGCGAGCTCACGCATTATGAGTGGAAGGGCTCCAACTACGAGCGCACCTGGATCGACTACCGGAACAACCTCGTGGACGTTCTGCCGGGCGGGCTGTGGACGCTCACCAAGGACACCGCGGTGCGCACCGCGCCGAACAGGACTGCGCCGGTGCTCGACGAGTACCCCGAGGGCACCACCGTCGTCGTGATCGGCACCGCGCGCAGCGGACCCTACAGCTACGTCTCGCCCTGCAACGCCTGCCGGCGCGGGTTCGTCGAGACCGCCCTGCTCCGGAAAGATTGAGGATAAATGGGGACGCATCCCATTTATTTCACGCGACAAGTAGTGGATTCATGAACCGCCGCGAGTTTCTGGCCGGCTCCCTGACGGCGGGGGCGCTCGGCGGTCTCGCGCCGTTGACGGGGCTCCGCGCGAGGCCCCGCACCTCGCCCAACCTCGTGATCATCGTCGTGGACGACCTCCGGCATGACGAATACGGCGCCGGCGGCCACCCGTACCTCGAGACCCCGCACGTCGACGCACTCGCCGCCGCCGGCGCGACCTTCACGCAGGCCTACCACACGACGCCGCTCTGCTCGCCCAACCGCGCCTGCATCCTGACCGGCCAGTACGCATCGCGGCACGGGATCATCGACAACACCTCGCGCTCGTACGCGAGCCACCACCTGGCGACCTTCGCGCCGGTGCTGCAGCGGGCGGGCTACGAGACCGCGCACGTCGGCAAGTGGCACATGGGCAACGACCCGACGCCGCGGCCCGGATACGACTACTGGGCCGCCTTTGCCGGACAGGGGCGCTCGCGCGACCCCGAGATCTACGAGGACGGCCGCCTGCGCATGGTCAAGGGCTACGCGACCGACCTGCTGACCGACCGCGCGATCGCGTTCGCGACGCGCGCCCGCTCGAAGCCCTTCATGCTGTTCCTCGCGCACAAGGCCGTGCATCCCGACGTGGTGCAGAAGGACGACGGCAGCATCGACATGGCGACCGACCAGGGCTTCATCCCGGCCGAGCGGCACCGCGGCCGTTACGCGGGCAAGGTCTTTCCCCGCGCGCGCAGCGTCGGCTTCACCCAGGCGGTGCGCGACAACAAGCCGGTCGTCGCGGCCGCGCTCGACGCGCGCAAGGACCCGGCGATGCAGAAGGGATTCGGCGCGACGGAGGCGATCACGCCGGACGAGGAGATCCAGGCCCGCGCCGAGATGATGCTGGCGGTGGACGAGAACACCGGACGGCTCGTGGACGCCTTGCGCGAGCGCGCGCTGCTCGACAACACGATGATCGTCTTTCTGAGCGACAACGGCTCGTTCTTTGGCGAGCACGGCCTCGGCGTCGAGCGCCGCCTGCCGTACGAGGAGTCGATCCGCAGCCCGCTGATCGTCATGCATCCGGAGGGAATTCAGGCCGGCCGGCGCATCGGGGCCTTTGCCCTCTCGATCGACATCGCGCCGACCGTGATCGCCGCGGCCGGCGCCGGGGTGCCGGCCGCGGTCCAGGGCCGGTCCCTGCTGCCGTTGCTGGTCGGCAGGACGCCGGACGACTGGCGCCAGTCATTCCTGGTGGAGTTCCAGGCGCACGAGAATCCGATGCCCTGGATCGCCGGCCTCGGCTACCGCGCCGTGCGCATGGGCCGCTACAAGTACATCCGCTGGACCCACGAGAGCGACGCCGCGGAACTCTACGACCTCGAACGCGACCCGCTCGAGGAGCAGAACGTGATCGCGCTGCCGGAGCTGGCGCCGGTGGTCGCGAGGGCGAAGGCGGAACTGGCGCGGCTCACGCTCGAGGCGCTGGGCCTCGCCTGAAGAACGGGTACAGCGGCAGCCCGATCCCGAGCAGGAGCGCGAGCGCCGCGCCCGCCTCGGCGGGACTTTCCACGGCGGTGCTGACGAGAACGCCCGCCATGATCAGCACGAACACGAGCGGCACCAGCGGATAGAGCGGCGCGCGATACGGCCGCGGCGCGTCCGCCATCTTCCGGCGCAGCACCATGAGCGCGATGCCGGACAGGCCCCAGAACAGGACGAAGTTGAGCGTCGCGAGGTTCGTGAGCTGGTCGAAGGTGCCGCTCGCGACCAGCAGCGCGGCGAACAGCCCGTGCGCCAGGACCGAGACCGCCGGCACGCTGGCGCCGGGCGAGAGCCGCCCGAAGGCCTTGAAGAAGAGCCCATCGCGCGCCGCAGCATATGGCACCCGCGCACGGGTCAGCAGCACGCCATTCAGCGCGCCGACCGTCGAGATCAGGAAGATGACCGCGGCGATCGAGAGCGCCTTCGGCCCGAGGAAGGTCTCCGCCGCCCGCGCGCCGACCGCGGGCGCGTCCGGATATGCGGTCGAGCTCGATGCCACCACCGTGTCGAACGGCAGCGCGAAGAAGTAGGCCGCATTCACCAGCAGGTACAGTGCTGCGACCAGCAGCCCGCCGCCGATCACCGCCCGTGGCACGTTGCGGTCCGGGTCGCGAACTTCCGCGGCGGTCATCGGCAGGTACTGCCAGCCGCTGTAGGCCCAGAGCGCCGCCAGCATCGCGAAGCCGAAAGCGCTCGCCGTCAGCGCCGGAGCGGTGGCCTCGCCTGCCGCCTCCGCGGCCGACTGCGCGGCCACGCCCGCATCCTCCGAGAACAGGAACACCCCGCCGATCAGCGCGATGAGCGAAAGCACCTTGAGCGAGGTCAGGAATGTCTGGATGCGCCCGCCGACGGCGACGCCCGCGAGGTTGACGACCGTGAAGATTGCGACGACGGCGACCCCGATCGCCTGGCGCAGGCCGAATTGCCAGGTCACGTCCTGGCCGAAGAGCGTGAACTCGCGTTCGATCCATGGCGCCGGCAGCGTCACGATGTCGGAGAGGAAGATCGAGAACGCCGCGCCGTAGGCGGCGAAACTCGCGGCGCCGACGATGAAGCTCATGCAGACGTAGAGGAATCCCGGCAGGTCGCCGAAGGCGGCGCGCACATATTGATACTCGCCGCCGGCGCGCGGGATGAGCGTCCCGAGTTCGGCGAAGCAGAGCGCGCCCAGTATCGCGACGAGCCCCGCGACCACCCACGCCGCCATGACCCAGCCCGCGGAGCCGACCGCCTGCGCCATCGGCGCGGACTTCAGGAACACGCCGGTGCCGATCGTGATGCCGACCACGATCGCGATGCCGTGCGTGAGGGTCAGGTCGCGGCGCAGTTCCGTCATCGCGGAAGCATAACAAGCCGGCCGGGGCGCCGGTGCGGGCTTCGGCAGAGCCGCCGGCGCTGAAATTCCCTGCCGCCGGTAGCGCAGTGCGATCATGGTTGCGTCATTGACCCTGCTGCCGGCGATCGCACTGATGCACGCGACCGCGGGACACGCGCCTGCGGACGCTCCAGTCCTGCAGGAATGGAAGGTCGAGTGGGGCGTGCAGTTCGCGCAACACCGGCTCGCACGGCCGGCGACGAGTCCCAGGCGGGCGACTAGGTGTACCTGCTCGAGGCCGTCAGCGCCTCGGACTGATAGGCGACTGGCCCACGTCAGCCAGCCGCTTCACGCATCGCGCGGGGGAATGGCCGCGCGCCTCAGGTAGCGACCGCGTGGATCCCCGACGATGCTGCCGTCGTGGTAGATCAACTGTCCGCGCAGGTAGGTGCTTCGCACCTTGCCGCGCAATTCGAGTCCCTCGAATGGCGTGTAACCCTGCGCCGACTCGGACTCGGTCGCGCGGACGACAAACGACCGGTCAGGATCGACCAGCACCACGTCCGCGTCGAACCCGGGGGCCAGATCGCCCTTGGAGGCCAGCCCAAACCGCCGCGCCGGATGCAGCGAGGTCAGCTCCGCGACCCGGTGCAGCGGCAGGCCGCGCTTCGAGCCCTCGGTCAGCAGGGCTGAGAGCAGATACTCGGTGCCGCCAAAACCGGACCTTGCGAGGAACACGTTGTCGGGGTGCTCCCCGCTCAGCTTCAGCTCGTGCCGGCAGCAGGCGTGGTCGGACACGACCCAGTCGATCCTGCCCGCGAGCAGCGCTTCCCAGAGATAATCGACATCTTCGCGCGAGCGGATCGGCGGATTGACCTTCGCCTGATTTCCCGCGGCGGTGTCGTAATCCAGCACCAGGTGCCCGATGGTCACTTCACGCCGGAAATCGATCTGCGGGAATGCCTCGGTCATCTTCAGTGCGGCATCCACCGCCTTGCGTGACGACAGGTGCAGCAGATTGATGTTGATGCAATCGGTCTCATGGGCCAGATAGGCAGCAATGCAGATGGCCAGCCCTTCCGAGTGGGGCGGACGCGCGGCGCTGTAAGCACGCAATCCGCTCAGCCGGCCCTCTTCCTGCACGAGTCGCGTGTATGCGGTCATGATCTCCGCGGTTTCGCAATGCAGGCTCAGTGAGATCGCCTGGCGGGACTCCGGAAACCGCTGCATCGCGTCCTTCACGCCGCGCATGACGAATTCGAAGTGCGCCAGATCGTAGCGCTCGTCCGGGCCGATCATCAGGAAGTCACGTTGATCCCCGGACGCCCCGTGCAGGCCGTAGCCGCCGTAGAACATAAAGATCTTGAATGACGTGACGCCAAAGTGCTCGATCAGCATCGGGATCTCGCCGATCTGCCGGCGGTCCATCGGCGCGAGGTGAAATCCGTAGTCCACGTGGAATCGGCCTTCCGACTGCCCGAGGATCTCGGGGAACAGCTCGGCGTACGGCCCGCCCTTGTTCAGGTAGTACTGGCCTGACCGGATGTAGTTGAGACTCGTCGTCACACCGCCCTGCGCGGCCGCGCGGCTTTCGGTGCGCGCATCCTCCGCGAGCGGCGAGTAGATGCCGGTATGCATGTGCGCATCCACCAGACCGGGAAAGGCCAACAGCCCGCCGCCGTCGACCACTCTCGTCTCCGGACCCGCCGCCAGGCCCGCGCCGACGGCTGCGATCTTCCCGCACGCCACGCCGAGGTCGCCACGCTCGACGGCCGGCCGGCCGGGGCGGACGATGCGAAGATCGCGGATCAGCAGCTCGTAGGGCGCTCTGTCCGCCATGCCTACTGCGCCGCCGGGGGGCACAGGACCTCGAAGTACTCGAGCGTGACCGGCATGTCCGTGGCCGGAACCTTGCCGAGTGGCGCGAGCACGCGCATGAAGAAGTTCCAGTGCACGCGCCGCCATGATTCGACCGGCCTGGCTCCCGGTCCCTCGCGCCGGCTGTCCTCCTCGGTCACCTGATCCATCCGCAACACCTTGACCGAGGTCGTGCGCAAAGCCGCGGCCGGCTTCCCGGCGCTGTCCATCACGACCCAGATGTCACCGGCCGCGGGGGCCGCCTGAAGACCGTCATCGTAGAGCCACGGACTGGTGCTGGTCATCGTCTTCTCGCGTGCCAGGACGAGCCCGAGCAGCATCTCGATCGTCTCGGGTGTGCTGCCCAGGCGCCTGGCCCGCAGCGGCCCCTCGGACGGCGCACCGAGGTCCCGCGCGCATTCTCGCCAGAATATGCGCGCGTCCTCAGTCACCGGCAGGCCCTCGCCAGCCGCAAGTAACGGCCAGACTGCACAGGCGATCCATGCCGGCGACAGCCATCTGCCGATCTTCCTGCCCTTCAAGCGATATTGTCTCCTTTGCCGGTTGCGGGCTCCGCGCACGTCGTTCAGAAGCGGTAAGTCAGATTCATCCCGAACTGCCGCTTGCGCGCGAGCGGATAGAAGAAGGCACGCTCGAGCGTCGTCGACCCCGGCACGTTGTTCTGCGCCGGATTGGCATTGACGTACTGCGGCACGTTCAGGTTCATCTGGTCCACGTACCGCGTGACGCTGGACGGCGTACGGTCGTCCGTGAGGTTCTTCACCCACAGCGAGCCGCTCCAGTTCTTGCCATCGAGTCCGAATGTCAGGTTGACGAGTTCCTGGCTGCCCGTGTGCGCGAGGTTGAACACCTGGTCGTACTTCTTGCTGGTGTAGGAGGCATCCGCGCGAACGTACCCCTCCAGGCTGGCGCCGACGTTGAAGCCGAACCTGGCGAATACGCTCGCCTGATCCTGTGGTACCCCCGGCGGCGTGAAACCCTTCAGCGAGGTGTCGCCGAAAAGCTGGCCCGCCTCCGTATCCACCAGCTCGACGAACTCGGCGTCGGTGTAGGCGTAGGAAAAGCCGAGTGTCACCGCATCGGTGACCCGCCCCTGCACCTCCAGTTCGAGACCCTGCACTTCGGTCTCGCCCGCGTTGATGATGTACGACTGGGTGCCGCCGGTCGGGAAGAAGAAGGTCGTTGTCAGCTGCTGCTTCTTCCAGTCGATGTAGTACGCCGCGGCATTCAGTATCAGCCGCCCGTCCAGCAGCGTGTTCTTGACGCCGATCTCCCAGTTGTCGCTCTCCTCCTCGTCGGCGAACTGGATGTCCGGCGGGAAGCGCGGGTCGGCATTTACGACGCCAGGCTTGTTGCCCTGGGCGAAGCTCAGGTAGAGCATGGTCCCGGGCGTGGCATGGAAGCTGGTCGTGATGCGCGGTACGAACGAACTGAATGTCTTCTCGATCAGCACGACGGCCGGCGTGGTCTTCAGGTTGCCGACCTTGTCCTCCGCGTAACGTCCTTCGATGCTCAGGTCCCAGCGATCCGAGAGGTCGAACCCGACCGAGCCGAACAGCGCCTGATTGTCCACCCGCGTCTCGCCGAACAGGATCGTGGGCGCACTCGCCAGGTAGTGGCGTTCCTCCAGGTCGCGCCGGCTCTGGTACAGATAGGCGCCGATCAGCCAGCGCACCTTTTGCTCCTCCGCCGACTGCAGACGCAGCTCGGTGGACCATTCCTGCCGGTCCGACACCTCGTTGCGCGTCACACTGCCGACCCGAACCGGGTCCGTCGCGGTCCGCACGTAGCCGGGCGCGCCCGGAACCGTGGTCGGCGCGATCGCGTGACCCGCCTGATAGGTCGAGTCGTAGCCGTACTCGATGTGCGTGTCGAAGTAGCCCGTGTTGGAGACGAGCTGCATGGCGCCGAAGTCCCAGGTCAACTGGGCCGACAGACGGGTCGAGTCGCGGTGGACGCCGTCGTCGCCCTGCAGGTTGCCGCGATCGAGTGTCACGCTGCTCTGTTCCATGACCGCGCCGCAGTAGTACTGTCGCGCCACGTCCAGGTGGCAGTTGTTGGCGAAGCGGTCCTGCAGCGTCACCGCCGCCATGTCGTCATCGATCTCCGAGTACCCGGCTCCGATCAGCGCCGAGAACATGTCCCCGCGGAACTCCAGCGACCCATTGAAGTCGGTGGACTCCTCGCCGCCCACCTTGCGGCCATCCAGCGTGTTGTCGTACATGCCGCCAAACGTGTAGTAGCGTCCGTGGAGCATGTAGAACACGCGGTCCTGCTGGATCGGCCCGCGCAGCAGTATGTTCGCCTCATAGTCGTCGTATTCCGCCGCGCGCATGCTCACCTTGTGCTCCGGCGTGTTCGTGCCCTTCTTGGTGACCAGGTTGATTGCGCCCGAAAAGGTGCCGCGGCCCAGCAGGGCGGCTTGGGGTCCCTTGATGATCTCGACCCGCTCGACGATGTCGAACGGGAACGCGAGGATGGAATCCGAGAACAGGATGCCGTCCACGAAGACCGAGGCATTGCCCTCTCCCAGGATGTTCGACATGCCGCGGATGACCGGCCTGCCGACACCGCCCTGGACGCCGTAGCGATTGAGCCGCTCGAACGAGAATCCGGGAGTCATGCGTGTCAGGTCGTAGACGTCCAGCGACTGGGTGGCCTCCAGTGCCTCACTGGTGAAAGCCGTGATGGACACGGGCACATCCTGCAGCCGTTCGTCAACCTTGCGTGCACTGACGAAAATCTCCTCCAGCACATCCGCGAACGCCGTGGTCGAGCCCAGAGCCAGACTCACCGCGATCGCGACTTGCATCGACCGCCGACGAATAGTCTTGTCTTTCATCTCAGTCTCCTGTCACTCGCGGTGACTGCTTGAATCCTCATTCCGCTGCTGAATCGAGCCGAGCCTGCCGGCCAGGTCCTCGATCAGCATCCCCTCGTAGTAGTTGCTGGCAGCCGCGGCTGCCTGGTCCAGGAAACCGCGCATCTCGGCTGCATCGGCCTGCACCTCGCAACCGGCAAAACGCCCGTTCAGGACGTGACGGACGTAGCTGACGCGGGCCGCCTGCCGGCCGTTGCGCGCCGCCAGCAGCCAGTAGCGCTCGGTAATGCAGATATCCGCAGGTGCGTCGTCACGCCGCCGGCTGACCAGCAACCCGTACACGAATTGCGCCTGCCGGTAGCCCGCGTCCGCCGCAGACTTCATCTCGCCGGCCGCGCGGCCGGTCTGCCCCGCGTAGAACAGCACGCGCGCGAGCTGATAGCGGGCCCTGGCATCCTCCGGATGCGCCGCGAGTTCCGTCTCGCAGGACGCGATCGCCCTGGTCAGATCGATTTCAGCCCGCTCGACGCCCGGCGCAACGCGATCCGGGTCCTCCGGATTCGACGCCAGCCGGTCGCATTCGGTGGATGGCGTGACTGCCCAGGCCGGCGACAGCAGCAGCAGTCCGAGCACCATCGGGACAATTTGCGTCATGGGGTCACCAGCAAGCGGGCGCGCGCGGTCCTTCGCCGCGGTATGCCTCCAGTTCGGGCGGCAGAACGGGATCGAACTCCGGCCACCAGCGGAACTTGTGTTCCGGCTCGACGTAATCGGTCGCCAGCACGCCGCCCTTGGTGCGGAACAGATACAGATTCCCGGTTCGCGTGCCGTAGGGGCCGTGTGGCTTGGACGGCGGGCGCCAGAAGTAGGCACCGGGGCGCATGACGCCACGATTACCGTGCACCTCGCCGCTGATGAGGTACATCTCTTCCACGGTTGGATGAATCTCCGCCCGTTCGGCCCAGCGCATCGGCAGCGTGCCCAGAATCCAGGTGGTGTCCCGCGTTTCCGGGTCCATGTACAGCAGCTTCCGTCCGGCTCCCGGAGGGAACTCCGGATGGAAGTTCCCCGTGTATGGCACGACGAAGGTGTCCTGGTGGCGCACCAGCCGGCGTTCGTCGTAGTCCGCTCCGGCCGCAGCCGCGGCTGGTCTGCCCGAGAAGAACTCGATCACGATCGCGCCGTCGGAACTCGCCCGCGGGCCCGGGTCGAAGCCCGCGGGCAGGTGCGCATAGGACATCGGCGCGTACTCGAGCTCACCCAGCCGCAGCGCTCCTTCGAGCACGAGAAACTCATCGTCGACCGCGAGCGCGCCGGCCGCAGCGCGCCAGCCAGCCGGATACCGCACCAGCAGGCTGCACGCGCCGTTTTCCCGGTCGACGCTCAGCTGCTTGAACTGCACGCCGGGACGAATGCCACCCAGGTCCCCCGACTGCCACGGGAGATTCTGGGACTGGATGAATTCGATCCATGGACGGCTCAAGGCTTCGCTCCCCTGCTCTGCTTCCTGCCCGGCGTGCCGCGCAACGGGCGGCGGGGATCCGCGTCCTCCGCCAACACCCGCAGCAGCCTCGCAATGGACTCCTCCAGCAGCGCACGACTCAGGCGTCGGGCACCGGGGTCGTCCGCGGATGCCTCGAGCTTCGCGGCGTCAAGCGCACCCGACTGCTCGAGCGCCGACTGCAGCGCGATCCGCTGCGCGCGCTCCACATGCAGCTGCGAGGCGAGCTCGAATACCAGACCGGCCAGTTGGCGCCCATCCGGGGCGGAATCGGGTCTGTTCATGCGGGCTTCTCCGCGCCGAGAACGGCCCAGGGGAAATGCCACTCGGGCCGGGCCGGCCAATGCAGCCCTTCAAGCAGGCCGCCCCCGCGCTCGTCGAACGCGCGCCAGACCGCATCGTGCAACCCGGCGGCCCGGGCCATGCCGCAGACGTCGGCCGCCAGCATTGGCGCCAGATAGGGCTCGTTGTTGCGCGCGCTGTGCTCCCGCATCGCGAGGTCGCGGAACGCATCGCCGGTGTACCGGAAGTCCAGGAATCTCAGCAAGCCTCCCGGCGCCAGCAGTCTGGCCGCTTCCCGGAACAGCCGCGGCAGCACGGTCAGCGGGAGCTCGTGCAGCAGCATCGTGGACGTCACGAGGTCTGCGCACCCCGATGGCAGGCCGGTTTTCGTGCAGTCGGCCTGCCGGAACGTGATGCGCAGGCCACGCTCGTTCGCGCGCCGCAAGGCGAGGCGCAGGCACGGAGCCGCCAGGTCGACGCCGATCACTTCGGCCCCGGGGAATCGCTGGCGCAGCGAAAAGGTGGACTTGCCGAATCCGCAACCGAGATCCACGATTCGGCGGTAGTCGCGCGCCGGCACGGCACTCGACGTGAACAGCCGGTGAAATTCGTAATCGTCGTTCTCGCCGAGCATCACGAGCCTGGCGCCCAGCTCGTAGACGCGCGCGGCATGATCGCTGGACCAGACGCCGCCGGGCTGCAGGTGGATGTCCCAGTCGGTGTACCAGCCGGGCAGCCGCAGCTTCGGGTCGAGCACCAGGGTGGACGGGCCGGGCGGCGCTTCCGGAAGCGCGCCCTCGTGCTCCACCGCCTCACTCACGGCGTGCCACAGCAGCTGCTGCGAGCCGCGCTCCAGCCAGGCAAACGGGCCGTAGCCCGGCAGCGCATGCACGACCCGCATGGCATCCGCCATGTTCGACCGGCGGCCACCGGGGACGGCGTCGTATTCCGCGCGCAGCCGGGGATAGACGCTGGCAGCCCATTGCCGCCGCAGCGAAAGCGCGAAGTCGAGCCTGGCCTGGTCCGCAACTGGTCGAGTCATCTCAGCCCGCCATCAGTTCGATCAGTTCGCCGGTCGCGCCGCGTATCGTGACCGCCGCCGCACGCATACCCGGGAACAACGCCGGCACGGACCATTCGACGGCGGCGTCGCGGCCGCCGCCGGAAGTCGCGAAGCTCACCATGGCCATGCCCGGCGGCAGCCGGTCCCGCACGCAGGCGCGGTGCCTGGCCTGGGCGGGGTACTGGTCCAGCTCGATCAGTGTCCCACAGCCGAGCTTCACCAGTCCGTGGGCGTATTGCGTGTCCTCGGGCAGGCGGTTCAACAGCGAAATCACACGCACCCGCGTCGACACGGGCGGATCCACGTCGTTGCGAAAGCGTTGGTAAGCGCCGAACATCGCGTCGAGATCCGGCCCGCCAGCCACCACGATGAAGACGCGGCCGACGAAGGACTGTGCCGCGGCGAGGTCGAGGCCACTGCCCGGACCGACCTGCGTGAAGTACAGACATTCGCCGGCCGGCCCGAGTACCTGCATGGCGCGGATCATCGGGAACCGTTGCAGGCTCGACGGCGGGCCGATGACCCGGAACGGCGATCCGCCGAATGTCGACGCCAGTGCCTCGACGTCCTGCACCACGAACTCCGCCACGTTCCAGCCGAAAGTGGTCAGCGCGCGCCATCCGCCGGCACGCTTGTCCTCCACGAAGCGCAGGTAGGTCTCCTCGCCGCTCAGCGGACCCAGCGTCACGTACGGTGCGCCGGCCACCGCGGACGCACCCCACGCACGCGCTGTCTCCGCCGGCACGACGCCGCGTTCCAGCATCCGGTAGCCGAGCCACCGGCCGTAAGCCGCCTCGATGGCGTCCAGATCCGGCACACAACTGGTCACGCCACGGATGCATTCGAGCCGCAGTGATTCGCCACGCTCAGCCATGACCGGCTCCCGGCGACGTTGTCGGGCGAATGGCCGCCTCGACCTCGATCACACAGCGGCGATAGCTGCCGAGTCCGGCTGCGACGACGATCAGCGCCAGGGTCCCGATCACGGCCGCCTGGATGGTCATGGCATAGCGGATGTCCGCGGGGTCGCCGAACAGATCGGTCATCAGGCCGACCGGCAGCGGACCGAGCAGTTGCCCGGCGATACCGATGGCCAGATAGTAGATCGCCGTCGCCTGCGACTTGATCTGCCCGGGGGCGATCAGCGTCAACGTGGCCGGCCCCGCAGCCGCCGCCATTGCCTGGCCGACGAAAGCGAACATGAGCGCGGCGATCGCGAGCTCGGCGGAAGGCATGACGGGATACAGCGCGAAGCCCGGCGCGCCGATCGCCAGCCCGGTCCACAGCGCCTTCAAGGTCGCGTGCTTCTGCCCCGCCGCGATCCAGGCATTCGTGACGCGCACGCCGAGCAGCGTGCCCGCCGTGCCGCCGGCCAGGAACAGCAGCCCGGTTGCGATGCCCACATCGCGCACGTTCCACTGCCAGACGCGGTCGAACAGCGCGACATTCCAGAACACCAGCGATCCCATGGTCACGACCGCGGCCGATCCGACGAACAGGGTTCCGAATGCGCGCCAGCGGCGGACGATGTATGCCAGCGCCGCCTTCAGCGACGCATGACCGGCACGGTCCGCATTGAGCCCCGAGACGACCTGGTCCTGCCTCGCGGGCTCGCGGATCGTGTACATCATCAGCGCGAGCGCGAATCCCGGCAATCCGATGACGAGGAAGCTCATCTGCCAGGTCGCCAGCGTGCCGACGCCCGGCACGTGCAGCGGGGACAGGCTGCCGATCCAGTGCACCACGGGCCCGCCGAAGAGGAACGCCGCGCCCGCACCCAGGAATGTGCCGGCCATGAACAGGCTCAGCGCGCGGTTGCGCCGCGAACGCGGAAAGTAGTCGCTGATCAGTGAAATGCTGCACGGCGCAACCGTGGCCTCGCCGAGCCCGACGCCGAGGCGCGCGACGAACAGCGGCCAGAAGCCGCGGACGAGCCCGGCGGCAGCGGTCATCGCGCACCAGATGCTGATGCCGATGCTGAGGATGGCGCGCCGGCTGCGCCGGTCAGCGAGCCAGCCGATCGGGATGCCGATGAAGACGTAGAAGATCCCGAACGCGGGGCCGAGCAGCAGGCCGACCTGGAAATCGGTCAGTCCCAGATCGGACTTGATCGGCTGTATCAGCAGGCTGGGCAGGAAGCGGTCGATGTACGAGACGACCTGCGTCAGCGTCAGCAAACCCGCCACGTACCATGCGTAACGGCGGGACGAGTTCGCGAACTCCTCCACCGGCATGGCAAACGTTGCCGCCAGAGCGTTGCTGGCCACGGCTTGCCGCCCCCCTCTCGCCGTATGCCAGGCGATTGTCCGCCCGGCGAACCCGGATACCAACGAATTGATTTGGCCACGACTGTGACTTGTTGTAACAATATCGCATGATCCGCCTGCCCTCCATGCAGACCCTGCGGGCCTTCGAGGCCGCGGCACGCTTGCAGAGTTACACGGCCGCGGCCGAGGAATTGGGGGTTACGCACGGCGCCATCAGCCACCGGATCCGCGCCCTTGAGCGGCGCATGGACATGACTCTGTTTCACAGGAGCGGGCGAGCGATGGTGCCCGCGCGCGAGGCGGTCACCCTGCTCGCGCAAGTGCGCGAGGCGCTCGCAGTGCTGCAGCGCGCGATCCCGGACCGCTCGCGCAGCACCCCGGGCCGGCTGGTGATCAGCGTGCACCCGTCACTGGCCACGCGCTGGCTGATCCCGCGCCTCGGACGCTTCCTGCGCGGCAATCCGGAATGCGCGGTCGAGGTGCGCTCGACGGCGGATCTCGGCGCGTTCCTCACGCATGGCATCGACGTTTCGTTCCGCTACGGCGCCGGCGACTGGCCTGGGGCGACCAGCGAGCGCCTGGCCGGCGAGATCCTGTTCCCGGTCTGCACGCCGGCCTATCGCGACGAGCACCGGCTGGCGCAGCCGGCCGATCTCGCGCGCTGCACGCTGCTGCGGCACGCCTGGCAGCCCTGGTCGCCGTGGCTGCGCGCTGCGCGATTGCGTATCCGCGAGCCGTCCGGGAAGCTCAGCCTGTCGGATTCTGGTCTGGTGCTGGAGGCGGCGATCGCGGGCCAGGGTGTGGCGCTGACGCGCAGCCTGTTCGCGGTCGGCGAACTCGAGGCGGGCCGGCTGGTGCGACCGTTCGGACTGTCGGTGCCTGACAGCTACGGTTACTACCTGACCTGGCACGCGGGCGCACCGCTCAGCCGCGAGGGCGAATCGTTCCGCGATTGGTTACGCTCTGAGCTCGCGACGACGGTGCCGGCAGTCGTCGTGCCGCATGCGGATCGGGGATCCCGCGCCGCGCGCGACCGCCGCCGACGCTGAGCGTCGCCACGAACCGGCTGCGCCCACAGGTGGAGACATGACGGTCAGGGGATTCCGGTTGCTGCGCGATCTCGCGGTGCTGCTGCTCGGCACACTGACGCTGCTTTTCTTCCTGCTGCGTCTCACCGGCGATCCCGCGCTCGTGCTGGCCGGGCCGGAAGCGACCGACGAACAACTGTCGGCGATCCGCGCCGAGTACGGCCTGGACCGGAGCCTGCCGCACCAGTACCTCTCCTATCTCGGCAACCTGCTGCGCCTCGATTTCGGCCGTTCGCTGGCCGACGGCAGCCCTGCCCTCGCCAGGGTGCTCGCCGCTTACCCGACCAGCCTGTTGCTGGCCGGGCTGGCGATGGCGGCGACCCTCCTGATCTCGGTGCCAACCGGTGCATGGCTTGGAGCGAGACGCGACGGCGCAGCCAGACGCGCGGTCCGGTGGCTGCTGTTCGTACTCCAGGGCGTCCCGGGATTCGTCACGGCGTTGCTGCTGGTGCAGGTGTTCGCCATCGAGCTGGTCTGGCTGCCCGCGCTCGGCTTCGGTGGGCTGCCGGCCATGGTGCTGCCGACGCTCTCAGTCGCGGCATTCCTCGCACCGAAGCTGACCCGGCTGATCGAGGCCAACGTCGCGGCGGCCTTGCTGTCGCCCTACGTGCGCACGGCACGCGCGATTGGCGCCTCCGAACGCGAGATCCTGTGGCGGCACGCGTTGCCGAACGCGCTGCTCGGCGCGACAGCTCTGGTCGGCACGCAGTTCGCCTTCCTGATGGCCGGACTGGTCATCATCGAGTCGATATTCGCCTGGCCGGGCATCGGCTGGCTGCTCGTGCAATCGACGGCGAGCCTCGACTTCCCGGTGGTCCAGGCGATAACGCTGACCGTCGTAATCACCGTTTTCGCGGTCAACACGCTCGTGGATGCGCTCCAGCACCGCATCGATCCGCGCCTGCGTCATCCTGAATCGCTGGCGGACGAGACGACGGCGTGACCGTCGTCGTCGCCCCGCCCGCCGACTCATTGGCCACGCGCTACCTGGCGCGCTGGGAGCTGCTGACCGGCGGTCTGCTGCTGGCGCTCATCGCACTGCTGGTTGCACTCGGACCATCGCTCGCCGGCCAGGACCCGGGATTCGTGGACTTGCGCGGGCGACTGCTGCCGCCGAATTCGCCCCAGCACCTGCTGGGCACCGACCAGCTCGGCCGCGACCTGTTCGCGCGGCTGCTGCACGGGTTGCGCTGGTCTCTGGCGGCGGCCACGGGTGCAACGCTGCTCGCGTTCACCACCGGCACCCTGCTCGGGCTGCTGGCCGCCCGCCGTCACTCGCTGCTGGCCACGCTGATTCGACAGGTGACCACCTTTGCGCAGTCTTTCCCGGTCCTCGTGCTGGCGATCTGCCTGGTGGCGATCGTGGGCAACAGCCTCGTCACGGTCGTGCTGGTGCTCGGACTGGTGACCTGGCCCGTGTTCTGCCGCGTCGTGCAGGCCGAGGCGGCGAGTCTGTTCGCGCGCGAGTACGTGCTGGCGGCGGAAATGCTGCAGATGAACCGCCTGCGCCTGTACTTCCGGCACGTCTTGCCGGGGTTGCTGCCGAGCCTGTCCGTGCTGCTGGCCTTCCACTTCGCGGACATGCTGATCGCGGAAAGCGCGCTTTCGTTCCTCGGCATCGGTGCGCCGCTCGGATCCGCGACCTGGGGCAACATGTTGCAGGAAAGCCGCGCCTACCTGTTGAGCGCGCCGTGGCTGCTGCTCGTGCCTGCGGCCGCGATCGTGACGCTCGTGATCACCGCCAACCTGCTGGGCGACGGCCTGCGCCGTCACCTCGAGTGATGCGCCGCATGGCGGCGGCAACCACACGCCCGGCGGCTGTGCCCGTCCTCGAGGTGGACGGCCTGACGGTACGCGCCGGATCCGGCCGGGGCGTCACGACGCTGGTCGAGGACCTCTCGTTCACCATCACAACCGGCGAAGTGCTCGGGATCGTCGGCGAGTCGGGGTCCGGCAAGTCCATGACGGCCTCGGCCATCGGCGGGCTGCTCCCCGCCGGAGTGCGGATCGGCGCCGGACGCATCGTGCTGGAGGGCCGTGAGATACAGGCGCTGTCGGCGGTACAGCGCCGCGCGCTCGATGGCAGCCGGATCGGCATGGTGTTCCAGGATCCACTGTCGTCTTTCAATCCGGTGCGCACCGTGGGATCCATCCTTGTGGAGTCCGCCGCGCGCCATCAGCGACTGCTGTCCGGCGACGCCCGCCGCCGTGCGATCGAGGCGCTGGCCGGGGTCCGTCTGCCCCGGCCCGAACAGCTGATCGACGCCTACCCTCATCAGCTCTCCGGCGGGCAGCGACAGCGGGCGATGATTGCGCTGGCGCTGCTGAATGGCCCGCCACTGGTGATCGCGGACGAACCGACAACAGCGCTGGATGCGACGGTACAGTTGCAGGTGCTTGCGCTGCTCAAGCGCGGCGCCGGATCGCGCGCGGTGCTTCTCATCACGCACGACCTCGCGGTCGCGGCGGCGACCTGCGACCGCATCCTGGTCATGCAGCGAGGACGCTCGGTCGAGTACGGTCCCGCCGCGCGGGTACTCGACCTCCCGGCCCACGGCTATACGCGTGCACTGCTGGACGCCGCCCGCCGGCCCGCAGCGGCCGTCGAACCGGCGCGGGGAGCGCCATGAACGGCGAGCCACTGCTCGAGGTGCGCGCGCTGTCGGTGACGCTGCGCTCGCGCGGGCGCGTCGTGCACGCCGTCCGCGACTGCAGCTTCCGGTTGCACGGCGGCGAAGTGCTGGCACTGGTCGGCGAGTCCGGCTCCGGCAAGACCACACTCGCACGCGCAATCGCCGGAGTGGTGCTGCCGCAGTCGGGCACAATCCACTTCCGGGGCCGGAACGTGGGAACACTCGCGCGCGCCGCCGCCCGTCCGCTGCGCCGCCGCATCCAGATGGTGTTCCAGGATCCGGACGCCAGCCTCAATCCAGCGCATCGCATCGGCAGCATCCTCGCCGAACCACTTCAGGTGATCCGGTTCGGCGACCGCGTGGCGATCGCGGCCCGCATCCGCGAGTTGCTCGCCATGGTGCGGCTCGATGCGGCGCTGCTCGACAAGAGACCGCGTCAGTTGTCGGGCGGCGAAAAGCAGCGCATCGCCATCGCCCGCGCACTCGCCATGGAGCCGGAGCTGCTCGTCGCAGACGAACCGCTGTCGTCGCTCGACGTGTCGACGCAGGCGGCGATCGCTGCACTGTTCCGCAGTCTCCAGCAGCGGCTGCGCATCGGGCTGCTGTTCATCTCGCACGATCTTGCCGCCGTGCGCCAGCTTGCGGACCGCGTCGCGGTCCTCTACGGTGGTGAGATTGTCGAGGTCGGCCCGGCAGCGCGCGTGCTCGATGCGCCGGCGCACCCGTACACGCGACTGCTGCTGGCGGCGATGCCAGACCTGGAGCATCGGCGCCTGGATCTGCCGCTGGCCGATGCCATCGACAGGCTGGAGGAACTGCCGGACTTGCCGCAAGCCTGCCACTATCGGCCGAAGTGCCTCGACCGCGCGGGAGTCTGCGACCGGCGCGCGGAACTGGCGGCGGTTGGCGGCGACCGCGGTCATCTGGCACGTTGTCACTTCCGCGACGGGCCGCCGGCCGCCGCGCCAGGATGAACGGGAGAAGACGATGAACGTCCGCGATATCACGCATGCCCTGCTTCCGCGGCTCACGCCCGACGAGCGCAGCCGCCAGCGCAACGTAGTCGCGCTGCGGCGCCTGCTGAACGTGCGTCTCCGCCCGCGCAACGAAATGCTGTACGAGACGGAGGGATTGCCGGTCTGGCGCGCGATGCACGGCAGGGAACCGCAGTCGGCAATCGAAGTCGAGCAGGCGCTCAACGAGTCCGCGGGCTATCGTCTGTGGAGCGCGATGAACCGCTCCGCGCAGGAGATGATCTGGATCGCGGCGGGCGAGCCGATCCTGCGCGAGTCCGCGCGGCTGGAGGACGAGGCCGCGCGGCTCGCCAGCCAGCGCGGGCGACGCGGCGCGCTGCACCTGGACCCGGCGTTCCTGCCGCCAGCCGAAGTCGCCGCCGTCGATATTCACCTTCAGCCCGGCGGCTACGCGCTCGACCGCGGCCCGCGGGACATTCTTGCCGGAGCGCTCTACGAGAACGGTGGCAACATCTATTCCTTCGGCCAGGGCGTCGGCCGAACCGACAGCAAAGCCGGCGCGGTGATCCGCTACCTGGAACAGCGGCGTCCCGGCTGGCATCCGCACCGCATGCTCGAAATCGGCTGCTCCGCCGGCGCGGCCTCCTGCGGCTACGCGGCGCATTTTCCGGATACCGAGGTGCACGCAATCGACATCGGCGCCGGCATGCTGCGTTACGCGCACGCGCGGGCCGAAGCACTTGGCGTGCGCGTCGAGTTCCACCAGATGGGCGCGGCCTCGCTCGCATTTCCGGATGGCCACTTCGATCTGGTCGTATCCAACAACCTGCTGCACGAAATCGGCCGCGACACCCGGCGCGCAATGATGCGCGAGGCGCACCGCGTGACCGCCCCGGGCGGCATCGTGGTCCACCAGGACGTGCCAATCCGCGCGGCGCCGACTCTGATCGCCCGGGTGGAACGCGGCTGGGACGAGAAATTCAACGGCGAGATCTTCTGGAACGTGTATGCGGGCGACGACCTGAAGTCGGACATGGCGGCTGCGGGATTCGCCGCCACGTCGATCGCCGAAACCAGGATCGAGAAGGTCGCGGGCGCCGGAGGCTGGTACCTGCTGGCCGGGGAGAAGCCGCATTGACCGGCCAGGGAATCCGCGGTTGATGCGCCTGCTGTCGCTGCTGCTGCTGTCGGCGGTCGCGTGTCAGGCGGCCGCAGCGGAACCGACGGGTGCGTTGCGCGTCGGCCTGAACGGATTCCCCGCCAGTCTCGGCAATCCGTTCAAGGGCAATGGCCGGCCCGGCACGCTGGTCTGGTACGCGCTGTTCGACGGCCTGACCCAGCTCGATGAGGACGGAAATCTGAGCCCGGCGCTGGCGCTCTCCTGGGAGATGACGGAGCCCACCCGCTGGCGGTTCCGGCTGCGTCCCGGCGTCCGGTACGCCAACGGCCGGGCGTTCGATGCCGCGTCCGCAGCCGCCGTGATCGGCTGGCTGATATCCGACGCAGGCCGCGCCACGGTGATCGGCAACGAGCTGCGCGGTGTCGCCGCGGCGCGGGCGATCGCGCCGCTCCTGCTCGAGATCACGACCCGGGCTCCTGATCCCATCCTGCCGAAGCGGATGGTCGGCGCATTGATGGTCGAGCCGGAGAGCTGGGCGCGTCTCGGCCCCGACGGGTTCGGACTGCGGCCCGTAGGGACGGGTCCGTACCTGCTGGAACGATGGGATCAGCGCCGGCGCCGGGCGTATGCCCGATTGAACCCGCACCGCTGGCGGCCGTCCGGTTTCGCGCGTCTTGAGTTCGTGGAATTGCCGGACGCTGCGGTCCGCACTCAGGCCCTGCTGTCGCGCGACATCGACATCTCGACCGTCGAGATCGAGGAGCTCGACCGCCTGACGGACCGCGGGTATCCCGCAGTGGTCGCACCCTCCATGTCGGTCATGTCGGTCGTGTTCATCACCGAACGCGAGGGACCGGCGCCGCTCAAGGACCGTCGCGTCCGTCAGGCGCTGAATTACGCCGTGGACCGGGAAACGATCGCGCAAACGTTGCTGCGCGGACTGGGACGCCCGGCCGGGCAGCCGGCGCCCTCGGTGAGCTTTGGCCACGATCCATCGCTCGCGCCCTACCCCTTTGATCC
>DATBLN010000160.1:0-4360 GCA_036555345.1 Steroidobacteraceae bacterium
GTGGCGCGCGGGCTCGGCAAGAGCTTCGGCACGACGCGGGCCCTCGACGAGGTGAGCTTCCGCGTCGAATCCGGCCGCATCGTCGGGCTGATCGGCCCGAACGGCGCCGGCACAACGACCGCGCTCAAGGCCCTGCTCGGCCTCACCCGCTTCGAGGGCGAGCTGTCCGTGCTCGGCCTCGATCCCTACCGCCAGCGCCACCGGCTCATGCAGGACGTGTGCTTCATCGCCGACGTCGCGGTGCTGCCGCGCTGGATCCGCGTCGCCCAGCTGATCGATTTCGTCGCGGCGACGCACCCGAGGTTCCGGCGCGAGGTCTGCGACCACTTCCTCGCGCGCAGCGACATCAGGAAGACAAGCCGCGTGAAGGAGCTCTCGAAGGGCATGGTCACGCAGCTGCACCTCGCGCTCGTGATGGCGATCGACGCCAAGCTGCTCGTGCTGGACGAGCCGACGCTCGGCCTCGACATCCTCATGCGCAAGCAGTTCTACGAGACGCTGCTGAACGAGTACTTCGACGAACAGCGCACCATCCTCGTCACGACGCACCAGGTCGAGGAGGTTGAGCACATATTGACGGACCTGTTGTTCATCGACCGCGGGCGCATTGTGCTCGACGCGGCGATGGACGACATCCAGGACAAGTACGCGCAGGTGGCGGTCCGGCCGGAGCACGTGGCCGCCGCCCGCACGCACAAGCCGCTGGCCGAGCGCCAGGGCCTCGGCCGCACGCACATGCTGTTCCGCGACGCGAACCGCGCCGACCTCGAGCGCCTGGGCGAGGTGGGCGTGCCGTCGGTCGCGGACCTGTTCGTCGCCGTGATCCAGGGAGCCCGCGCATGAGCCGCTTTATCTGGCTGATCCGCCGCGAGATCTGGGAGCACAAGGCCATCTGGGTCGCGCCGCTCATCGTGCTCGCCTGTCTGGTGCTCGCGACGCTGACCGGCAACGTCCACCTGGGGCCGATCGGTTCGATGGACGCGGGCACCGCGCTCGGCACGCTGCCGCAGGAGAAGCAGGCGCAGCTGCTCCTGATCGTGTACGCGGGCCTGGCCTTCGTCATGGACTACGTGCTCGGCATCGTCGCTTTCTTCTACGCACTCGACTCGCTGTACGCGGATCGCCGCGACCGCAGCGTGCTGTTCTGGAAATCGCTGCCGCTGTCGGATGCGGAGACCGTGCTGTCGAAGTTCGCGGTGGCGGCAGTCGTGATCCCGCTGATCGCGCTCGCCGGCGCCGTGCTGGCGCAGGTGATCATCGCCGCGGGCGGCTCGATCAAGCTCGCGGTGGCCGGGCAGGCGGCGGGCATCATGTGGCACCCGCAGGCGATCACGGGCGGGATCGTGCTCGCGACCGTCTGGTGCTTCACGGCGATGCTCTGGTACGCGCCGGTCGTCGGCTACCTGATGCTGGCCTCGGCCTGGGCGCCCCGCGGGCCGTTCCTGTGGGCGGTGCTGCCGCCGGCCGGGCTCTACATCCTCGAGCGCGTGCTGCTCTACAGCAACCACGTCGGCGACTTCATCAAGGAGCGGCTGTTCGGCGTGCTGCGCCTCGTGCGCCCGGAGCGGGTGGCGGAAGTCGACCCCCAGACCAACGAACAGGTGCGCGACGAAGTGATCAAGCTGAGCCAGCTCGACCTCGCGGGCAGCCTGCGGGACTTCTACACCTCGGCGGACCTGTGGCTCGGCGTGGTGGCGGCCGCGCTCCTGGTCGCCGCGGCGATGTGGGTGCGTCGCTACCGCGACGAGACCACCTGACGCCCTCGCGAAACGGAGTCCCCCGATGCACCGGATGGTTCATGTCACCGCCGCGCTCGCCATGCTCTCGGCTTCCCTCCCGGCCCTGGCCGCGAGCGCGACGGTGACGCGGGCGTGGCAGTTCAAGCCGGAGTCCGTCGCCGGGCTCGTCGTGCGCAACCTCATCGGCGATGTCCGCGTCGAGCGCGGCGGCGATGCCGGTTTCCACGTCACCGCGCGCGCGACCGTGGACGCGGACACCCAGGCCGAGGCCGACCGGCTCGCCGGCCTGATCGAATACCGCACCGCGGACGCCGGCGCCGGCTCGCGCTTCGACGTGGCATTCCCGCGCAGCCACTTCCCGAAGATCCATCACGCCGGCGGCGTCACGGTCTGGTGGGGCATCACCTACGTCGACTATCTCGGCGAGCGCATCCGCCTGACCGGCGATCGCGACGACGCGCCGGGCGTGCGCGTGGACCTCGTGATCCGGGCGCCGGCCGGGGCGCGGCTCGAGGTGGACAACGTCTTCGGCGAGTCGGTCGCGAACGGGTTCTCCGGCAATCTCAAGCTGGACGGCTCGAGCGGCCTGCTGCGCTCGACGGACGGCGAGGGCGAGGTCGAGCTCGACAGCGGCAGCGGCCCGGTCGAGGTCCTGGGCCACCGCGGCCGCGTGCGCGCGGACACGGGCAGCGGCGGGGTGCGCATCAGCGATTGCGAGTGCGAGATCGATGCCGACACCGGGTCCGGCTCCGTGGAAGTGCGTGGCGGCTCCGGCCGGGTGCGCGCGGACACCGGTTCCGGCCGCGTCACCATCGAGCGCTTCGCCGGATCGATCGAGGCGGACACGGGCTCCGGCTCGGTGCGCGCGCGGGACGTCTCCGCCGTGCGCGAACTGGACGTGGACACGGGCTCCGGCAGCGTGGAGGTCGAGGGCGACCTCGCGGCGCTCGAGCGGCTGCGGATCGACACCGGCTCCGGCGGCGTGCGCCTGCGCTCGAGCGGGTTGCCGTCGATGGAGATCCGCGTGGATACCGGCAGCGGCGGCGTGGACGTGGACTCCCCGGCCGCGAGCGTGCGCGAGTCGGATGGCGTCTGGACCGTCCGGCTCGGCAACGGCGCCGGCCGTGGCCTCATCGACACCGGCTCCGGCAGCGTCGACCTCATCTTCCCGTAACTCAATAAAGGTGCCTGACACCTTTTTGGCACTGCCAAAATGGTGCCTGACACCTTTTCCTAGCCGGCGAGCAGGACGGCCTCGGCGTGCTCCTGGGCCTCGGGCGTGCCGAACAGCACGACGACGTCGCCCTCGCGCAGCGTCATGTCGGGGTCGGGGTCGCGGCCGACGATGCCGTCGCGCCGCACCGCCGTGAACGACACCTCCGCGCCGCGATCGCGCACCTCGCGGATCGTCCGCCCGACCGACCAGGCGCCGGGCGGCAGCACGACCGAGTGCAGCTCCTCGCGCAGCGCATGCGACTCGTCGATGACCTCCGCGGCCTCGCGCCGGAACACCGTGCGCAGCATCTTGTAGCGCTCGTGGCGGATGTCGCCGACCGTGCGGATCACGCGCGACAGCGGCACGCCGAGCGTCAGCAGCGCGTGTGACACCAGCGTCAGGGCGGCCTCCAGCGTCTCGGGCACCACCTCGGTGGCGCCCGAGGCGAGCAGTTCCTCGAGCTGCGTGTCGTCCATCGTGCGCACCAGGATCGGCAGGTCGCGCCGCTGGCGGCGCACCGCCTGCACGATCGCGACCGAGCGCGCGGCGTCGGAGAACGTCACGATCACGGCGCTCGCGTGCCCGAGGCCGACCGACTGCAGCATGTACTCGTCGGAGGCGTCGCCATAGAGCACCGGGTCGCCGGCGGCGCGCGCGGTGCGCACCCGGAACGAATCCAGGTCCATCGCGATGAACTCGAAGCCCTGGCCCTCGAGCACGCGCGCCACGTTCTGCCCGACCCGGCCGTAGCCGCACAGGATCACGTGCTCGCGCCCGGCGATCGCGCGCGTGGGGGCGTCCGGGCGGCCGAGGTCGGTCTCGGAAGGCCCCGTCTCGCGCAGCAGAAGGCGTGCGATCCGCTTGTTGTGCTGGATCAGCAGCGGCGACAGCACCATGCTGAGCGTGATCGCGGCGAGCAGCGGCTGCGTGAACTCCGCGCCGATCAGGCGGCTCTGCAGCAGCAGCGTCAGCAGCGCGAAGCCGAACTCGCCGCCGGGGGAAAGCACGATGCCGGCGCGCAGCGCCTTGAACCACTGCCCGGCGAACGGGCGCCCGGCCAGCATCACGATCGCCGCCTTCAGCACCAGCATGCCGGCCAGCATCGCCAGCACCAGCGGCAGCTGCCGCAGCAGCGCCGGCACGTCGAGCTGCATGCCGATCGTGACGAAGAAGAGGCCGAGCAGCGTGTCGCGGAACGGCCGGATGCCGGCCTCCACCTGGTAGCGGTACTCGGACTCGGCCAGCATCATGCCGGCGAGGAAGGCGCCCAGCGCGAAGGTGAGCCCGGCGGCGTGCGTCGCCCAGGCCGCGCCGATCGCGACGAACAACACCGCGAAGGTGAACAGCTCCGGCGCGCCGCTGCCCGCGATCTCGTGGAACAGCGGCCGCAGCAGCCAGCGGCCGG
>DATBLN010000174.1:0-6872 GCA_036555345.1 Steroidobacteraceae bacterium
CGCCCTCGTTCCGGTATTGAGACGGCTGCTGGAGACCGCGCTTGCCTGGAGGCCGGATGGCTGAGGCCCGCCTGCTCTGGACCCCGCGCGCCTGGCTGCGAGGCGGCTGGCGAGAGGGCGTGCTCCTCTGCATCGGGCCGGACGGCCGCTGGTCCGCAGTGACGCCCGGGGTCGCGACCCCGCCCCCCGGCGCGGCGGCGTTGCCGGGGCCCCTGCTGCCCGCGCTCGTGAACGCGCACAGCCATGCGTTCCAGCGCGCGTTCGCGGGTCTCGCGGAACGCCGCGAAGGCGCGAACGATGACTTCTGGTCGTGGCGCGACCGCATGTACCGAGTTGCCGCAAGCATCACCCCGGAACAGCTCCGCGCGATCGCCGCCCAGCTCTACGTCGAATTGCTGCGCGGCGGCTACACGCAGGTCTGCGAGTTCCACTACCTGCAGCACGGCCCGGACGGCGCGCGCTATCCCGATCCGCTCGGGATGTCGTGGGCGCTCGCGGACGCGGCGGCCGACGCCGGCATCGGCCTCACGGTCCTTCCGGTTCTGTACGAGCGCGCGGGCTTTTCGCAGCCGGACCTGCGCGCGGACCAGCGCCGCTTCGCGATGTCGGCGAAGGACGTTTGCGCCGCCCGCGCAGCGATCGCGCGCAGCGGCCGCGCTCGCGTGAGCGCCGGCGTCGCGATCCATTCGCTGCGCGCCGCCGCTCCTGCCTCCATCACATCGCTGCGCGACATGGCGCGCACATTCGATGGACCCATCCATATCCACGTTTCGGAACAGCAGGCGGAAGTGGAGGATTGCATGGCGGCGATGGGCGTGCGCCCGATCGAATGGCTCGCGCGCGAGGGCCTGCTCGATTCCCGCTGGCAGCTCGTGCATGCGACGCATGCGACGCCCGGCGAGATCGAGGCGGTGGCGAAGAGCGGCGCGGCCATCGTGCTCTGCCCGAGCACCGAAGCGAACCTGGGCGACGGCCTGACTGACCTGTCCGGCTGGCTCGGGGCGGGCGTGCCGATGACGATCGGCTCCGACAGCCACGTCACGCGCGACTGGCGCGAGGAGCTGCGGCTCGCCGATTACGGCCAGCGCCTGGCGCTGCGCCGGCGCAATGTCGCCGCGGCGCCGGCGGAGGGATATCCGTCAACCGCCGGGCGCCTGTTCGCGCGTGCGGAGGCGGGAAGCGCCGCGGCTGCGGGCGAGCCCGCCTGGGGCCTCGTGGCCGGCGCACGCGCCGACGCCCTGCTGGTGGACGAAACGCAGGAGCCGCTGCTCGGCATTCCACCGGCGCAGCTCCTCGATCCGCTCGTATTCTCGAGCCCCGGCCGGGCGTGGCGCGACGTCATGGTCGGGGGCGAATGGGTCATCCGCGGCGGCAGGCACGCGGACGAAGACGGCATCGCGGCGCGATTCCAGTCGGCGATGTCCGCGATCTGGGGCGACCGCCCGGCCTGATCCGCGTGCTGGCGCCCCGGCGGGCCGGTTGAGACAATTGGACATGGTCTCCGAACGCGATTCCGTCCTGCACAACTGGTGCGTCCCCGGGGACTGGGACGGACCCACCGTCACGGGCGGGCACGGGGCGTTTCTGACACTCGCGGACGGGCGCGAGGTGCTCGACATGTCGAGCCTGGTCGAGTGCAGCAACCTCGGCCACCAGCACCCGAGACTCGTCGCCGCGATCCGCGAGCAGGCCGCGAAGCTCTGCTTCGTGACGAGCGCCTGGGGCGCCGAGCCCCGTCGCGCGCTCGCCGAAAGGCTGCTGGAACTCTCCGGCTTCGAGGGTGGGCGCGTGTTCTTCACGCTCGGCGGCGCGGATGCCAACGAGAACGCCGTTCGCATCGCGCGCTTCGCCTCGCGCAAGGCGCGCGGGCTCGTCATCACGCGCGACCGCTCCTACCACGGCGCGAGCTACATGGACATGGCGCTGTCGGGCGATTCCCGCACGGCGCACCAGGTGGATGCCGAGACCTGGGGCGTGCGCCACGTGCCGCCGCCCTATTCCTATCGCTGCCCGTTCGGCAGCACCACACCGCATGAATGCGGCCTGAGGGCGGCGGATGCGGTCGCCGGCTGCATCGAGCAGGAGGGCCGGGACCGCGTCGCGGCGGTGTTGATGGAGTCGAACGCGGGAAGCAACGGCATCATCGCGCCCGACAGTTACTGGCCGCGGTTGCGCGAGGTGACGCGCGAGCGTGAAGTGCTCCTGATCGCGGACGAGGTCATGGGCGCCTTCGGTCGCTGCGGCGAGTGGTTCGCCTGGCAACGCCACGGCGAGGACGGCCGCCCGGACCTCATGACACTCGCGAAAGGGCTCACTGGCGCGGCAATTCCGCTCGGTGCCGTGGTGATGAGCGCCGCGGCCGCGAAGGCGATCGACCGCGACATGTTCTACGGCGGTCTCACCTACGGCGGGCATCCGCTGTCCTGTGCGGCCGGCGTCGCAGCAATAGAGGCCTATCGGGACGAGAAGCTGATTGAGCGCTCGCGCACCCTCGGTGCGCGGATGTTCGCGGAACTACAGCGGCTGTCAGCGCGCCATGCCGTGATCGGCGAGGTGCGCGGGGGCCACGGGTTGTTCGCTGTCGTCGAGCTCGTCGCGGACCGTGTGACCCGGGCGCCGGTCGCGCCCTGGCCGCAGCAGCCCGCCGCACTGAAAGCGCTGCTCGCCGCCGCGCGCGATGAAGGCGTGTCCTTCGGCTCGCGCGGCAACCTCCTGATCCTCGCGCCGCCACTCGTCATCGAGGAAGCGGACCTCGCCCGCGCGCTCGCGTTGCTCGATGCGCTGCTCGCGCGGTTCTTCCCGTCTTCCGTACCGGAGCCGACGCCATGAGTTTCCGACTGACCTACGCCACGATGTACAACCCGCCCGAGGAGATGCACGCGCGCTTCGAGGCGGCGCTCGCCAGAGTGCGCCAGGGGCTCGGCAGGACGCACCGCCTCTTCATCGACGGCCAGGAGCGCGCGGCGGCCGTGACCGAGGAACGCGCGAGCCCGATCGACAGCGGCCTCAAGCTCGGCCGCTTCCCGCTCGCGCGCACGGACGAGGTGGATGCGGCCATCGCCGCGGCCGCGCACGCCTTCCCCGCCTGGCGCCGGACTCCGATGGCGGAGCGCGTGCGCCTCATGCGCAAGGTCGCGGACCTCTTGGAGGCGCGCGTGTACGACATCGCCGCGGCACTGGTGCTCGAGGTCGGGAAGAACCGCATGGAGGCGCTCGGCGAGGCGCAGGAGACGGTGGACTTCTTCCGCTGCTACGCCGACGACTTCGAGTCGCACCGGGGCTACGAGTTCGACCTGCCGAACGACCCGCTCGCCGGGTTCACCTCGCGCAACCGCAGCGTCATGCGGCCCTACGGCGTCTGGGGGGTGATCTCCCCGTTCAATTTCCCGAACGCACTCGCGGGCGGGCCGGTCGCCGCGGCGCTCGTGACCGGCAACACCGTGGTCCTCAAGTGCGCCTCCGACACGCCCTGGGCCGGGCACCTGCTCGCGGAATGCCTGCGCGACGCCGGCCTGCCGGCGGGCGTCTTCAACTACATCTCGGGCTCCGGCGCGGCCGCCGGCGAGCAGCTCGTGCGCGACTCGCGCACCGCCGGCATGACGTTCACGGGCTCCGTCGGCGTCGGGCGCTCGATCATGGCGGCGATGGCGGCGGGTGCGTACCCGCGGCCCTGCGTCACCGAGATGGGCGGCAAGAACCCCTGCATCGTCACCGAGCGCGCGGACCTCGAGCGCGCGGCATCGGGCATCGTGCGCTCGGCCTACGGCATGGGCGGGCAGAAGTGCTCCGCGGCCTCGCGGCTCTACGTGCACGAGAAGGTCGCGGACGACCTGCTCGCGCGCATCGACAGGCAGATCGATGCGATCCGCATCGGCGATCCCACCGTGCGCGAGAACTGGCTCGGACCGGTCGTGAACGCGCGCGCGTACGAGAACTACGCGCGCTTCGTCGGTGAGCTGCGCGAGGGCGGCGCGAAGCTCCGCCGCGGCGGCAGCCAGCGGAAGGACGGCGCGCTCGCGCGCGGCTACTACGTCGAGCCCGTGCTCGCCGAGGCGCCGCCGGAACATCCGCTGTGGAAGCACGAGATGTTCCTGCCGATCCTGATGGCGCAGCGCTTCCGCGACCGCGAGACGGCCATGCGGCTCGCGAACGACACCGACATGGGCCTCACCGCCGGATTCTACGGCGCCGCGGACGAGATCGCCTGGTTCCAGGAGAACATCGAGGCCGGCGTCACCTACGCCAACCGCGGCCAGGGCGCGACGACGGGCGCCTGGCCCGGATACCAGCCATTCGGCGGCTGGAAGGGCTCAGGCTCCTCCGGCAAGGCGATCGCCTCCGCCTATTACCTGCCGCTGTACCTGCGCGAGCAATCCCGCACCGTGGTGGACTGAGTGACCCGGTTCCTCCCGCTCGACGAGGCGATCCGCGAGCATGTCGCGGACGGCGCCTGTGTCGCGCTCGAGGGCTTCACGCACCTGATCCCCTTCGCCGCGGGCAACGAGATCATCCGGCAGGGACGGCGCGAGCTGCATCTCGTGCGCATGACGCCGGACCTGATCTACGACCAGATGATCGGCGCGGGCACCGCGCGCAGGCTCACCTTCTCCTGGGGAGGCAATCCCGGCGTCGGCTCCGCGCACCGCATCCGCGAGGCCGTCGAGCAGGGCTGGCCGCGGCCGCTCGAGCTCGACGAGCACACGCACGCCGGCATGGCCGCGGCCTACCGCGCCGGCGCGGCGCGGCTGCCCTTTGGCATGCTGCGCGGCTATATCGGCACGGACCTGCCGAAGCACAACCCGCGCATCCGGAGCGTCCGCTGCCCTTACACGGACGAGGAAGTCGCGACGGTGCCCGCGCTCAACCCGGACGTCACGATCCTGCACGCGCAGCGCGCGGACTCGCGCGGGAATGTCGCGATCACGGGCATCACGGGCGCGGCGCGCGAGGCCGGGCTCGCGGCGGCGAAGCTCCTCGTCACGGTCGAGGAGATCGTCCCCGGGTTCCCGCCCGCGATGAACAACGTCGTGCTGCCGCACTTCACCGTCACCGCCGTGTCGCACTGCCCCGGCGGCGCCTGGCCTTCCTACGCCCAGGGCCTCTACGCGCGCGACAACGATTTCTACCTGAAGTGGGATGCAATCTCGCGCGACCGCGAGCAGTTCACGGCCTGGATCGACCGGCACGTGCGCGGCACGCGCGATCATCGCGAGTTCCTCGCGAGCCTCCGGCCTGCCGCATGAGCGTCACGCACTCCACGACGGCCGGCATGCACGGGATCCGGCGGGATGCCTCGCTCGCAAACTCCGCCGGAACTTACGAGTTTGCTCGCGAGCATCCCGCCACCTCGTGCACGCCGGCCGTCGCCGCAGCCCGGCTGGCGCGCACGCGGCCGGCAGCCTGCGAGCGAGCGCGTAAGTTCCGGCGGCGCGAGCGAGCAGGGCTGCCGGCCGATGTGCGCGCCGGTCGGGTGGTGTCGAGGGATGGGTGCGCGAGGTGAACGGGTATTCGCGCGAGGAGATGATGACGGTCGCGGCGGCGCGGCTGCTGCGCGACGGGCAGGTGTGCTTCGTCGGCATCGGACTCCCGAGCGCGGCCTGCAACCTCGCCCGGCTTACGCATGCGCCGGGACTCGTGCTGATCTACGAATCCGGCACCATCGGCACGCGCCCGCAGGTGCTGCCGCTCTCGATCGGCGACGGGGAGCTCGCGGAGACGGCGGTCTGCGTCGTGCCGCTGCCCGATATCTTCAGCGACTACCTGCAGGCCGGGCGCATCGACGTCGGCTTCCTGGGCGCCGCGCAGATCGACCGCCACGGCAACCTGAACAGCACGGTCATCGGGCCCTATGCAAAGCCGAAGACGCGATTGCCGGGCGCGGGCGGCGCCACCGAGATCGCCGCTCACGCGAAGCAGGTTTTCATCGTCATGAAGGCGACGCCGCGCACCTTCGTGCCGCAACTCGACTTCCGCACCAGCGGCGGGCATTTCCCCGGCCGGCGCGAACGCGGCGCCGGGGGCGGCGGGCCCACCGTCGTGGTCACGGACGTGGGAATCCTCAAGCCGCTGGGCCCGGACGGCGAGCTGATGCTCGCCGCAACCTATCCCGGCATCCCGATCGCGGAAGCGAAGGCGGCCGTCGGCTGGCCGCTTGCGCTCGCGCCGGATATCGCTACCATCGCACCACCCACTGCACGCGAACTGGAAACGCTGCGCGCGCTAGAGGCCCGCACCGAGGCCGCGCATCGTGAACCCGTGAGGCTGCCCGCATGAACGCGAAACCGAAAGCCGCAACCCGCAACCCGCACCTCCGCACCGAGCTGCCGGGCCCGAAAGCGCGCGCGATGATCGAGCGCGACAGCAAGGTCGCCTCCCCCTCCTACCCGCGCGACTACCCGTTCGTGATCTCGCACGGCCGCGCCACCGAGGCCTGGGACGTGGACGGCAACCGCTTCCTCGACTTCGCCGCCGGCATCGCGGTCTGCGCCACGGGCCATGCGCACCCGCGCGTGGTCGCCGCGATCCAGCAGGCCGCGTCGAAGTTCATCCACATCTCGAGCGACTACTGGCACGAGGAGATGACCGCGCTCGCGGAACGGCTCTCGGCCCTGGTGCCGCTCGGCGAGCCCGGCATGTGCTTCTTCTGCCAGTCCGGCACCGAGTCGGTCGAGGGCGCGCTCAAGCTCGCGCGCTACGTGACCGGACGCGGCCGATTCATCGCCTTCCTCGGCAGCTTCCACGGCCGCACGATGGGCTCGCTGTCGCTCACGTCCAGCAAGTACACGCAGCAGGCCGGCTTCTTCCCGACGATGCCGGGCGTGACGCACGTCCCGTATCCGAACAACTTCCGTCCCCTCTTCGCCGGAGCCGAC
>DATBLN010000008.1:0-1918 GCA_036555345.1 Steroidobacteraceae bacterium
AATGCGCTATCGCTTCGCAGCTTGAGCGCAAACTGGGCTAGTGCGGACCCATCCCGGTTATGGAACTGGCGTAGGCAATCAGGCCGTGGAAGTCGTCCTCCATCCGGTCAGCCGCGGGCGCGCGCAGCGGCGCGGGTGGAACCTGGCCGTTCACCGGCGCCGAGGCGCGGTTCGCGATCGCGGACATCTCGGCAGCGAGCGTGTTGAAGTCCGACCGCGAGCGCGGCGCATCCAGCGTCAGCACGTCGCGCAGGTCCGGCATCCCAGCCATGCGGGCGCCGAGCTTGGGCGGGATCGGTCCGCAGAAGCGGCGCAGGATGGTCGCCGGGATGGTGGTGTGGTCGTAGATCATCTTGGCCACGTTCACCTTGCCGTCCGGCATGGAGGGGATGAAGGGCGAGATCACGAAGGCCGGCACGCGCACGCCGAGGCGCCGCTCGCCGTTGGCCAGTGGCGGGAGGTCGCGTGTGGTCGTGGTCCCGTCGGCGGCAGTGTGAGTCGTCTGGTAGGGCAGTGGGACGTGGTCGTAGAAGCCGCCGTGCTCGTCGTAGGTGATGATAAACAGGGTCTTTTCCCACAGCTGGCTCTCGATCGGACTATTGAGCAGGGCGCTGACGATCGTGGCGATCAGTCGCTGGCCGTTGAACATGTCTGCAGGCGCATGGTCGTCGTTGCCGTCGGGCGCCTCGATATAGTCCGGCTCTATGAATGACACCGCCGGCAGCCGGCCGGCCCGCGCGACAGCGGCGAAGCCGTCGGTGGGGCTCGTGAAGTTAGCGATATTGGTCTCGTCGAAGGTGAAGTTCCGCAGCAGCCTGAGCATGCTGTAGCCGTGCTCGAAAAGCTTCCAGGACACGTTCCGCGCCGTCAGGTGGTCGAAGAAGGTCCTGGCCTCGAGTGGCGCGAAGCCGTTCGCCAGATCCGGGTTCTCGGCCTCGGGGCTGCCGTAGATGTCTTCGCTGAGGTCGCCGGTGAGCGAGATGAAGCGGTTGGGTAAGGTGCCGCCGATATGCGAGCAGAACCAGCGGTCGCAAATGGCGAACTCGCGCGTCAGGGCGCCGTAGGCCGGAAGCTCCGCGTCGGTCAGGTAGTTCATGATGAGTTGCAACTCGGTCTGGCCGATACCCGGCTTGCGCGCGTAGTCGGCGACGAACCCCTTCATGCCGTCGGCGATCTGGCGCTCGACACAAGAGTGGCCGTGGCAGGGGTTGTCGAGGGCGAACGAAGGCCAGGCGGTCGTGCGCGTGCGCGTCGAGCGGAACATGTGGCCGCCCGGCTGATCGGGGAAGCGGATGGCGTCGCGCGCATTGTCACCGGGCAGCAGACCATCGACGTGGTCCTGCACGGGCTCGCGCCCCGCACTTTCGTCGGCGGAAAGCAGCCTCGATCGCGGCAGCATGCCGTCGCGCGACAAATAGCCGAGCACCTGGTCGAAGGAGCGGTTCTCCTGCATCAGCACGACGATGTGCTCGATCTTGGACAGGGCGCCGGGGCTCACGCCGTGGAGCGGCGTCGGGTCCACGCCGAATCCCTCGGCGGGCAGCGGCTCCTCGAACGGCAGGTCGAACAGCCGGGGCGCGCCGGCGGTTGGGGCCGCGCCGCTTCCGCTGCCGTCGGACACCATGTTCGGGTGTACGCTCGCCCCGCCGGTGTCGGAGCTGAACACTAGCTCATGCGGCGGCGTCTGGGGGCCGACATAGGTCAGCACCATGGCGTCGGCGTTACGGTTGTGGGCGACGTTCTCCACCTCGTAGCGGCCCACCAGCCAGGGTCTGAAGTGGCGGTCTACTAGGTTGCCCTTTTCGGAGAACTGCAGCCGGTAGAGGTAGTCCTCGATCGCCTTCTTCGCGACCTGCTTGACGTTGATCGTCTCGGTCCCGTGGCTGGCGGAGGGGTAGGTTACGTTCCAGTCGATGGC
>DATBLN010000012.1:0-2391 GCA_036555345.1 Steroidobacteraceae bacterium
GTCGGCCGCGCGCTGCTCGAGGCCCGCGCCGCCGCGGGCGAGATCCAGATCCTCGTCAACAATGCCGGCAAGCCGGCGAGCCGCGCCATCGCGAAGAGTGACGCCCATTTCTGGCACGACATCATCGCCGTGAATCTCGACAGCGTGTACCACATGACTCGCGCCGTGATTCCGGGGATGCTGGCGGGCGAATGGGGCCGCATCGTCAATGTCGCGAGCACCGCGGGGCTTCGCGGTTACGCCTACTGCACCGCCTACTGTGCCGCGAAGCACGGCGTCATCGGCCTGACGCGCGCGCTCGCGCTCGAGGTCGCAAGGACCGGCGTCACGGCGAATGCCGTCTGCCCGGGCTACACGGACACGGGCGTCGTACGGGACGCGATCCGCCACATCAGCGAGAAGACCGCGAGGAGCGAGGCCGAGGCGCGCGAGAGCCTGGTGTCCTTCAACCCGCAGCAGCGCCTGGTGACGCCCGATGAGGTCGCGAACGCCGTCCTGTGGCTGTGCGCGCCCGGCAGCGGGAGCATCAACGGCCAGAGCATCGCCGTCGCGGGCGGCGAGGTCATGTGAGCGCCGGGCGCGCCATGGACGCCGAGACCCGCGCCGTGCGCGACGACCACGGCGCAATCCGCCTGTGGCTGCGCATGCTCGCGACCCACCGGCTGGTCGAGACGCGCGCGCGCCGGCTGCTGCTCGAGCGCTTCGGCACCACGCTGCCGCGCTTCGACCTGATGGCGCAGCTCGAGCGCTTCCCGAGGGGGCTGCGCATGAACGAGCTGTCGAGGCGCATGATGGTGACGGGCGGCAACGTGACGGGCATCACCGACCTGCTCGAACGCGAGGGCCTGGTCGAGCGCGTGGCGGACCCGGACGACCGCCGCGCCTGGCTGGTGCGACTCACCCGCGTGGGCCGGCGCGCGTTCGGCGCCATGGCCGCGGAGCACGAGCGCTGGATCGTGGAGGCCTTCGCGCCGCTCTCGGCGCGCGAGATGGCGACGATGGCCGCGCTGCTGGCACGATTGAAGACGCACGTCCGGTCGCTGGAAGGACAAGACGCATGACCTACGACATCCCGGATCCCGCGAGCTATCCCGCCAGGCACTTTTTGTGGCGGGTCGAGGACCGCGTTGGGCGCATCACGCTGAATCGCCCGGAGAAGCGCAACCCGCTGACCTTCGACTCCTACGCGGAGCTGCGCGATCTCTTCCGCGCGCTGACCACGGACCAGAAGGTCCGCGCGGTCGTCATCGACGGCGCCGGCGGCAATTTCTGCTCCGGTGGCGACGTGCACGAGATCATCGGCCCGCTCACGAAGATGGACAAGCCCGCACTGCTTGACTTCACGCGCATGACGGGCGACCTCGTGCGCGCGATGCGCGCCTGCCCGCAACCCGTGATCGCGGCCATCGACGGGACCTGCGCGGGCGCGGGCGCCATGATCGCGCTCGCCTCGGACTTCCGCCTGGCGACGCCGGCGGCGAAGACGGCCTTCCTGTTCGTGCGCGTCGGGCTCGCCGGCTGCGACATGGGCGCGTGCACGCTGCTGCCGCGCATGATCGGCTACGGGCGGGCGGCGGAGCTGCTCTACACCGGCCGCGCGATGAGCGCGGAAGAGGGCGAGCGCTGGGGGTTCTTCAACCGCCTCGTCGCGGCGGATGCGCTGGTGCCGGAAGCCCTCAAGCTCGGTGGCGAGATCGCCGCGGGACCGACCTTCGCGCACGCCATGACCAAGAAGATGCTGCACCGCGAGTGGAGCATGGGCCTCGACGAGGCGATCGACGCCGAGGCCAAGGCGCAGGCCGTGTGCATGCAGTCGAACGACTTCCGCCGCGCCTACGAGGCGTTCGCGGCGAGGAAGCAACCCGCCTTCGAGGGCAACTGATGGCTACCCAGGACGACCGGCTGTACTGGCCCTTCTTCGAGGAGTCCCACCGTGCGCTCGCCCAGGCGGCTGAGGCCTGGGCGTCCGAGCATCTCGGCGAGGCGGCGCAGCCGACCGGGCGCGCGGCGGTGGACGCGCGCTGCCGCGAGCTCGTGGCCGGGCTCGGTCAGGCGGGCCTGCTGAAACACTGCCTGCGCGCAGCCGATGGCGGCCTCGCGCCCGAGTTCGACGCGCGTTCGATCTGCCTGCTGCGGCAGACGCTTGCCTGGCACGACGGGCTCGCGGACTTCGCCTTCGCGATGCAGGGGCTCGGCAGCGCGCCGCTCTCGCTCGCGGGCGGCGAGCAGATGCGCTCGCTGTGGCTGCCGCGCGTGGGTGAGGGCAAGTCCATCGCCGCGTTCGCGCTGTCGGAGCCGGGCGCGGGCTCCGACGTCGCCGCGATGGAGACGACGGCGAGGCGCGACCACAACAACTACGTGCTGAATGGCTCGAAGACCTGGATCAGCAAT
>DATBLN010000067.1:0-3564 GCA_036555345.1 Steroidobacteraceae bacterium
ACGCCTGGGGGGCGTGAGCCCACGGAAAGTGCAACAGAAAACACACCGCCCAAGCGTGCGCGAGCACGACGGCAAGGGTGAAATGGTGCGGTAAGAGCGCACCGCGTCGACGGTAACGGCGACGGCACTGCAAACCCCGCCTGGAGCAAGGCCAAATAGGGAAGCAGGCGGCGAAAGCCGCAGCGCGCGGCCCGCGCGCGCTTCCGGGTAGGCCGCTTGAGTTGCGCGGCGACGCGCATCCCAGAGGAATGGTTGCCCACGACAGAACCCGGCTTACCGGCCGACTCTTTTTTCAGTCCCAACAAGAACAAGAACGGGCGCCTCGTGAGAATCCGCTGTAAGAGCGGCGCGTAACCCGCTGATTTCCGTGTCCTCGCGTGGCCCAGAATGGGCTTCCGCGATTGTCTCTAAGTGATTGACACGTCACAAATTTTTTTCGCCCCGGCCGTTGACCGACCCCGGAGCGCTGCCTATAGTGGCGGCGAGTGGGAAAAAGTGGGAGGAAATGGGACAAGTTCCCGTTTCAACACGTGTTCCGGGGCGCCACCAAGATCACGATCGATGCCAAGGGCCGGATGGTCATGCCGACCCGCTACCGCGAACGCCTGCAAGAACGCGGCGAGGCGCGCGTCGTGGTCACGATCGACCGCGACCAGTGCCTGCTGATCTACCCGCTGCCCGACTGGGAAGAAATCGAACGCAAGCTGATGCGCCTGCCGTCGCTCAACGAGCACGCGCGCCGGCTGCAGCGCCTGATGGTCGGCCACGCCACCGACGTGGACCTCGACGGCCACGGCCGGCTCCTGCTGCCGCCGAAGCTGCGCGAGTTCGCGCACCTCGACCGCAACGCGATCCTGATCGGCCAGGGGAACCGCTTCGAATTGTGGGACGAGCAGCGCTGGGACGAGCGGCGCGAGCAGTGGCTGAACGGCGAGGAACCGTCGGTGTCGCTGCCGGCGGAAATGGACTCGCTGTCGTTGTGAGGCGCGCGCCGTGAGCGGCGCGCGCGCGGATGAGCCGGGCGGCGGGGAACACGCGCCGGTGCTGCTGGACGCGGCGCTCGACGCGCTCGCGGTCCGTGCCGACGGCTTCTACGTGGACGCGACCTACGGTCGCGGCGGTCATGCCGGGGGGATCCTCGGCCGGCTCGGGGAAAAGGGGAGGCTGCTTGTCATCGATCGCGATCCGGAGGCCTGCGCGGCGGCCGCGAAGCGCTTTGCGGGCGATACGCGCGTGCGGATCGAGCAGTCACCCTTTTCCGCCCTCGCGCGGCTGGTCGGGCCGGGCTCGGCATCGGGCATCCTGTTCGACCTCGGCGTCTCGTCACCGCAGCTCGACGACGCGCGCCGCGGCTTCAGCTTCCTGCGCGACGGCCCGCTCGACATGCGCATGGACCCGCAGACCGGCGCATCGGCCGCCGATTTCATCGCGCGCGCGGACGAACGGGAGATCTCGACGGTGATTTCCCGTCTCGGCGAGGAACGCCACGCGCGGCGCATCGCGCGGGCCATCGTCGCGGCCCGCGTGGCGGCGCCGATCGCGACCACCAGGCGCCTCGCCGAGGTGGTCGCCGCCGCGGTACCCGGGCGCGAGCCTGGCCGGCACCCGGCGACGCGCACCTTCCAGGCGATCCGCATCCACGTCAACGACGAGCTCGGCGAAGTCGAGCGTGCGCTGCCGCAGGCGGTCGAGGCGCTCGCGCCGCGCGGCCGCCTCGTCGTGATCAGCTTCCACTCGCTCGAGGACCGCATCGTCAAGCGCTTCCTGCGCGCGGCCTCGCGCGAGGACCCGGCCTGGGCCGGCCTGCCGCAGCTGCCGCCCGGCGCGCGCCCGCGCCTGGCCCTCATCGGCAGGGCCGTGTTCGCGGGCGAGGCGGAAGTCGTGCGGAACCCGCGCGCGAGGAGCGCCGTTCTCCGCGCGGCCGAGAGGCTCGCCGCATGAGCGTTGTGATCGACTGCAGCGATTGCATGCCAGGCCCGCGGACGGGATCCCTGCTCGCTCGCTCAGGCCGGCGACCGGATTCGCTCGCTCGCAGGATCCCGTCCGCGGGCGGCGCGCGTTCGCTGCGGTCGCCGCCGTTGCGCATGCGGCCGCCGGCGTACGCGCGACCGGGCGGGGTTCCTCGCTCGCAAACTCGTAAGTTCCGGCGGTGTTTGCGAGCGAAGAACGCCGCCCGGCCGCATGTTCTCCTGCAGCCGACGGCGACGGAGCCGACCGCATGAGCAGGCGCTGGATGATGGCCCTGCTGCCCGTCCTGTGGCTCGCGGTGCTCGGCTCGGCGATCGCGGTGGTGCGCGCGCGCCACGAGTCGCGGGCGCTGTTCGTGCAGCTCGAGCGGCTCTCCGCCGAGCGCGACCGCCTCAACATCGAGTGGGGCCAGCTGCAGCTCGAGCAGAGCGCCTGGTCCAACCACGGCTTCGTCGAGCGCGTCGCCAGCGAGCGCCTGCGGATGACGCTGCCACGCCCCGAGGAAGTCCGGATCGTGGCGCCATGAAGCGGCGCGACGGCGAGATCGAGTTCGACGCGCAGCAGTTCCGGCTGCGCACGCGCATCATGGCGGGCGCCATCGCGCTCGCGGCGGTGGCCCTGTTCGGGCGCTCGGTGCAGCTGCAGGTGCTCGACCGCCAGTTCCTGGCGGAGCAGGGCGACATGCGCCACGCGCGCGTCGCGACCATGCCGGCGCACCGCGGCGCGGTGCTCGACCGCTTCGGCGAGCCGCTCGCGGTCAGCTCGCCGGTGGACACGGTGTGGGTCAACCCGCCGGAGTTCGCGCAGGCCGGCGACGGCATCGCGCAACTCGCGCGCGCGCTGAAGCGCAACCGGCAGTGGCTCGCGCAGCGCGTCACCAGCAACCTCGACCGCCAGTTCCTCTACGTCGCGCGCCACATGGACCCGGCCGACGCGGCGAAGATCAGGGCGCTCGGCATCCCGGGCGTGTACCTGCTGCGCGAGTACCGCCGCTACTACCCGAACGGCGAGGTGACCGGCCACCTGCTCGGCTTCACCAACCTCGACGAGGCGGGGCAGGAGGGCCTGGAGCTCGCCTACGACCCCTCGCTCGCCGGCGTGGACGGCCAGAAGCGCGTGATCCAGGACGGCCACGGCCGCATCGTGCAGGACGTCGAGAGCATCCGCGCGCCGCGCCCGGGCGAGGACCTGCACGCCAGCATCGACCTGCGCATCCAGTACCTCGCCTACCGCGAGCTGAAGGCCGCGATCCGCCGGCACCGCGCGCGCGCGGGCTCCGTGATCGTCCTCGATGTGACCACGGGCGAGGTGCTGGCGATGGTCAACCAGCCCTCGTTCAACCCGAACGACCGCTCGCAATACGAGGTCGCGCGCTACCGCAACCGCGCGGTCACCGACATCTTCGAGCCGGGCTCCAGCATCAAGCCCTTCGTGGTCGCCGCGGCGCTCGCCTCGGGACGCTACCGGCCGGACTCGATGGTGGACACCGCCGCGCTCAAGGTCGGCATCAAGACGATCCGGGACAAGCACGACTACGGCGTCGTGGACCTCGGCCAGGTGCTCGCGCGCTCGAGCAACGCCGGCATGGCGAAGATC
>DATBLN010000068.1:0-3791 GCA_036555345.1 Steroidobacteraceae bacterium
CCCGCGTGCAACGACCGCTTCCCGGACGTCGCCGGCCAGTTCAGGGTCCTCGACGAGCGGCTGCGCAGGAGCCCCGCCAGCATCCCGTTCACGGACCCCGTGGACGGCGTCACCACGGAACTGGAGGTGACCCGCGCGCACCTCGCGACGATGGCGCGCATGCTGACCTATTCCGCGCGCACGGCATCGCTCCTGCCGCTGGTCGTCCATGAGGCGGCCACCCGCGGCAACTACGCGCCGCTCGCCGCACAGGCCGAAATGATCGGCGAGGACCTCGGCGAGATGATCGCGATGGGCATGCACCATTCCGTCGTCTGCGCCGAGGACGCGCCGCGCTTCGCGGGCGCGGCGGACCGCGCGGAGCTCGCCCGCACCTACCTCGGCACGCAGATGCTGGACGGGATGGAGGCGATCTGCGAGGTGTGGCCGCGGGGCCCGGTCGATGCGGATTTCCACGAGCCACTGACATCGAAGGTGCCCGCGCTCCTCATCTCCGGGGAATTCGACCCGGCGACGCCCGCGGCCTACGGCGCCATCGCGGCGGCCGGCTTCGAAAACGGACTCCACGTCGTCGTGCCGGGCCAGGGCCACGGCCAGACGCGCCTGCCCTGCGTGCAGCGGCTGATACGCGGTTTCGTGGATGCCGGCAGCGCCGCCGGGCTCGACACCGCCTGCGTGGATGCGATCGGCCCCGCGCCCTTCTTCCTCTCGTTCAGTGGGCCCGCGCCATGATCCGGGTCGAGGGGTTGACGCGTTCCTTCGGCGCAATCCGCGCGATCGACGGCGTCGGCTTCGAGGCCGGAGACGGGCGCATCACGGGCCTCCTCGGCCCGAACGGCGCCGGCAAGTCCACGACGCTTCGCATCCTGTACACCGTGCTCAAGCCCGATGCCGGCTCGGCGACCGTCGACGGCATCGACGTCGTCGCCCGTCCGCTCGACGCCCGCCGCGCGATCGGCGTGTTGCCGCACGCGGCCGGCATTTATCCCCAGCTCACGGCGCGTGAGAACATCGCCTACTTCGGCGAACTGCACGGCCTCGCCGGCCCGCGCCTCGCGCGCCGCGTGGACGAGCTCGTGGGCGAACTCGAGATGGGGGGCTATGCGCACCGCCGCGCCAGGGGCTTCTCGCAGGGCGAGCGCGTCAAGGTGGCGCTCGCGCGGGCGCTGGTGCACGCGCCGAAGAACCTGCTGCTCGACGAGCCGACCAACGGGCTCGACGTCATGGCGACGCGCGCGCTGCGGGCGATGATCCTGAAGCTCAAGGCCGCGGGCCATTGCGTGCTGTTCTCGAGCCACGTGATGCAGGAAGTCGCGGCGCTCTGCGACGACATCGTCATCATCGACCACGGCCATGTGGTCGCGGCCGGCACGCCGCGGGCGCTGCAGGCCCAGTTCAGCGCGGCCACGCTGGAGGACGCGTTCGTCGCCGCCATCGGGGATGCCAGGGGGCTCGAATGAACGCCGTCATCCGCATCGTCATGCTGAAGGAGCTGCGCGAGAGCCTGCGCGACCGCCGGACGCTCCTCACGAGCCTGGTGCTCGGGCCGGTGTTCGCGCCGCTCTTCTTCATCCTGGTCCTGAAGCTCGCGCTCGCGCGCTCGGTCGCCGCGCAGGAGGAGGCCGTGCCCGTCACGGTCGCGAACGCGGCGGCCGCGCCCAACTTCGTGCAGGCGCTGCGCGAGGCGGGACTCGAGGTGACGCTGAAGGACGGCGACGATGCCGGGATCCGCGGCTGGATCGCCGACAGCGACGGCCTCGTCGTCGTCTCGGTGCCCGCGAACTTCGGCGAGCGGTTCGCCTCCGGCGAGCCCGCGCCCATCCTGCTCTACGCGGACGGTGCGGACTCGCAGGCCGAGCGCCACGCGGCCCGCGTGCAGCAGGCGATCGCGTCCTACGCGTCCTCCATCGCGGCGCTCCGCCTGCAGGCGCGCGGCATCGCGCCCACGGTCGCGCAGCCGGTCGTGGTGGACACCGTGGACGTCTCGACGCCCTCGGCGCGGGCGACGCTCCTGCTCGGCATGCTGAGTTACGTGATCCTGCTCGTCACGCTGCTCGGCGGGCTCTATCTCGCGATCGACGCGACCGCCGGAGAGCGAGAGCGCGGATCGCTGGAGGCGCTGCTCACAGTGCCGGCGGCGCGTGAGCACCTCATCTGGGGCAAGATCGCGGCCTCCGCGGCGATGATGGCGCTCGCGCTCGCGCTCGTGACCCTCTCGATCGCCGCGGCGCTCCGGTTCGTGCCGCTCGAGACCTTCGGCATGTCCGCCAACTTCGGGCCGGGCGTCGCCTGGCGCGTGTTCCTCGCCGTGGTGCCCTTCGCGCTCGTGGGGGCGGCGCTCCTGACGGTCGTCGCCTCCTTCACGAAGAGCTACAAGGAAGCGCAGTCCTGGCTCGGCGTCGTGATGCTCGTGCCGACCGTGCCGATCGCAATCGCGGGCGTGCTCGAGGTGGAGCCCCGGGCGCCGCTCATGCTCGTGCCCTCGCTGTCGCAGCACCTCGTGATCCAGGCACTCATGCGCGGCGACGCGCTGCCCGGGTCCTGGGTCGCGCTGTCGGTTGCCGGCACCCTGGCGCTCGGGCTGCTGCTCGCCTGGCTTGCGGGAAACCTCTATCGACGCGAGGCGATCCTCGGCGGATAATCGGGAACAACGGCGAGGGGCACGGTCCAATACCTCATGAACTGCCGACACGCCATCGCCTTCGCGCTCGCGTCCTTCCTGGCCGCTCCCGCGGTGCTTGCCCAGCTCACGACGGTGCCAATGAAGGGCGCCGGCAACGAATGGGTCAAGGAGCTCGACCTCAAGGGCCGCATGGACTGGGAGTGGATCGAGACCTATCCCGATCGCGTGTATTTCGCCACGCGCCATGATGCCGAGCGCGCGGGCGACATCGTGACCATGTGGACGCGGGTCGAGTACAAGCACGTGCAGAGCCCGTCCTCGCACAAGAGCTCGGTGAGCCGCGACGACTGGGACTGCGCGCAGCGCAAGCGCTCGACCAAGGGCCTCTTCTTCTACCAGTGGAACAACCTGGAGGACGAGGACCCGGAGCGCTCCACCAACCTGCTGCGCTCCTGGGAAGCGATCGAGAAGGACACCGTCGGCGAGACGCTCCTGCAGTTCGCCTGCAGCATCCCGGCGATGCAGCAGGTCGTCATCCCCGAAGAGAAGCCCGCGGACTGAGCCGCGGTCAGCTCGTGGTCGGCGGCTCCGTGCCCGCCACGACCACCGGCGCCTCCTGTCCGGTCGGCGGTTCCGTGGCGGGTTCCGCCCCCGGCTCCACGCCTTCCACCGGTCCGCCTGATTCGGCGGGCGCCATTTCGGGCGTGAGGGCCGGCTGCTCCGCCGGCGGCGCACCGGCATCCGGCGTCGCCGCCACCGCGGTCGTCGGTGCGGCCACGTCGGGCGTTTCCGGCGTCGCGGGCATCGGTGCGACGTCGGTTGCGGACTTCTGTCCCGACTGCGCGAGCCTCGCGAGCTGTTCCTGTTCCCGGGCTTCGCGGTCGACTTCCGCCTGATAGGGACACAGCTTCCACTTGCTGCATTCGTCGACACCGTCGGGACCGATGATGCTGACGAGGACGAACTCCCACTCCTTGCCCTTCTTGCCGCGCTCGAACACCACCCAGGAACTCTTCATGCCCATCCACTTCTGGTCGCGGAAGCGCAGCTTGACGGTCTTTCCCACCCACTCGTCGCGCTTCGGCTTGTAGCCCATCTGCAGGATGGTCTCGTCCCGCTGCGCCTGGTACAGCGTCTCGCCGACCTTGAACCAGATGTAGTACTGGCG
>DATBLN010000116.1:0-5808 GCA_036555345.1 Steroidobacteraceae bacterium
GCCGGCGCACGCTGCTCGAGCGCATGCAGGCGGCGTCGTTCGTGGATGCGGAAACGTCGCGCGCGCCCGCGGAGGGCCAGTTGGCGCTGCAGCTCACGGCGCGCGAGCTGCGCCCGCTGGTCGAGCGCTTCATCGGCGGCAAGCGCGCGGCGCGGCATTTCGCGGACCTCGGCTGGCGCGGCGGGGAAGACGCGCGCGCGAGCGCCGAGCAGCTGGAGGCGACGCGCAAGCTGCTGGCGTCCGTCGTCGGCGCGTCGTCGGCGCAGCGGCTGGTCGATGCCGCGGTGCAGGGCCGCGAGGTGCCGCTCGAGGACATGGTCACGCTCGTCGGTGGCGCCTCGCAGGCGCTCGAGTTCAGCCGCGAGCTGCTGCAGTCCACGCTCGAGAACGTGAGCCAGGGCATCAGCGTCGTGGACGCGGACCTCCGGCTCGTCGCCTGGAACCGGCGCTACGTGGAGATGTATGGCTACCCGCCGGGATTCCTGCGCATCGGCCAGCCGATCGAGGAGGTGCTGCGCTTCAACGCCGCGCGGGGACGGCTGCGCGACGGCGACAGCGAGGGTGCCATCGGGCGGCGGCTCGCGCACCTGCGACGCCGCACGCCCTATGCGTTGCAGCGCGAGAACCCGGACGGCACGGTGTTCGAGATCCGCGGCAACCCGATGCCGGGCGGCGGCTTCGTCACGAGCTACACCGACGTCACGGAGTACAAGCGCGCGGAGGAGGCGCTGCGCGTCGCCAACGAGTCGCTCGAGCAGCGCGTGCGCGATCGCACGCGGGCGCTGTCCGCGATGAACGACGAGCTGCTGGCAGCGAAAGCGGAGGCGGAGCGGGCGAACGCCGGCAAGACGCGCTTTCTCGCCGCCGCGGGCCACGACCTGATGCAGCCGCTGAACGCGGCGGGGCTGTTCGCCGGGGCGCTCGCCCAGCGCGCGCGCGGCGACGAACGGGCGCTGCTTGCGGACCTCGAGAGCTGCCTGCAGTCGGCGGAAGGGCTGATCTCCGACCTGCTCGACATCTCGCGCCTCGACACGGGCGTGATCCGCGCGCAGGCCGGGGACGTGCCGCTCAATGCACTCTTCGACGCGCTGGACGCGGAGTTCCGCCTGGAGGCGGGCAAGCGCGGGCTCGGGTTCGCCGTGCGCCGCACGCGCGCCGTCGTGCGCTCGGATCCCAAGCTGCTGCGGCGCGCGCTGCAGAACTTCGTCGCGAACGCGCTGCGCTACACGCCGGCGGGGCGCGTCGTGGTCGGCGTGCGCCGCCGCCGCGGCCGCGTCCGCATCGAGGTCTGGGACACCGGCGTCGGCATCGCGCCGGAGCACCAGGCGCGCGTGTTCGAGGAGTTCTACCGCGGCGGCGTGCGGCGCGAGGCGGACGAGACGCGGGGCTTCGGGCTCGGCCTCGCGATCGCCGAGCGCATCGCGCGCGTGCTCGGGCACGAGATCGGGCTGCGCTCGACGTCGGGGCGCGGGTCGGTGTTCTGGATCGAGGTGGCGCGCAGCGAGGCCGCGTCGGCGGCCGCGGCGACACCCTTGCCCGCGCGCGCGGGCGGGGCGCTCTCCGGCGTGCGCGTGCTCTGCATCGACAACGACCCGGCGGCGCTGCGCGGACTTGCGACGCTGCTCGATTCCTGGGGTTGCGAGACGCTGTCGGCGCAGGGCGTCGAGGAACTCGTGATGGGCCGCCGGCTGCAGTCGTGGCGGCCGGATCTCATCGTGGTCGACTATCACCTGGAGGGCGGAGCGACGGGCCTCGAGGTCGTGCGGCACCTGCGCGCCGTCGAGGGCGTGCGCGCGCCGGTGCTGGTGGTCTCGGCGGACGCGAGCGACGCCGTGCGCCAGGAGGCGGAGGCGCTCGACTGCGTGTTCCTCAGGAAGCCGCTCAAGCCGCTCGCGGTGCGCAGCGCGCTCTCGCGCCTGCTCGAAACCGCCGCCTGAAAACAGGGACAGGTACACATTTCATCGGAAATGTGTACCTGTCCCTGTTTTCAGATTTCGAGTTCGCGGAAGACGATGGAGGCCTGGGTGCGGTTGCGCACGCCGAGCTTGGCGAGCGCGGCGGAGACGTGCGCCTTCACGGTCGTCTCCTCGATCGCGAGTTCGGCGGCGATCTGCTTGTTGAGCTTGCCCTGCGCGACGAGCTCGAGCACGCGGTACTGCTGCGGAGTCAGGCTGTTAAGCCGCGTCGCGAGCGTTCCGCGGCTGCCCTCGGTGCGCCGTGTCATCGCGGCGATGCCGGGCGGAAACCACTGTCCGCAGGCCGCGACCTCGCGGATCGCGGCGATCAGCTCGGGCGTCGAGGCCGACTTGACCACGTAGCCGGCGGCGCCGAACTCGCGCGCCCGGCGGATCACCTCCGGGTCCTCGTTTGCCGAGACAATCACCACCGCGGTGCCGGGGAACTGGTTCCGCAGCCAGGCGAGCGGCGCGAAGCTCTTGGCGCCCGGCATCAGCAGGTCCAGCAGCACGAGGTCGGGCTCCGGCGACCTCGAGGCAGCGGCGCGCAGCGTCTCGACGTCGTGGGCCTCGATCACCTCCGCCTGCGGCACGGCCTCGGATACCGCGAGGCGCAGGGCGGCGCGAAACAGCGGGTGGTCGTCCGCGATCAGCACGCGCATGGCGGCATTGTAGTCCCGGCGCTCAGGCCGCCTTCTGGACGACGTCGCAGACCGCGGCAATGGCCGCGGCGCGCGAGGTGGAACGACGCCAGGCGGCGCCGATCGTCCGGGACGGCACGGGCGGCGCGAATGGCCGCACCACGAGCCCGCGCGCGGATGCGAACGGGCCTTCCACGGCGAGGCGGGGCAGGAGCGTGATGCCCGCGCCCGAGGCGACCATCTGGCGCAGCGTCTCGAGGCTGGTGGCGCGGAAACCCTGCTCCTCGACGCCGGCGCGCGAGCAGGCCTCGAGCGCGTGCTCGCGCAGGCAATGGCCCTCCTCGAGCAGCAGCAGCTTCTCGCCGGCGAGGTCGCCGGTCCGGAGGCGGCGCTTCGACGCCAGCCGGTGCTCCTCGGGCATCGCGACCAGGAAGGGCTCGGCGAACAGCGGCCGCGTCTGCAGGCCCTTGGTGTCCGCCGGCAGCGCAAGGATCGCGAGGTCGAGCTCGCCGTCCAGCACGCGTTGCACCAGCGGGCCGGTCTGGTACTCGTGCAGCAGCAGCGTGAGCTTCGGCAGCGCCTGCGCGAAGCGCGGCATGACGCGCGGCAGCAGGTAAGGGCCGAGCGTCGGGATCAACCCGACCTTGAGCTGCCCGGCGAGCGGGTCCTGACTCGCGTGGGCCAGCGCCCGGATGTCGTCGGCGTCCTGCAGCATGCGCCGCGCGCGCTCGATCACGGCAAGGCCGGCGGCGGTGAGGGCGACCTTGCGCGGGCGCCGCTCGATCAGCGCGACGCCGAGGTATTCCTCGAGCTTCTTCAGCTGCGCCGAGAGCGTGGGCTGGCTGACATGGCAGCGCTCGGCCGCGCGGCCGAAATGTCGCGTTTCCGCGAGCGCGACCAGGTACTGGAGGTCCCGCAAATTCATAGATGAAGTCTATTTTAATGATATTGACAATCGATTGTACAAATCGCGCCACCGGCCGTATCCTCCGGCCTCACAACGCATCTCCAGCGCCGGCGTTCTCGAGGACGGGAACGCCCGCGCGCCGTGAACTTGCAAGGGGAATCACGATGAACGACGTAGCGGAAAAGGGCACGAAAATGACCGGCAAGTGCCCGTTCAACCATATCGCCGGCATCGGCCGGACCAACCGCGACTGGTGGCCGAACCAGTTGCGGCTCGAGTTGCTGCACCAGCATTCCTCGAAGTCCGACCCGATGGGCAAGGGCTTCGACTACGCCCGCGCGTTCAAGAGCCTCGACTACAAGGCGCTCAAGAAGGACCTGGTCAAGCTGATGACCGACTCGCAGGACTGGTGGCCGGCGGACTTCGGCCACTACGGGCCGCAGTTCATCCGCATGACCTGGCACGCCGCCGGCACCTACCGCATCACCGACGGCCGCGGCGGCGGCGGCCGGGGCCAGCAGCGCTTCGCCCCGCTCAACAGCTGGCCGGACAACGTCAACATCGACAAGTCGCGCCGCCTGCTGTGGCCGATCAAGCAGAAATACGGCGACAAGATCTCCTGGGCGGACCTCCTGATCCTCGCCGGCAACGTGGCGCTTGAGTCGATGGGTTTCAGGACCTTCGGCTTCGGCGGCGGCCGCGCGGACGTCTGGGAGCCGGACGAGGACGTGAACTGGGGCGAGGAGATCGCGTGGCTCGGCGTGGACAAGCGCTTCAGCGGCGACCGCGAGCTCGATCAGCCGTTCGGCGCGACCCACATGGGCCTCATCTACGTCAACCCGGAGGGCCCGAACGCGAGCGGCGACTACATGGCCGCCGCGAAGGACATCCGCGCCACCTTCAACCGCATGGCGATGAACGACGAGGAGATCGTCGCGCTGATCGCCGGCGGCCACACCTTCGGCAAGGCGCATGGCGCCGCGCCGGAGTCGCACAAGGGGCCGGACCCGGAAGGCGCGCCGCTGGAGGCGCAGGGCTTCGGCTGGGTGAGCGACTACGGCTCGGGCCACGGCGCCGACACGATCTCGAGCGGCATCGAGGTCACCTGGACGAAGACGCCGGCGCTCTGGAGCAACAACTTCTTCGAGAACCTGTTCAAGTACGAGTGGGAGCAGACCAAGTCGCCGGCCGGCGCCCGGATGTGGGTGGCCAGGAACGCGCCGGCGATCATTCCGGACGCGCACATCCCCGGCAAGTTCCACAAGCCGACGATGCTGACCACGGACCTGACGATGCGCTTCGATCCCGAGTTCGGGAAGATCTCGCGCCGGTTCCTCGAGGACCCGCAGGCCTTTGCGGATGCCTTCGCGCGTGCCTGGTTCAAGCTGACGCACCGCGACATGGGTCCACGTGCGCGTTACCTCGGTCCGGAAGTGCCGAAGGAAGAGCTGATCTGGCAGGACCCGATCCCGGCGGTCAACCACAAGCTGATCGGCGAGAAGGAGATCGCGGACCTCAAGAAGAAGATCCTGGCCTCGAAGATCCCGGTGTCGCAGCTCGTGTCGGCGGCCTGGGCGTCCGCATCCACGTTCCGCGGCTCGGACAAGCGCGGCGGCGCCAACGGCGCGCGCATCCGCCTCGCGCCGCAGAAGAACTGGGAAGTGAACCAGCCGGCGCAGCTCGCGAAGGTGCTGAAGGCGCTTGAGGGCATCCAGGCCGCGTTCAACAAGAAGGCCAGGGGCGGCAAGAAGGTGTCGCTCGCCGACCTGATCGTGCTCGCCGGTTGCGCGGGCGTCGAGCAGGCCGCGAAGAAGGCGGGCGTCGCCGTCAAGGTGCCGTTCCGTCCGGGCCGCATGGACGCGAGGCAGGACCAGACGGACGTCGAGTCCTTTGCCGTGCTCGAGCCGATCGCCGACGGCTTCCGCAACTACCTGAAGGGCAGGTTCGCGGTTCCCGCCGAGCATCTGCTCGTCGACCGGGCGCAGCTGCTGACGCTCACCGCTCCCGAGATGACCGTCCTCATCGGCGGCATGCGCGTGCTGGGGACCAACGTCGGCGGGTCGAAGCATGGAGTGTTCACCTCGAAGCCGGAGACGCTGTCCAACGACTTCTTCGTGAACCTGCTCGACATGCGCACCGAGTGGAAGCCGGTCTCGGGCGCGAAGGACGTGTTCGAGGGCCGCGACCGCAGGACGGGCAAGGTCCAGTGGACCGGCACGCGGGTCGACCTCGTGTTCGGGTCGAACTCGCAGCTGCGCGCGCTCGCCGAGGTCTACGCGGGCGCGGGCGCCAGGGAGAAGTTCGT